>NZ_JBHTTU010000043.1:67721-68038 GCF_042794375.1 Kitasatospora sp. NPDC056531 | reverse complement strand
ACCCTCCCCCCTCTGGTGCCTCTGGGGGGCGAGGGGGTGTCCTTTTTTTTTTTTTTTTGGGTTCCTCCTTGTTGTGGGAAGAGGCCCGCCGCCATTCCTCTCTTCCTTCACTTCTCTCTCGCGATCGCCCGCCCGCCCGCCGCCTAGCCGAGGCGGGCGATCGAGTTCCTAAGTCCCCCTCCGCTGGTCTAGGGTTAATCAGTTTTCGATGGCGTGGGGCCCCCGCGGCCCCAAGGGGACCACCCCCACCCCCCCCCTCCCCCCTTCTTTTTTCCCCTCCTTTTTCTCCTCCCTCCCCCCCAAAGAAAAAAAAAAAC
>NZ_JBHTTU010000043.1:61353-67711 GCF_042794375.1 Kitasatospora sp. NPDC056531 | reverse complement strand
CCTCCCTCCCCGTCCCCCCCCCACCCCTCCCACCCCCCCCCCCCCGCCACAATTCCCATCTTCTTCATTTATTCGTCCATCGCTTTGCGCTCCTCCTTATCCAAGGAGGAGCAGCAAACTTATTTTTTTGAAGGTCGGGTGAGTATTGGCCCCGCTCCCGCTCCGGCGGGAGCGGGGCTTCACGCTGTCCGGTAACGCTTCGGCATCCCCCGCTCCACCGGCCATTGACACCCCGCTGACGCGGCCCGTACGGTCCTGTCCAAGCGACTGGAAAGTTTCCTAATAGTTCCCGTCAACCAGCCGAAAGAGGAGGATTCCGGGCATGACCAAGAGCACCGCCAAGGCCCCCCTCGCCGGCACCCCGAGCCTCCTGCGCGCCATCAACGACCGCGCCGCCCTCGAACTCCTGCTGGCGAACGGCCCGCTCTCGCGCACCCAGATCGGCACCCTGACCGGGCTGTCCAAGCCGACCGCCTCGCAGTTGCTGTCCCGGCTGGAGGCGGCCGGGCTGGTCCTGCCGGTCGGCACCACAGAGGGCGGCCCCGGACCCAACGCGCAGCTGTACCAGGTGAATCCGGCCGCCGGGTACGTCGCCGGGCTGGACGTCACCAACAGCGGGATCCGGGTCGCGATCGCCGACATCACCGGTGGCACGCTGGCCGAGCACAGCGTGTCGACCAGAGGCCTCCCGGCCGCCGAGACCGTGCCGAGAGTGGCTGCCGCCGTCGCCGGGGCGGTCCGGGCCGCGGGGCTGCCCGCGGGGAGCCTGCGCACCGTCGCGATCGGTCTCGGCGGCGCCCCCGACCCGGTCACCGGCAAGCTGCGCTACGCCTCCCACCTGCCGGGCTGGCACTCGCCGCGGCTGGTCGAGGAACTGTCCGAGGCGATCGGCGCACCGGTGTCGATCGAGAACGACGTGAACCTGGCCGCCGTCGCCGAGCAGGCCACCGGCGCGGCGGCGGGCTTCGAGGACTTCGTCCTGCTCTGGGCCGGGGCGGGCGTCGGCGCCGCGATCGTGATCGCCGGACGGCTGCACCGCGGCTTCACCGGCGGCGCCGGGGAGGTCGGCTACATGCCGGTGCCCGACTCCCCGGTCGAGTGGGACGCCCGGCGGCGCAAGTTCGGCGGCTTCCAGGCCCAGGTCGGCGCACCCGCCGTCCGCGCCCTGGCCCGCGAGCACGGCCTCGGCGCGCCCAGCGCGGAGGAGTCGATCGCCAAGGCCCTGGCCACCCCGGGCGCCGGCGACACCTTCCTGACCGAGCTGGCCGGGCGGCTCGCCGTCGGGCTGGCCGTGATCGTCGCCGTGGTCGACCCCCAACTGGTGGTCCTCTCCGGCGCGGTGCCGAGCGCGGGCGGCGAACGCCTGCGCGCGCTCGTCGAGGACGAACTGGCCCGGATCTGCCTCGCCCGGCCGGAAGTCCGCAGCAGTGCCCTGCCCGGCTCACCCGTCCTGCACGGCGCCCTGCAACGCGCCCTCGCCGACGCCCGCGAGGCAGTCTTCTCCACCCACTGATCCACTCCCTGCGCTCCTGCACCCACCTCTCCCCCAACCCCCTACGCGGGACCCGAGGCAATGACGCCTGCCCGCGCACCTCCAGGAGGACCTCGAAGTGCACGCCACCACCTCCCGCAGAGGCCGTCGCACGATCGCCGCCGTCGCCGGCAGCGCCGTGCTGGCCCTGCTCGCCAGCGCCTGCACCGGTTCCAACGACGCGGGCGGCACCGACGACTCGGCCAGCGGCAAGGACGTCACCATCACCTTCTGGCACGGCTGGAGCCAGGACAACGAGGTGAAGGCGATCAACGACAACATCGCCGCCTTCGAGAAGGCCCACCCCAACATCCACGTCAAGACCGTGGGCAACATCGCGGACGACAAGGTCAACCAGGCCCTGCGGGCCGGTGGCGACGACGCGCCGGACGTGGTGTCCTCCTTCACCACCAACAACGTCGGCATGTTCTGCTCGACCAAGGCCTTCGTCGACCTCAAGCCCCTGCTGCAGAAGAGCGGCATAGACGCGGCCAAGACCTTCCCGGCCGCGATGCTCGGCTACTCGCAGTTCCAGGGCAACCAGTGCTCGCTGCCGCTGCTCGGCGACGCCTACGGCCTGTACTACAACAAGAAGGCCTTCGCCGCGGCCGGCATCGCGAACCCGCCCAAGACCTTCAGCGAATTCGCCGACGACGCCAAGAAGTTGACCGTCGCCGACGGCGACTCGTACAAGCAGCTCGGCTTCATGCCGCTGTACCACGGCTACGAGTCCCAGATCGAGCACTTCCTCGGCCAGTACGGCGCCACCTACTTCGGCGCCGACGGCAAGTCGGCCATCGCCGCCGACCCGAAGGTCGCCGCGATGCTCAACTGGCAGAAGGGCCTGGTCGACCAGCTCGGCGGCTACGCCAAGCTGGACAAGTTCCGCGCCACCTTCGGCGAGGAGTTCAGCGCCAAGAACCCCTTCCACACCGGCCAGGTCGCGATGGCCATCGACGGCGAGTGGCGCACCGCCTCGCTCGCCGAGAACAAGCCCGACTTCGACTGGGCCACCGCCCCGTTCCCCGTCCCGGACGACCAGGCGGACACCTACGGCCGCGGCTACCAGACCGGCACCATCGTCGGCATCGCCAGCTCCAGCAAGAAGCAGGCCGCGGCCTGGGAGCTCGTCAAGTACCTGACCACCGACACCGACGCAGTGGTCAACTTCGCCAACGCGATCCACAACGTGCCGAGCACCTTCGACGCACTGGGCTCGCCGAAGCTGGTCAGCGACCCCAACTTCAAGACCTTCCTGGACGTCGCCAAGAACCCGCACTCGGGCACCACCCCGGCCAGCGTCAACGGCGGCGGCTACATCCTCTCGCTGCAGAACCTCGGCTACGACTACGAGTCCGGCAAGCAGGCCGACCTGCAGGCCGGCCTGGCCGCCACGGCGAAGCAGATCGACACCGACATCGCCCAGGCCAAGTAGCGGCGGGAACGGTCCACGGAGCTCCCCATGTCACTCGCGTTCGGCACCCGCAAGGGCGCTGGAGCCACCGACCCGGCGGCGCCCTCCACGCAGCACCTGCTGCGCCGGAAGCGCCGCCGGGAGGCGGCCCGCACCCTGGCCTTCCTCTCGCCCTGGCTGATCGGGTTCAGCGTCTTCTTCGTCTACCCGCTGGTCTCGACCGTCTACTTCTCCTTCACCCGGTACAACGGCTTCGGCGCGCCCAGCTTCAACGGGCTGAAGAACTGGGACTACGTCCTCAACGAGCTGCCGACCTTCTGGCAGGGCCTGCGCAACACCCTGTGGCTGGTGGTCATCATGGTGACCCTGCGGGTCGCCTTCGGCCTCGGCGTCGGACTGCTGATCACCAAGATCAAGACCGGCGTCGGCTTCTTCCGCACGGTGTTCTACCTGCCGTACCTGGCCCCGCCGGTGGCCGCCACGGTCGCCTTCGCCTTCCTGCTCAACCCCGGCACCGGCCCGCTCAACCACCTGCTCGGCGAACTCGGACTGCCGCAGCCCGGCTGGTTCGCCGACCCGAACTGGTCCAAGCCCGCGCTCACCCTGCTCGCCATGTGGGGCATCGGCGACCTGATGGTCATCTTCATGGCCTCGCTGCTGGACGTCCCCAAGGAGCAGTACGAGGCGGCCGAGCTGGACGGCGCCGGCCCGTTCCAGAAGTTCCGGTACGTCACGCTGCCGAACATCTCGCCGATCATCATGTTCGCGGTGGTCACCGGGGTCATCCAGACCATGCAGTACTACACCCAGGCGATCGTCGCCGGGAAGGTCGCCAGCGGCATCGCGGGCAACTCCGGCCAGCAGTTCGAGCCGGGCTTCCCCCAGGGCTCCACCTGGACCCTGCCGCAGATGGTCTACAACCTCGGCTTCCAGCGCTTCGACTACGGCGCGGCCTGCGTCGTCGCCCTGGTGCTGTTCGCCATCTCGATGGCCGTCACCTCGATCCTGCTCCGCCGCCGGTCCGGCTTCATGGCGAGCGACGACTAGCGGACCAGTGAGGACCCGACCATGACTCTCAGCTCCACGCTCACCGAGGCCACCTCCGGCGCCTCCCTGACCGGCACCGCGGCCGCCCGGGTCGCCCGGCGCCGCGCGCTGCTCAACTGGGTGGCCGTGCACTCGCTGGCGATCGCCGCCGCGCTGTTCTTCCTGCTGCCCTTCGTCTTCGTCTTCCTCACCTCGGTGATGGACGACCAGCAGGCGCTCACCACCGACTACTGGCCCACCCACTGGGAGTGGGGCAACTACGGCAAGGTGTGGGACACCCCCGGCTTCCTCACCTGGTGGCGCAACACCCTGGTGTACGCCGGCGCCGGCACCCTGCTGACCGTCGTCTCCAGCCTGCCGGTCGCCTACGCGCTCGCCAAGTTCCGCTTCCGCGGCCGCAACCTGGCGCTGATGGCCGTCATCGCGATGATGATGCTTCCGCCGCAGGTCACCGTCATCCCGATGTACCTGTTCTGGGCCAAGCAGATGGGTCTGGGCGGCTCGGTCTGGCCGCTGATCATCCCGATGGCCTTCGGCGACGCCTTCTCGATCTTCCTGCTGCGCCAGTTCCTGGTGACCATCCCCAAGGAGTACATCGAGGCCGCCCGGATCGACGGCTGCGGCGACCTGCGCACCCTGCTGCGCGTGGTCCTGCCGATGGCCAAGCCGGCCATCGCCGCCGTCGCGCTGTTCCAGTTCTTCTACTGCTGGAACGACTACTTCGGCCCGCAGATCTACGCCAGCAACAACCACGAGGCCTGGACGCTCAGTTACGGCCTGGAGTCGTTCAAGGCCGCCCACCACACCAACTGGAACCTCACCATGGCCGCCACCCTGCTGGTGATGGCGCCGGTGATCGTCCTCTTCTTCTTCGCACAGAAGGCCTTCATCGAAGGCGTGACACTGACAGGGGTCAAGGGCTGATGTCCGCACCGAAGACGTCCGCACTGAAGTTGGCAATCGTCGGCGGTGGTTCGACCTACACCCCGGAGCTGATCGACGGCTTCGCCCGGCTGCGCGACACCCTGCCCATCGGCGAACTGGTGCTGATCGACCCGGCCGCCGAACGGCTGGAGCTGATCGGCGGCCTGGCCCGGCGGATCTTCGCCAAGCAGGGGCACTCGGCCACGGTCGCCACGACCACGGACCTGGCCGCAGGGGTCGCGGACGCCGACGCCGTCCTGCTCCAGCTGCGCGTCGGCGGGCAGGCGGCCCGCAACCAGGACGAGACCTGGCCGCTGGAGTGCGGCTGCGTCGGCCAGGAGACCACCGGCGCGGGCGGGCTCGCCAAGGCGCTGCGCACCGTCCCGGTCGTGCTGGACATCGCCGAGCAGGTCCGCCGGGCCAACCCGGACGCCTGGATCGTGGACTTCACCAACCCGGTCGGCATCGTCACCCGGGCCCTGCAGAGCGCCGGCCACAAAGCCGTCGGGCTGTGCAACGTCGCGATCGGCTTCCAGCGCAAGTTCGCGGCGCACCTGGGGGTCGCGCCGGAGCTGGTCCGGCTGGACCACGTCGGGCTCAACCACCTGACCTGGGAGCGCGGGGTCACGTTGCTGGACGGGCCTGGTGCCGCGGGCGGTCGTGAGGTGCTGCCCGAGCTGCTGCGGGACTTCGGCAAGGAGATCGCGGACGACCTCCACCTGCCGCAGGCCTTCGTGCGGCGGCTCGGCGTGGTGCCCTCGTACTACCTGCGGTACTTCTACCAGCACGACGCGGTGGTCGAGGAGCTCAAGGCCCAGGGCTCGCGGGCCGCGCAGGTCGCCGAGATCGAACGGCAGCTGCTGGAGCTGTACGCCGACCCCGGCTTGGACACCAAGCCGGAGCTGCTCGGCAAGCGCGGCGGGGCCTTCTACTCGGAGGCGGCCGTCCAGCTGATCGCGGCACTGCTGGGCACCGGCGGCGGGACGTCCGTGCAGGTGGTGAACACCCGCAACGACGGCGTGCTGCCCTTCCTGCCGGACGACGCCGTCATCGAGGTACCGGCCGAGGTGGACGCCGACGGCGTGCGGCCGCTGCCTCAGCGGCCGGTCGAGCCGCTGTTCGCCGGACTGATCGCCGCCGTCACCTCGTACGAGCATCTCGCGCTCGACGCCGCCCTGCGCGGCGGCCGCGACCGGGTCTTCGACGCCCTGCTCGCCCACCCGCTGGTCGGCCGGATCGAACTCGCCGACCGGCTCACGGACCTGCTGCTCGCCCACAACCGCGAGCACCTCGCCTGGGCGTGATCGGCCCGGTGCCCGGCAGCCCGGGGGCGGGAGGAAAGGGGGGAGGGGGGGGAGGGGGGGGGGGGCAAGTACCCGGAAGGGGAAAGGGACGGGAGCAAGAGGGTGCTTTCTTCGCACCCCCCAACTCCACAGAAAGAA
>NZ_JBHTTU010000043.1:47530-61343 GCF_042794375.1 Kitasatospora sp. NPDC056531 | reverse complement strand
GGGGGGGGGGGGGGGGGGGGGGGGGGGGGGGGGGGGTGGTGCGGAAACAAGGACGGGGAGCGTTGGTGGGGGGGGGGGGGGGGGGGGTGCGGAAAACCGGGCCGGGGGGGGGGGGGGGGCCTGGGCTGCCGCGAGGAGACCGACCATCCCCGGCCGGGAACCCCGGCCGGGCCACGTACGAGCCGCGGGGACCTCATGACCCACCAGCCCGAACCGCTCCTGCCCGGCGTACTCGCCATCGACGCGGGCAACTCCAAGACCGACGTCGCCCTGATCGGCGCCGACGGCACCGTCCTGGGCACCGCCCGCGGCGGCGGCTTCGCGCCCCAGAGGATCGGCGGCGCCGCAGCCGTCGCCGGCCTCGCCCCGCTGGTCGAGGAGGCCGCCGCGGCGGCCGGCCACCCCTCCTGGAACGGCGTGCTCACCAGCCACGTCAGCGCCTGCCTGGCCAACGCCGACCTCCCGGTGGAGGAGGAGTCGCTGCGCACCGCCCTCGAATCGCACCCCTGGGGCGCCAGCAACACCGTCGTCAACGACACCTTCGGCCTGCTGCGGGCCGGGACCGACGGCCCGCGCGGGGTCGCGGTGGTCTGCGGCGCCGGGATCAACTGCGTCGGCCTGCTGCCGGACGGGCGCACCGCCCGCTTCCCCGCGCTCGGCGAGCTCACCGGCGACTGGGGCGGCGGCGCCGGGCTCGCCATCACCTGCATGTGGCACGCCGTCCGCGCGGAGGACGGGCGCGGCGGGCCGACCGCGCTGGCCCGGGCCATCGCCGAGCACTTCGGCCTGCCCAGCGCCGGGGCCGTCGCCGAGGCCGTCCACCTCGGGCACCTGCCGAACGCCCGGCTGCACGAGATCGTCCGGGTGCTGTTCGCGGTCGCGGGCGAAGGGGACGCCACCGCCCTGGAGCTGATCGACCGGCAGGCCGACGAGATCGTCCGGCTGGCCGTCGTCGCGCTGAGACGGCTGGACCTGCTGGACGCCCCCACCCCGGTGGTGCTCGGCGGCGGCGTCCTCGCCTCCCGGCAGCCGCTGCTGCTCGACAACCTCACGGCGCGCCTCGCCGAGGCCGCCCCGCTGGCCGAGCCGCGGGTGGTCGTCGCGCCGCCCGTCCTGGGCGCGGCGCTGCTCGGGCTCGACCACCTCGGCGTGGAGCCGGCGGCGCAGGCGCGGGTGCGCGAGGCGTACGAGTCGCAGCGGCCGGTCGCGGTCTGAGGCCTGCCTTCTCCCCCAGCCTCCCGCCCCCGCCGGATCCGCACGTCCGGCGGGGGCGGGAACCGTGCAGCGCGCGCCGGTCGTGTACCCGAGTGCAGACCAGCGCCGCCGCCCGGGAGAGACTTGTGCCATGGCCGTGCCCCGCATCCTCCTCACCGCCGCCGCGCTGACCGGCACCGCTCTGGCCTGCCTCACCGGCTGCACCCCCGCCGACTCCCGCCCGACGGTGAACGCGGCCTCCGCCGCGGCCGCCCTCGCCGACGAGGGCGCCGACGAGGATGCCGACGACCTGCTGGACGACGGGGACGACCTCACCGACGACGAGGCCGCCGACTCCCCCGTCCCCGGCACCATCGCCGCCCCGGACCCCGGCTACCAGTGCCCGGCCCCCGGTCGACTGCCCGGCCACCAGGTGCTCGTCATCGTCGCCGCCGACCCGGCCGAGCTCACCGCCCAGCCGGCCCGCTACACCTGCGACCCGCCCAGCTACGAGGCCACCGGCACGCCCGTCCACTACGGCTTCGCGGCCTCGGGCGTGACGGCGACGCTGGTCGACCGCCCGCACGGGGACGCCGCGAAGCCCGTCCAGCTGGACGAGCTGGTCACCCACCTCAACGACTGCCTCGCCGAGCGCGATCCGGCGGATCCGTACGGCTGTTTCGGGAACGCCTACGACGTGGTGCTGGACTCGCACGGGAGGATCATGCGGATCACGGAGATCGAGGGGCCGTAGGGACTGGTCAGCTCGGCTTGGGAGTCAGGAGGGCGGCGGCCTCGGCCAGCATGGTGAGGGGCGGGCCGGTGGGGCCCTGGAGGACCTCGGGGTGGCGGGCGGTCAGGGCGTCGAGGTTGGCTCGCCTGAATCCCAGGGTCTCCCGGTCGTGCCGGCCGGCCACCCAGACGGTCGCCAGGGCCAGCGCGGCGAGCTCGACCAGCTGCGAGCGTCGGGGCCCGGGCGGCACGGAGTCGTGGGCGGCGCGCTGGACCAGGGGGTGCACCTCGACCAGGTCGAGGTGCCAGCCCTCTTCCTGCGGCCTTCGGGTGACCAGGTTGAGGCGGTGCAGGGTGCGAAGCGCCTCGTGGACGGCCTCGGGGGTCGCCCGGGTCTCGGCAATCGTGGCGGCGTAGTGGAGGCGGGCGGCCTCGGGGGTGAGGACGTCCGCCGAGAGGAGCTCGTAGCCGGCCAGGACGGAGGCGAGTTGGAGCACGGGTTTCGCCAGCCCGCCCGTCATGGCGTCCGCGTCCTTGAGGACGGCCGCGAGGACGGCGGCCAGGGTGGCCTCCTGGGCGTCAGGGAGGGCGGCCGGGTCGGGGGCGAGTGCGGACAGGGGGCGGCCGTCGAAGAGCCGGTGGAGGTAGCCGGCGACGGTGGCGCCGGTGTCGGCGCGGTCGATCAGGTAGGCGGTGGCCTGGGCAAGGGCGAGCGGAAGGTGTCCCAGCGCCATGGCCAGGCTCCCGAGTTGGCTGGTCGGCGCGGTCAGGCCGTGGGGGCTCAGCCGGTCGGCGAGGTAGGCGACTGACTCGGACAGCCCGAAGGGCCCGACCTCCAGAACCTGCCGGTCCGCCGTCCGCAGGGACGGGTCACGGCGGCGGGTGGTGACGACCGTACGGCCGCGCGGGGCCGCCGGGGGCCAGAGGGCGCGCAGGTCCGACGGGTCCCGGAGGTCGTCGAGGACGACCAGCCAGCGGCGGTCCGTGGTCCGGAGCCAGGCGAGGAAGCGCTCGGCGGTGGCGGGTTGGGCGAGGCCGAGTTCGGCGGCGGCCCGGGCGTAGGCCCGTTCCACGGCCTGGCGGCTGCTGGCGGCGCCCCAGAGGACGAAGTCGACGTCCTCGCCGCGCAGTTGTTCGTGGACGTGGTGGGCCGCGACCTGGGTCTTGCCGCTGCCGCACATGCCGGTGAGGACGACGGCCGAGGTCTCGACGGCGGCGAGGTCGAGGCCGCGCGGCCGGTAGGCGTCGGCGAGGGCCGGGACCGCTCCCACCTGCCGCACCGGCGGCCGGGGCGGCACTCCCGCGTGCGCGACCCCGCCCAACGGGACCCCGTTGACATTGCGCGCCTGGATGACCATGCCGCCGTAGGACCCGCCGGTGAGCTGATTGTGATGCGAATCGGCCATGGCACCAGTATTCCCGCGGACGGCGGCCGCAGTGGTGCGGACAAGGTAGGGCACCGACCGGGGGGCTGGGAAGGGGTGGTTGTGGTCGTTCGGTGAAGGTCGCGGGGAGGGCGCGGGGGGACGAATACGGTGTAAACCGCACCCTCAACTGTTGAGATACAGCTGCGCTACGCGTGTCAACAGCCCGTCAGCTGCGGCCTTTTGGCGTTCTATACGTTCGCCGGGGGTTTCCTTGGGTCTCGTCTTACTATCGCCGTCGTTGACCCGGTTTCGACGGCGGTGCTTTGCTTCCGGCCGTCGGCGGTAAACCGGTGCCCCATCCCCACTTCACTGACTGTTCATGACGAACCGCCAGTGGTTCCGGACCATCGTCGCTGCTCCTCCCCATTTGTCCCCCACAGTGCCGCCGCGCCCCATCCGTGTGCGGTCGGCATGAGAGAGGAACCCTCACAATGGGCATGTCCCCCACCTCCCGCAAGGCGCGCGTCCGGGCCCTCACCGGGCTCAGCGCACTGGCGCTGGCCGCCACCGGTTTCGCCGCCGCCCCGGCCGCCCAGGCGGACCAGCCGGGCAGCGAGTTCGCCGGGAACAGCCACCCGTACCGGCACGGCGTCGTCCCCACCAAGGAGAGCGCCGAGCACGCCAACGCCGCCTCCGCGGCCGCGACCCGGACGTCGAACCTGAAGTTCGGCGGCGGCGTCGACGGCATCGGTGTCACGACCGGCGCGCCGAAGGTCTACGTGGTCATCTGGGGCTCCCAGTGGGGCACCGCGGGCACCGACGCCAACGGCTACACCACGATGTCCGGCGACCCGTCGGGCGAGGCCGTCCGCGCGCAGCAGCTGTACAAGGGCCTGGGCACCAACAACGAACTCTGGTCCGGCGTCCTGACCCAGTACTGCGAGGGCGTCGCCAAGGGCGCCACCAGCTGCCCGTCGACCGCCTCGCACGTCGGCTACCCGACCGGCGGCGCGCTGGCCGGCGTCTGGGTGGACAACTCCGCCGCCGCGCCGGGCCAGGCCACCGGCAACCAGATCGCCACCGAGGCGATCGCGGCCGCCGGGCACTTCGGCAACACCACGGCGGCCTCCAACCGCAACGCGCAGTACATCGTGCTCTCGCCGACCGGGACCCACCCGGACGGCTTCAACACCTCCACGGGCCAGTTCTGTGCCTGGCACGACTGGAACGGCGACACCACGCTGAGCGGTGGCGCGGCCACCTCCCCGTACGGTGACGTGTCGTTCAGCAACAACCCGTACGTGACCGACATGGGCACCTCCTGCGGCCAGAACTACGTCAACAGCGGCAGCGCGGGCCTGCTGGACGGCGTGACCATCGTGTACGGCCACGAGTACGCGGAGACCGTCACCGACCAGAACCCGGCCGGCGGTTGGACCGACTCCTCCGGTGCCGAGAACGGCGACAAGTGCGCCTGGAAGGGCACCGGCGGCACCGGCGGCGCGCAGAACGTGAACTTCGCGACCGGCTCGTTCGCCATGCAGGCGACCTGGTCGAACGCGGTCAGCGCCTGCCAGATCTCGCACGCGATCGTCCCCTGAGGCATCGCCTATGACGATCTGACACAGGGGTAGAGCGCCGGGGTGGGGTTGTGCGGGCCCACCCCGGCGCTCGTCGCGTTCCCGGGGCGTGTCCCGGGGCGTGTCCTAGGAGGGCGCGACGAGGCCGAACTCGTAGGCGTGGATGACCAGATGCACCCGGTCCCGGGCGTCCAGCTTGGTGAACAGCCGGGCGACGTGCGCCTTGGCGGTGGCCACGCTGATGGTGAGCTCCTCGGCGATCTCCGCGTTGGACAGGCCGCGGCCGACCAGGGTGAGCACCTCGCGCTCGCGCTCGGTGATGCCCTCGGCGGACTTCCGGGGCCGGGCGGCGGCCTCCGGGCGGGCGGCGAACTCGCCGATCAGGCGCCGGGTGATGCCGGGCGCGAGCAGGGCGTCCCCGGCGGCGACCACCCGCACGCCGTCCAGGATGGTCTCCAGGGCCAGGTCCTTGACCAGGAAGCCGCTCGCCCCGGCGCGCAGCGCGCCGTACACGTAGTCGTCGTCGTCGAAGGTGGTGAGGACGAGCACGTGGGTGGACAGTTCGGGGTCGGCGAGGATCCGGCGGGTGGCCTCGATGCCGTCCATGCCGGGCATCCGGATGTCCATCACGGCGACGTCCGGGCGCAGCCGGGCGACCAGTTCGACGGCCTCGGCGCCGTTGCCGGCCTCGCCGACCACCTCCAGGTCGGGGGCGTCGGCGATGAGCACCCGCAGGCCGGTTCGGATGAGCGGCTGGTCGTCGACCAGGACGACGCGGATCACAGTCCCACCTCCAGGGCGGCTTCTTCGGGGATCGGCAGTCGGGCGGCGACGCGGAAGCCGCCCTCGGGGCGCGGGCCGGCGCTGAACTCGCCGTGCAGCAGGGCGACCCGCTCGCGCATGCCGGCCAGGCCGTAGCCGGTGCCGGGGGCGCCGGTCGCGGCACCGGCACCCAGGTCCACTACGGTGACGCCGAGTTCCCGGTCCTCGTATGCGATGGTGACGTGGCAGTCGCGGGTGCCGGAGTGCTTGACCACGTTGGTGACGGCCTCCTGGACGATCCGGTAGGCGGCGAGGTCCACCTCGGGCGGCAGGGTACGGGCGTCACCGCGCCGGGTGAGCGCGACCCGCACCCCGGCGCCCGCGGTCCTCTCCACCAGCCGGTCCAACTCACCCAGCCCGGGCGCTACTTCGAGCGGCGCCGACTCCCCCTCGCCCTGCCGCAGCGCGCCCAGCATCCGGCGCAGCCCGGCCAGGGTCTCCCGGCTGGTCGCCTCGATGGCGTTCAGCGCGTTACGGGTCTCGGCGGGCTGGGTGTCCATGACCCGGCTGCCCATGCCCGCCTGGATCGCGATGATGCCGATGCTGTGGGCGACCATGTCGTGCAACTCGCGGGCGATGCGCAGCCGTTCGGCGGTGACGGCCTGCTCGGCGGCGCGGCCGCGCAGGGCGTCGGCGTGCGCGCGGCTCTGGCGGACGGTGTTGCCGATCAGCCAGGCGATCAGGACGGTCGCGGCGAGGCCCAGGTAGGCGTACGGGTTCACCGGGTAACCGTTGACGGCGCCCCAGGCGTACAGCGTGGTGAGCACGGCCAGCGGCATCGACACCGCGATCGTGGAGACCAGGCGGGAGCGGGTGACCACGCAGTAGGCGACCACCACCTCGGCGATCAGGAACTGCAACGGCGCCGTCGCCGGGACCGTCCACATCCCGAGCGAGTAGACGCCGCCCGCCAGCGCCGCCGCGACCGCCGCCAGCGGCAGCCGGACCAGCAGGAAGGCGACCAGGGTGGTGACCACGGCGGTGACCACCAGCGGCATGTCCTCGGTGTTGCCGTTGTAGTCGAAGAGGTGGCTCAACTCGCTGTCCCTGGTGAAGAACCGGAACACCACGATGGCCGTCCAGAACGCCGCCACCCACACGCCCGCGGGCAGGCGCCTGAGCAGGGGCGGGCGGGGTTCGGTGATCATGACGCGATGGTAGCGGCGGGCGGCGCGGCGGCGCATTGGCCCGCGGGAGTAATCCCGGGGGCGGGGGCGGCGGCTCCGGGTTGTGTCCCGCCGCCCGATGCCCGACTACGGCCCTGACCGGCACCGTTGTCCCCGTGATCGAGATCGAGCGACTGACCAAGCGGTACGGCGCCACCACGGCCGTCGACCAGTTGACCTTCACCGTCCGGCCGGGCGCCGTCACCGGCTTCCTCGGCCCCAACGGCGCGGGCAAGTCCACCACGCTGCGGATGATCCTGGGCCTCAACACCCCCACCGGGGGCACCGTCACCGTGGACGGCGCGCCCTTCGCGAACCGGCCGCGCGGCCTGCGGCACGTCGGCGCCCTGCTGGACGCCGGGGACGTGCACGGCGGGCGCACCGCCCGGGCGCACCTGTCGGCGCTGGCCCGCAGCAACCGGATCCCGCTCGGGCGGGTCGACGAGGTGCTGGCCGAGGTCGGACTCGGCAAGGCCGCCGGCCGGCGGATCGGCGGCTACTCGCTGGGGATGAAGCAGCGCCTGGGCATCGCCGGCGCGCTGCTCGGCGACCCGCCGGTACTGCTCTTCGACGAGCCGCTGAACGGCCTCGACCCCGAGGGCGTGCTCTGGGTGCGCGGGCTGTTCCGCCGGCTCGCCGACGAGGGCCGGACGGTCTTCGTCTCCAGCCACATGATGGCCGAGATGGAGCACACCGCCGACCAGCTGGTGGTCATCGGGCGCGGCCGGCTGATCGCCGACGAGAGCCTGGCCGACTTCTCGGCCCGCAATGCGGAGTCGAGCGTGGCCGTCCGGGCGCCGGAACTCTCCCAGCTGGCCGCCGCCTTGCGCGCCGAGGGCGCCGAAGTCGTGCTGGTGGAGCCGCAGTTCGGGGTCGTCACCGGAATGCCCGCCGAGCGGATCGGCGAACTCGCGCTGCGCCACGGCGTGGTGCTGCACGAGCTCGCCCCCCGGACGTCGTCCCTGGAGTCGGCGTTCATGTCCCTGACCGCCGACAGCGTCGAGTACCTGGCAGGAGAGAGCCGATGAGCACCATGACCCTGATCCGTACGGAGAGCGCCCGTCCGACGGAACCTGCGCCCCGGTTCACCGACCTGCTCGCCGCCGAATGGATCAAACTGCGCTCGCTGCGGTCGACGTACTGGGTGCTGGCGCTCGCCGCGCTGGCGGCGATCGTGATCAACATCAACGCCGTGCACAGCGACCTGACGTACATCGACCACCCGCCGCCGCGGATGCCCGGCATGCCGCCGTACCGGTACGACCCGCTGTACCACGGCCTGAGCGACATCGCCTGCTACCTGATGGCGATCGCGGCCGGCAGCCTCGGGGCGATCACCGTGTTCGGCGAGTACACCACGGGGATGATCCGCACCACCTTCGCCGCGGTGCCGGACCGGCGCGGGGTGATCGCCGCCAAGGTGCTGCTGATCGGCGGGATCACCGCGCTCGCCGGGATCGTGGTGTCGACGCTGTCCTTCTTCACCACCAACGCGATACTCGCCTCCCGGCACGTCGGACTCTCCATCACCGAAGGGGTCAGCCTGCGGGCCGTCCTCGCCTACGCGGCGATCGTGCCGGTCTGCGCGCTGATCGGGATGGCACTGGGCGCGGTGCTGCGGCACGCCACCGCCTCGATCGTGTCGCTGGTACTGCTGTTCTTCATCATGCCGCTGATGTTCGGCGGCGACCGCTACCGGTGGCTGCACGAGATCGGCAGCCACCTGCCACTGGCCACCGTCGGCCGGCTCACCTACAACCCCAACTCCTCGACCACCACGAGCAAGTGGGCGCCGAGCGTGCTGGACGCGTGGATCACCATGGGGGTGTGGGCGGTCGTCGCGGTGGTGGTGACGGCGGCCGTGGTGCGGCGCCGGGACGTATGAGGCCCTACCCGAGGTCGAGGCGCCGCGCGGTCCCGGCGGGCAGCGGGTACGGGCGTTCGGGCGGCAGCAGCCGCTGTGCCTTCGCCACCTGGCCCCCACGGACCAGCGCGGCGATCCGCTGCACCTGCGGGGTGAGGTCGGTGAGTTCGGTGACCCATTCCTCGGCGAAGGTGCGGATCAGCGAGCGGCCGACCCCTACCTGGATGCTGTAGTGGTTCAGCGCCGCCCCGCGCAGCGTCCGCTCCGGATCCCACTGCACATGAACCTCGGCGCGGGCCACCTCCTCAGGGTGGGCGGTGGTCAGCACGGCCCGGCCGAGCGCCTCCTCCCAGCCCTCGCGGGTGATCCGGACCGCCAGCACCCTGGTCTGGCCCGGCTTGCGGGCCCAGTTGCTGCGGTGCATCAGCCAGCGGAACGAGGGCTTGATCCAAGTCATCCGGTGGAAGCTGAACGGCGGCACGAAGCGGCCCGCCGCCAGGGCCGCGTCGGCGACGGCCGGCGGATAGGCCTGGTAGAGCACGATCGTCCGGTCGTCGTGGTCGGCGCGGATCTCGCGCAGTGCGGTCATCGGGACACCTCCTGACCGGGCACGGTGCCAGGACGGACGGGGACGGCGCAACGGGATTGTCGAGGGCTCACGGGATCAGCTGGGCGCCGATCATGCCGCGCCCAGCCTCGACGGTGGCGCGCCAGACCGGGACGACGGCGTCGAAGAGGCCGGAGACGTCGTCCGTCCCCCGCAGGACCTCCAGGGCCCGCTCCTCCGCCGCCGCCCGGGCGGCGGCGTCCAGGTCGAACACCGCCTCGACGGCGGGGAGCGCCGCCCGCACCTCCTCGGGAGTGAGGACCATGTCCCCGAACCAGCCGGGCAGGCCCGCCAGCCGCTCGGGGCCGAGGGCGTGGGCCAGGCCGAGCACCGGGTAGCGGTTGCGGGCAGAGACGCAGACGTACGGGCCGATGTCCTTCTCGCAGTCGTTCCAGGCGTCGTACAGCCCGTTGGGGTCCTGCCCGAGCGGGCCGGACGCCAGCCACTCCAGCTCCTCCGGTCCCAGCCCGTCCCGCCCCCAGCGGCGCAGCAGCTCGCGGTTGTCCGGGTCCGCAGCATGCTCGGCGAGGAGCGCCCGCAGCCTCGGACCGTGCCGCTCGACGGCCCCGGCAGGCGCGGGGATCAGGAACCACATGCCGGAGTAGCTCATGGGTCATCAGGTTAGGTTGGGGGTCCGACAATCCCGGTCAGGTCGGGACCACCTGGGCCCCGATCAGCCCGTACCCGGCCTCGGCGGCGGCGCGCCAGACCGGGAGGACGCCGTCCAGCAGGTCGGGCTCCCTGCTGCCGTCCAGCGCGATCCACAGGCGCTCCCCGGCCTCGGCGCGGGTCGCCTCGTCCATCGTGAACACCGCCTCGACGGCGGGCAGGCTCGCCCGCACCGCCGCTGGGGCCAGCTGGAACGCTTCGAGGCCGGGCGGCAGTCGGGCGAACCGCTCCGGGCCGAGCGCGTCCGCGAGCCCGTGGATCGGATAGCGGCTGAGGGCGGAGACGCTCACCCACGGGCCCGCGTGCTGGCAGATCTCCCACAGCTCGTAGAGGGTCTCGATTCGGTCGTCGAGCGGGCAGAAGTCCGGCGGGTCCGACTGCGGCGGCGGGAACAGCTGAGGCAGGAACCGTTCGGCCTCGGTGGCGGGCAGCGGCATCAGGATCCACATGGCGACAAAACCCATGGCCGTCACGGTAGGCACCGCCACCGACAACGAGCCCGGCCTCAGACGGCCGGGACGGCCGCCTTGGCGCGGAAGACGCCGAGGGTGGCGGCGTCGACGCCGCAGGCGGGGAGGAAGGCCGCCGCGCCGCCGTGGTGGGTGTGGACGCGGGCGAGGAAGACCGACATGGCCTCGGCGGGGGCCTCCAGCAGGGGGGCGGGGATGGTGAGGTGGCGGCCGTCGGAGTCGGTGACGCGGGTGGGGCCCTGGGCGTTGAGGGCGGTGCGGTGGCGTTCGGCGAGGTTGGCGAAGATCTGCGGGAGGGCGTCGGCGGTGCGGGCGTAGTCGGCGACGATGCGCTCGGCGGGGACGCCGAGGAGGTCGAGCAGGAGGGCGGTCAGCAGGCCGGTGCGGTCCTTGCCGGCGGCGCAGTGGAGCAGGACGGCGCCGGGGCGGGCGGCGGCCTCGACGGCGGCGGTGACGGCCTCGGGGGCGGACTCGGCGAGCAGCACGTAGAACTCGCCGAGGTCGGCGGCGGTGGTCATGGTCGCCATGCGGGCGGTGAGGGCGTCGGTGGCGGGGTTCACCGGGGCGGCGACGACGGCTATCCCGGCCTCCTCGGCGGCGGCCCAGTCGGCGGGGCGGGTCTCGCGGGGGTCGCGCAGGTCGACGATGGTGCGGATGTCGCAGGAGCGCAGCTGGGCGACGACGGCCTCGTCGGCGGCCGGGTACGGCTGGGCGGAGCGGTACAGCACGCCGGGGCGGATCCGCAGGCCCTCGGGGTCGCTGAGGAGGGCGGAGTCGCGGAAGTTGACCAGGGACATGCGAGGGGCCTTTCGGTGAAGCCGCACACGGAGACGAACAGGACATCTAGACGTCTAGATGTCTAACCCGTCACCGGGGTGCCGGGCAAGCCGCGGCCCGCGGGGCACCTCTCCATCCCACTCCCGTCGGCCCGCCACGGCGAGCCGGACGGGCGGCCAACAACTTCGTAGGATCGAGGCCGTGGCGACCAACCCCCCGAGCACCCCTCCGAACACCCCGCTGTACCGCCGGCTGGCCCGGCAGCTCCAGGAGCGGATCGACGCCGGCGGCTACCCGGCGGGCGCCCGGCTGCCGAGCGAGCCGGAGCTGAGCGCCGAGTTCGGCGTGAACCGGCTGACCGTGCGGCAGGCGGTGGCGGAACTGGAGCGGGCGGCCGTGGTGGAGATCCGCCGGGGCGTGGGCACCTTCGTCCGCCCGCCCGCGGTGCGGGTGTCGATCGCGGTGGACCCGCGCAGCCAGCGCTTCGACCTGGGCAGCGTGCACGAGGCCCTGCCCGAGGGGGATCAGGGGGACGGCGAGTTCGTGGTCGCCGCCCCGCCGGTGACCGGCTCGGCGGAGGACGAGGAGGTGGCCCGCCAGCTGGGCCGTGCGCCCCGGGAGCTGTCCCGGGTGGACTCGGTGATCCGCCTCGGCGGGCGGGCCCGGGCGGTGTGCAGCTACTGGGTGCCGTTCGGGCCGCTACCCGCCGAGCTGCTCCGGCCCGGCCACGCCGGGAACCTGGTGCTGGACCTGGCGCGGGCGGCCGGAGTGGAGCTGGAGTACGACTGGCGGGCCTTCGGCGCGGTCGGCGCGGACCTGGCGGAGGCCGAGCTGCTCGGCGTGCCGGCGGGCACCCCGCTGCTGGTGCGCGAGGGGGTCAGCTGCACCCCGGACGGCACCCCCGCCCTCTACGTCCGGCGCCGGATCGACGGCAGCAGCGCGCGCTTCGTGCTGCACTTCCGTGAGCGCTGAGCGCCAGGCCTGCGCCCGTAAGGATCCTGCTAAAGTTCACCGCCCGAAATTCAGGCCGCACGGGGGTTGGCAGGACAGCGTGACCGAGGCGAACGAGTGCGACATAACCGCCGAACTGGCCGAGGCCTACCTCGCCCTGCTCGCCGACGTCTCCCGCACCGGGCGCCTGCTGCGCCGGGAGGAGCTGGAGGGCCTGCGCCGGCTCGGTGAGCAGTGCGCCGAGGCCGGTTACGGGCTGCGCGTGGTGGTCGCCCAGTGCCTGGCGACCGCCCGGCGGGCCTGGCAGACGCTGCCCGGCGCGAGTGCCGCGAGCAGCGTCGGCGAGCTGCGCCGGACGGGCGACGCCGTGCTGGCCGTCACCGACGCCGCACTGGCCGCGCTCGGCGAGGGGCACGAGCGTGCGCAGCGCCTGGCGGTCCGTCATGAGGAAGCGGCCAGGCGGGAGTTCATCGACGACCTGCTGTTCGGCCGCAGCGACCTGGGCCTGCTGGCGGAACGCGCGGAGCGGTTCGGGCTGCGGTTGGCGGGCGCGTACACGGTGGCGGTCGCGGTCGGCGACGAGCCGTTCGCGGACGTCCATCCGCTGGTGCACCGGGTGGAGCGGGAGCTCGCCGGGCGGTTCGGCGAGCGGGACGTGCTGCTGGCCAGCAAGGACGGCCGGCTGGTGTGCATCGCCCCGGACTCCGAGCGGGCCGTGCTGGAGGCCTTCGCCGACCTGACGCTGCGCCCCGGCCCCGGCTACCGCCCGGTGCTGCGGGTGGCGACCGGCCGCCGGCACTCGGGCGCGAGCGGGGTGCTGCGCAGCTACGAGGAGGCCCTGGACGCGCTGGACTACGCGCAGCGCCTCGGCCTGCCGGCCCAGCAGCTGAAGGCCGAGGAGCTGCTGGTCTTCCCGGTGCTGATGCGCGACCGGGCGGCGATGGCCGACCTGGTGCGCAGCGTGCTCGGCCCGCTGACCGAGGCACGCGGCGGCGCCCGTCCGCTGCTGGACACCATCGCGGTGCAGGCGGAGGCGGCGTACGTGAACGCGGAGGCGGCGCGCCGGCTGGGGCTGAGCGTGCGCACGCTGAGCTACCGGCTGGAGCGGATCAAGGCGCTCACGGGGTACGACCCCTCCGACGCGTTGCAGCGCTTCACCCTGGAGACGGCGGCGATGGGCGCGCGGCTGCTGAACTGGCCGGAGCAGCCGCTCTAGGACCCGGCCGCAAACCCCGGATGACCTGCTCGGAGCCGTCCCGTTGCCCGGTTGTCGCAATGTCACCGGGAGCGCGCGTACCAGGGTGTCAAAGGGCCGTAAAGATTGCCGGATCCTGGCAATGTGCGGACGCCGCTCCCGCTGCCATGATCTCCCCGGCGCCGAAGCGCGGCGCCGTGGGAAAGACGGGGGAGCGTGGCCGGGATGGGGGGATTCTTCGCGGCCGCACTGGCCTTTCCGACGGCGCTGTTCAGCTTCGCGCTCGTGGTGGTCGTCGGGTACTGGCTGCTGATGCTGTTCGGCGGCCTGGGGGGTTTCGGGCATCCCGAGGGACAGGAAGAGCGGCAAACCACTCGTGGTGGGGGCCCACGATACCTGTGACCCGGAGAGCTGCTACG
>NZ_JBHTTU010000043.1:23298-47520 GCF_042794375.1 Kitasatospora sp. NPDC056531 | reverse complement strand
GTTTTTTTGGGTGTCTTGGCGCCCGGCCCCCGGCGGGGGGGCAATGGCCCCGGCCACCACCTGGGTGCCGGGCACGCCGGGCATGTGGGCCAGGTGGGTCACGTCGGACACGGTGTCGGGGGGCACGGTGTCGGGGGGCACGGTGTCGGGGGGCACGGTGTCGGGGGGCACGGTGTCGGGGGGCACGGTGTCGGGGGACACGGTGTCGGGGGGCACGGTGTCGGGGGGCACGGTGTCGGGGGGAGCGTGGCCCACGGGGCGCCCGGCGGGGGGATCGCCCACGGCGCGCACGGTGCCCACGGTGGTGACGGCGCCCACGGGGAGAAGGGCGCCGGCCACCACGCGGGCGTGCTGGACGCGCTGGGGCTGGGCGGGGTGCCCGCGACGGTGGCGGTGTCGCTGCTGGTCGCGCTCGCCTGGTTCGTCAGCCTGGCCGGCACCGTCCTCACCTCGGGGGCACCGGCGCGCGGCGGCGTGTTCGCCGTCGCGCTGGTCGCCTCCTGGGCGGGCACCCGGGTACTCGTCCGGCCGCTGCGGCGGCTGTTCCCCGAGGACCGGCCGATCACCCGGGGGGACTTCGTCGGCCGGGTCTGCGTGATCCGCACCGGCCGGGTGACCGCCGACTTCGGGCAGGCCGAGGTCAGCGCCGAGGACGGCTCCACCGCGACCGTCCAGGTCCGCGTGCTCGACGCCGAGCCGGGTCTGACGGCCGGCCGCACCGCCCTGATCTTCGACTACGACGCGGACGGCGAGCACTTCCTGGTGGCGCCCTTCGACCCGTCGCCGCCGGGCGCCTGACGCTTCCCCGGCACATCGTCACCTCATCGTCTTCTCCACCTACTTCGCACCACCGTCTCGTCAAAGGACACCGTGATGGACACCATCGCCGTGGGTTTCGGCGTACTCGTCGCCGTCCTGCTGCTCATCCTGTTCGCCCTGCTGCTGTTCGTGGGCCGCCTGTTCCAGAAGGTCGAGCAGGGCAAGGCACTGATCGTCTCCCGGACGAAGAAGGTGGACGTCACCTTCACCGGCACGATCGTCCTGCCGATCCTGCACAAGGCCGAGTTGATGGACATCACCGCGAAGACGGTGGAGATCCACCGGGCCGGCCGGGACGGGCTGATCTGCCGGGACAACATCCGGGCGGACATCCGGATCTCCTTCTTCGTCCGGGTGAACAAGACCGTCGAGGACGTCATCAAGGTGGCGCAGTCGATCGGCACCGCCCGGGCCAGCGACCCGCAGGCGATCCAGGACTTCTTCGCGGCCAAGTTCGCCGAGGCGCTCAAGACCGTCGGCAAGCAGCTGGACTTCACCGACCTGTACACCCACCGGCACGAGTTCCGGGACCAGATCATCGCGATCATCGGCACCGACCTCAACGGCTACACCCTTGAGGACGCGGCCATCGACCACCTGGAACAGACCCCGATGAGCCAGCTGGACGGCGACAACATCCTGGACGCCCAGGGCATCCGCAAGATCACCGAGTTGACCGCGATCGAGCACGTGCGCACCAACGAGTACCAGCGCACCGAGGAGAAGGAGATCACCCGGCAGAACGTGGACGCCCGGGAGACCGTCCTGGAGCTCGAACGCCGCCAGGCCGACGCCGAGATCCGCCAGCGCCGCGAGATCGAGACCCTGCGGGCCAAGGAGGACGCGGTGATCGCCCGGGTGCAGGAGGAGGAGCGGCTCAACGCCCAGACCGCCTTCCTGCGCACCGAGGAGCTGCTCGGGGTCCAGCGGGAGAACCAGGCCCGCGAGGTCGCGGTGGCGCAGAAGAACCGCGAGCGGGTGATCGCGGTGGAGAACGAGCGGATCGAGAAGGACCGCCTGCTGGAGGTGGTCGGCCGCGAGCGGGAGACCGAACTGGCCGTGATGGCCAAGGAGAAGGAGGTCGAGTCCCGCCGGCGGGAGGTCGCCGACGTGGTCCGCGAGCGGGTCGCGGTCGAGCGCACCGTCGCCGAGCAGGAGGAGGCCGTCAAGACGCTGCGCGCCACCGAGGAGGCCGAGCGGGTGCGCAAGGCGGTGGTCATCCAGGCCGAGGCCGAGGCGCAGGAGAAGCTCGTCAAGGACATCAAGGCCGCCGAGGCCGCCGAGCAGGCCGCCTCGCACAAGGCCCGCGAGGCGCTGGTGCTGGCCGAGGCCCGGCAGCAGGCCGCCGAGCTGGACGCGGCCGCCAAGGTCAAGCTGGCGGAGGGCATCCGGGCGGAGGCCGCCGCCGAGGGGCTGGCCCGGGTGCAGGTGCGCGAGCAGGAGGCCGCGGCGGTGGAGAAGGTCGGCCGCGCCGAGGCCGCCGTCCAGGCCGAGAAGGCGAAGGCGGCCGCGCTGGAGGTCGGCGCCAAGCTGAAGGCCGAGGCCGAGGGCCTGACCGAGAAGGCCGCGGCGATGGCCAAGCTGGACGAGGCCTCGCGCGAGCACGAGGAGTACCGGCTGCGGCTGGCCGCCGAGAAGGACGTCCGACTGGCCGGGCTGGACGCGCAGCGGCAGATCGCCGAGGCGCAGGCCGCGCTGGTCGCCGCCGGGCTGGAGAAGGCGAAGATCGACATCGTCGGCGGGGACTCGGTCTTCTTCGACAAGCTGGTGCAGTCGGTGACGGCCGGCAAGAGCGTGGACGCCTTCGTCGGCCACTCGGAGACCGCTCAGGCCCTGGCCGGGCCCTGGCTGGACGGGCGGGCCAGCTTCACCGAGGACCTCACCCGGGTGCTCTCCTCGGTGTCCACGGCGGACGTGCAGAACCTGACGGTCTCGGCGCTGCTGCTGAGGCTGATCGGCACCGGCGGCGAGCAGGCCGGGCAGCTGCGCCGACTGCTCGACTCGGCGCAGAAGTTGGGCATCGCGGAGACGCCGATCGGGACGCTGGCCGGCGCTTCCGTCAACGGCTCCAAGTGACAACCCGCTGAGCGACCGAGCACCTGAGGAACTGACCGTGGACGCCCTCGACGACACCCGGCTCGACGCCGGCACCTACGAGGTCCTGCGCGACCGGCTCGCCCGGGCCGCCGCCGAACTCGCCGACCGCGCACAGGCGTTGAACGCCCGGCGGATCGCCGAGTTCGGCGGCGGGGAGCTGCGGCTCACCGGCACCGGGCGGCTGACCACCGCCCGGGCCTGCCTGCCCCAGGACCTCACCGCCGCCGGCGGGATGCTGCTGCTCGGCACCCGGTCCGACGCCTCCGCCGAGGACACCGGGGACGTCCTCAGCCTCCACCGGCCCGCCGACCTCTCCCCCGCCCCCGCCGACGGCACCCTGCTGGACGACCCGCGGCTGCGCCAGGACCTCGCCGAGCTGCGCCGCTACTTCCGCGACGCCCGGCTGGAGCGGCTGCGCCCGGTCGGCGGCAAGCTGCTCGCCGTCTTCCGCACCGGCCCGGCCGCCGCCGACGTCCGCGTCCTGCGCTGGCTGCTCGACGACGAGCGGGCCGCCTACCGGGACGGGCGCGGCGAGCGCGACCACACCCCCGCCGACGGCCAGCAGCTGGAGTGGACGGCGCTGACCCGCGACGACCAGCTGCCCGCCGCCCCCGGCACCCCGCCGCGCGCCGACCTCGCCGGCCAGCTCCACCTCGGCGTGGACGGCGGCCGGTTGAGCCTGCTCACCCCCGACGGCCGGGAGCTGCACCACGAGCCGCTGGCCGAGGCCCTGCAGACCCTCGCCGACGCCCGGATCGCCCACGCCCGGCTCGGCACCCTGCTGCTGGTGCGGGTGCGCCCGTACCAGGAGGAGACCGTCCGGCACCTGGTGGTGCACCTGCCCACCGGGAAGGTCACCCGGATCGACGCGCTAGGCCGGGCCTGCCTGCGGCTGCCCGCCGACTAGGGCGTGGCCTTCCCCGGCGGCTGCCACCTCGTCGACGGCACCGTGCGCACCTTCGACCAGCCGGTGGACGGCCTCGCGTACGAGCGCACCGTCCTGTCCCCCAACGGCGAGGACGTGCTGTACGAGTTCCGCTCCGCCGCCGACGGGCGCGCGCTGCTGCAGCCGTACAACAGCGTCCGCCAGGAGGCCGCCGCCCCGCTCGCCTGCCAGGGCTACGCACTGCTCGCCGACGGCACCCTGATCGCCCTGCGCCCGGCCGAGGACGGACCCACCCGGCTGCACCCCGTCCAGCTCTGGCAGAGCCCGTTCACCAGCGAGCGCCACGCCGCCGAACAGCCGCCCGGCACCGGCCCGTTGGCCCGGATCGGCAACGCCGACCTGGTCCGCGGCCTGGCCGACTGCCTGGCCCTGGCCCGGCTGGCCGCCGGGGCCGACACCTCGGCCGGTCACCAGGCCGTGCTGGCCGCCTGCACCCGCACCGCCGACCGGCACCACTGGCTCGGCCAGAGCGGCCTGGGCGACCTCGCCGCGCCGCTCGCCGAGATCCGCGACACCACCCGGCGGGTGGTCGCCGAGTACGAGGCGATCGCCCAGCTCACCGCGCACGCCGCCGGGCGGACCGAGGAGGCCGCCGAGCACGTCGAGACCCTGTTGCGCACCGCGCGCGGCGAGACCCTCGCCGACGCCGCCGAGTGGGTCGACCGGCTGGCCGGGCTGCGCCGCGCCCAGGGCCGGGTCGAGGCGCTGCGCGAGCTGCCGCGCTCGGACCGGGATCGGATCGACGCGCTCGCCGAACACCTCGCCCAGGGACTCGCCGAGGCCGCCGACCGGGCCGTCGTCCAGCTCGCCGAGCCCGCCGCCTTCGAACCGCACCGGCGGCGGGCCGACGAGCTGGCCGAGCGCTGCGCCACCATCGCCACCGCCGCCGAGGCAGAGCCCCTCGGTCTCGAGTTGGAAACCCAGGGCGAGGCCCTGCAGACCGTCTCGGAGCTGATCGGCACCCTCGACCTGGCCGACGCCACCACCCGCACCGCGATCCTGGACCGGCTCGCCGACGTGCTCGGGCTGCTCAACCGGGCCCGCAGCACGCTCACCGTCCGCCGCCGGGAGCTGCGCACCCGCGAGGCCGCCGCCGAGTTCGCCGCCGAGACCTCGCTGCTCGCCCAGGCCGCCACCGCCGCGCTCGCCGCCGCCGACACCCCGGAGGCCTGCGACGACCAGCTCGGCCGGCTCCTGCTGCGGATCGAGCAGTTGGAGACCCGCTTCGCCGACGCCGACCCGGCGCTCGGCGAACAGCTCGCCGACCGGCGCACCGAGCTCCACGACGCCCTCACCGCCCGCCGCCAGCACCTGCTGGAGGAGCGGGCCCGCCGCGCCGACCGGCTGTCCGCCTCCGCCGACCGCATCCTCGACACCCTGCACCGGCGGCTGGCCGCCCTCGGCACCACCCCCGAGATCGACGCCGCCCTGGCCGCCGACCCCAGCGCCGTCAAACTCCGCGACCTCGCCCGGCAGTTGACCGAACTCGGCGACCGGGTCCGCGCCGAGGAGCTGACCGGACGGCTGCGCGCCGCCCGCGGCCGCGCCCACCGGGCGCTGCGCGACCGGGCCGAACTCGCCGGGGACGGCCCCGGCACCCTGCGACTGGGCCGCCACCTGTTCGCGGTCACCACCCAGCGACCCGAACTCACCCTGCTGCCCTGGCACGGCCGCCCCGCCTTCACCCTCACCGGCACCGACTACCGCTCCCCCGTCACCGACCCGGCCTTCGCCGCCACCGAGCCCTACTGGGCCCGCCCGCTGCCCTCGGAGACCCCGGCGCTCTACCGCGCCGAGTACCTGGCCGCCAGCCTGCTACTGGCCGCCCGACCAGGTACCCTGTCGGGCACCCTCACGCCCGACGCGGACCTGCTGGAGCACGTCCGACGGGCCGCCGAGCAACGCCCGGACGAGGGCTACCAGCGCGGGGTGCACGACCACGACGCGGCGCTGGTGCTCCGCGCCCTGCTCGAACTCGGCGCCGAGGCCGGCCTGTTGCGACACCCGGCGGCTGCCCGGGCGGCGGCCCAGCTGTACTGGGCGCACGGCACGGACGAGCGGCAGCGGCTGGTCTGGCACACCCGGGCCCGCTCGCTGGGCCTGGCCCGGCAGGCCTACGGGCCGGTGCCGGCCCTGGACGCGCTGGCCGCCGAACTGTCGGCCGCCGTAGTGGAGTTCACGCCGGGCACGCTCGGCGCCGGGGACTACCTGGTGGCCGAACTCGCCGCCGCCGCACCGACCTTCGCGTACTCGGCCGGGGCGGCCGCGCTGCTCGGCAAGTTCCACGCCGCACCCGAGTCCGCCGGGCTGACGGAGGCGCTGGCCGCCCTGCCCGAGGATGCCGACCTGCTCCCCGTGCGGCGCCAACTGGCCACCGCCTGGCTGGAGTCGGCCGCCGTCGACGCCGACCCCGGCGACGTCGTCGAGGCCGCCGCGGTGCTGCTCTGCCCGTCGCTGCCGCGCCGACCCGCCGAGGGCGCCGTCGGCACCCGGCTGACCGGGCTGCTCGGCGACCACCCGCGCGTCCGCGGCGGTCGGCTGGACCTGCGCCTGGACGAACTGCTCGCCCGCGTCCGCGAGTTCGAGGACGTCGAAATCCCCGCCTACCGCGCCTACCAGCGGCTGCGCGGCGAACTGCTGGCCGCCGAGCACGCCCGGCTGCGCCTCGACCAGTACCGGCCCGCGCCGCTCAACGGCTTCGTCCGCAACCGGCTGATCGACCAGGTGTACCTGCCGCTGGTCGGTGACAACCTCGCCAAGCAGCTCGGCACCGCGGACTCCGGCGGGCCGGTGGACCGCAGCGGCCTGCTGCTGCTGGTCTCCCCGCCCGGCTACGGCAAGACCACCCTGGTCGAGTACCTCGCAGAGCGGCTCGGCCTGCTGCTGGTCTCGGTCAGCGGCCCGGCGCTCGGTCACCACGTCACCTCGCTGGACCCGGCCGAGGCCCCGGACGCCACCTCCCGGCGCGAGCTGGAGAAGCTCAACTTCGCCCTGCACGCGGGCGACAACGTGCTGCTCTACCTGGACGACGTCCAGCACACCTCGCCCGAGTTCCTGCAGCGGTTCATCCCGCTGTGCGACGCCCAGCGCCGGCTTGACGGCGTCTGGGACGGCGAGGCCCGCGAGTGGGACCTGCGCGGCAAGCGCTTCGCCGTGGTGATGGCCGCCAACCCGTACACCGAGTCCGGCCGGCTCTTCCGGCTGCCCGACATGCTCGCCAACCGCGCCGACGTGTGGAACCTCGGCGACGCCGTCGCCGGGCGCGAGGACCTCTTCGCGCTCAGCTTCGTCGAGAACGCCCTACCCGCCAGCCCGCACCTGGCCCCGCTCGCCCATGCCGAGCGGGAGGACCTGGACACCCTGCTCGCGCGGGCCTCGGGCACCCCGGGCGGGCAGCTCGCGGGCGCCTGGCCGGCCGCCGAGGTCGAACGGATGACCGCCGTCCTGGCCGGGCTGCTGCACCTGCGCAGCACCGTCCTGGCCGTCAACCGCGCCTACCAGGCCTGCGCCGCCCAGGACGACCGCGCCCGCACCGAGCCGCCCTTCCTGCTCCAGGGCTCCTACCGCAACATGGCCAAGCTCGCCCAGCGCCTCGACCCGGCGCTCACCCGACCCGAGCTCGACGCCCTGCTGACCGACCACTACCGCGCCGAGGCCCAGCCGCTGGGCGCCGACGCCGAGGCGCAGCTGCTGAAGCTCGCGGAGCTCCGGGGCACCCTGACGCCGGAACAGGCGGAGCGCTGGGCGGAGCTGAAGCGCGCCTGGCGCGGCACGGACCAAGTCGAACGGCGGGGGACCACCGCCCGCGACGTCGGGTGACCGCCCCCGCCCACCGGCTCCGGGGGTATAGCTGGCTACACCCCCGGAAGTGAACTCCCGGCCATTGAGCCACCCCCGTCCCACGCGATGGGATGTGATCATGAACGCCACGGACTTTGCCGTTGAACTCCGCTCCGTCCGCCGGACCTACCGGCGCGGGCCCGAGCCCGTGATCGGCCTGGACGAGGTGAGTGTCGGGTTCCCCTTCGGCACCTTCACCGCCGTCATGGGCCCCTCCGGCTCCGGCAAGTCCACCCTGCTGCGCTCGGCCGCCGGCCTGGAGGCGATCGACCGGGGTGAGGTACGGGTCGACGGCACCGTCCTGGGCGGCCTGCGCGACAAGGAGCTGACCGTCCTGCGGCGGGAGCGGATCGGCTTCGTCTTCCAGTCCTTCAACCTGCTGCCCGCCCTGACCGCGGCCCAGAACGTGGCGCTCCCGGCCAAGCTGTCGGGCCGTCGCCCCTCTCCTTCCGGGGTGACCGCCGCCCTGGCCGCCGTCGGCCTCGCCGATCGCGCCGGACACCGGCCGGGCGAGCTCTCCGGCGGCCAGCAGCAGCGCGTCGCCATCGCCCGGGCGCTCATCACCCGCCCGGCGGTGCTGCTGGCCGACGAGCCGACCGGCGCGCTGGACACCCGCAGCGGCCGCGAGGTGCTCGCCCTGCTGCGCACCATGGCCGACGACCCCGGTCGGGCGGTGGTGATGGTCACCCACGACCCGGTCGCCGCCTCCTACGCCGACCGGGTGCTCTTCCTGCGGGACGGCCGGCTGGACGGCTCGCTGGAGCGGCCCACCGCCGAGCAGGTCGCCACCCGGATGACCGCGCTGGAGGCCCACTCGCCGGAGGCCGTGCCGTGCTGACCCTCGCCCTCGCCTCCGTCCGGCTCCGCTGGGCCTCCTTCGTCGGCAGCTTCGTCGCGCTGGCCTGCGGCGTCGCCCTGATGGCCACCTCCATCCTGGTCATCGCCGCCACCGCCGACGTCCCCGACCAGGGTCGCCAGCGCTTCTCCGAAGCGCCGGTCCTGGTGACCGCCGACCTGAACGTGGAGTTCACACCCGCGACCGGCACAGACGCCCAGCCGACCCCGGTCCCCGCCCAGCCGGGCCTGCCCGCCGGGCTGCTCGCCGCCGTCGCCGCGACCGGCCGGACGGTCGAGGACCACACCTTCTACGCCCAGCTCGCGGACGGCCCGCGCGACCAGGTCGGCCGCGCCTGGTCCGGCGCGGCCCTGGGCGGGTACCGGCTGACCGCCGGCGCGGCCCCCGCCGCCGACGACCAGGTCGTCATCGGCGGCGGCCGCCCGGAGCAGGTCGGCCGGCGCGTCTCGTACGTCACCGCCGACGGCCCGCACACCGCGACGGTCTCCGGCGTCACCGAGGCCGAGCCCTTCGAGCACGCCGTCTTCTTCACCGACGCCCAGGCCGCCCGGTACTGCCCCGCCGTCGGCGTGCTGGCCGCCTTCGGCCCGGCCGACGCGGTGCGCCGGGCGGTGGACGCCGCCGGCGGCGCGAACGTCGCCCGGGTGCTCACCGGCACCGAGCGCGGCCAGGCGGACCCGCACCACATCGAGGTCAGCAGCCGGCTGGACGGCGTGCAGACCCCGCTGGGCCTGTCCGCCGCGGTCTCCGCCGGGACGGCCGTGTTCGTGGTGGCCGGCACCTTCGCGCTGTCGATCGCCCAGCGCCGCCGCGAACTCGCGCTGCTGAGGCTGATCGGCGCCACCCGTCGGCAGCTGCGCGCTCTGGTCAACCGGGAGGCGCTGGTGGTCGGCGTGCTGGCCTCGGCCGCCGGGTGCGCCGTGGGCGCGGCCGGGGCGGCGCCGGCCGGGCGGTGGCTGGTCGACCGCGACCTGGTGCCGGCCGACTTCGCCGTCCCGGTCACCTGGTGGGGGCTGTTGACCGCGGCCCTGATCGGGCTGGCGACCGCGATCGGCGGCGTGCTGCTCTCCTCGCTGAAGGCCGGACGGGTCAGCCCCGGCGAGGCGCTGGCGGAGGCGGACGTCGAACGGCGCTCGCGCGGCGCGCTGGCGTTCCGCTGGGCGAGCGGCCTGCTGGTGCTCGGCGGCGGCATCGCGGCCCTCGCGGTGACGGCCCACAGCTGGCCCGACGCCGCGGCCAACGCCGCCGACTCGCTCGCCCTGCTGCTGAGCATCGTCGCGGGCTGCGTGCTGCTGGCGGCCGTACTCGCCGGCCCGGCCGTCCGGCTGCTGACGGCGCTGCCCGGGTTGCTGGCCCGGCTGCGCGGGCACTCCGCCGAGGACGGCGGCGGCATCGTCTGGTCCACCGCCCGGCAGAGCTCGCTGACCGCCTTCCGGCGCACCGCCGCGACCACCACCCCGGTGGTGCTGGTCGTCGCCTTCGCCGGGTGCCTGCTCGGCAGCATCGACACCATCAACCGCTCGCAGGTCACCGAGGTCCGCAACCAGCTGTCCGCCGCCGACCTGGTCGTCACCCCGGCCGGCACGCCCGGGCTGAGCCGGGCCGTGGTGGACCGTGTCCGGTCCGTGCCCGGGGTTCGGGCGCTGGTGATCACCCCGACCTCCCTGATGGCCGTCGACCCGACCGGCCAGGCCCTGGTGTCCTTCAGCGCCGCCGAGGCGGACCCCGCCGCGCTGGCCGAGGTCGACCGCCTCCCGGTCGTCGCGGGCTCGCTCGCCGACCTCGGCCCCGGCTCGGTCGTCCTCAGCCGCACCTGGCCGGGCTCGCCCCGGGTCGGTCAGCAGGTGTCGGTCCGGCTGGCCGACGGCGCCCCGCGGCAGCTGCGGGTCGCCGCCCTGCTCGGCACCGGCGCCGAGGCCGTCCAGGCCTGGGTGACCGGACCCGACGCCGTCACCACCGGCGTGGGCGGCCCGGCCCTGGCGAACCGGATCGACCTGCGGCTGCTGCCCGGCACCGATCCGCAGCGGGCCGCCGCCGCGCTGCGCACGGCCGTGGACGGGCTGGGTGCTCGGCTCACCACTCCCGCGGAGATCTGGTCGGCCGCCACCGACAGCACCGAACAGGCCTCCTGGAACGCCCTGTTGATGATCCTCGGGCTGGCGATCGGCTACGCGGCCATCGCGCTGGCCAACTCGCTGGTGATGACGGTCACCGACCGCCGGCAGGAGCTGTCCCTGCTGCGCCTGGCCGGCGCCACCAGGGGCCAGGTGCTGCGCACCGTCGCCGTCGAGACCCTGATGTGCGTGGCGGCCGGCACCGCGCTGGGCGTGCTCGGCACGGCCGTCAGCGTCGGCGGCTCCTGGGCCGCGCTGACCCACCTGGTCGGCCCGACGCCCGCGGTGGTGCCGTGGACGGTGCTGGGCGTGCTCGCCGCCTGCTGTGCGGCCATCGCCCTCCCGGCGGCAGTGATCCCGGCGGCGCTCGCCCTGCGCGGGCGGGACGGGCAGTCCATCCTGCGCGGGGCGGCCGGGGCGGCCTGACGCGAACCTCCGGGCCGGCAACCACCCTGGTCAGCTGATCACTCAAGTCCTACGACCGTACGGCTGCTCCCGGCGGCGCACTCCCCCGTGGCGCCGCCAGGAGCAGCCGCGGACCCGCCGCTAGCGTGTCCGCATGGGCGCTCAGGAACTCGATCTCGCCGGGCTGCGCCGGGTGTACGGGCGGGCCGGGAGCCGGTGGTTCTACACCCGGGTGGCCCGCAACGCCCGGCACTGGGGGTGGACGGAGCCGGGCCAGTCGAAGTGGCGGTTGTGGCGGGCGCAGCGGCAGCTGGAGGACGTGCTCGGACGCAAGTTGGCGCTGCCACCCGGCTCCCGGGTGCTGGACGCCGGCTGCGGGGCGGGCGTGGTGGCGCGGGCGATGGCGGTCCGGTTCGGGCTGCGGGTCACCGGGGTCGACGTGCTGGACTTCCACCTCGCCGAGGCCCGCCGGCTCAGCGCCCGCACCGCGCTGGCCGACCGGACCGCGTTCTCCTGGGGCGACTTCCATCACCTGCCGTTCGCCGACGGCGAGTTCGACGGCGCCTACTCGATGGAGACGCTGGTCCACTCCTACGATCCGCCGCGCGCGCTGGCCGAGCTCCACCGGGTGCTGCGCCCCGGCGGTCGGCTGGTCCTGCTCGGCCCGATGAGCACCGCCCCGCTGGACGAACTCCCGCCGCAGGCCCGGGAACTGCTCGAACCGTACCTGGACGCGATGGTGATGACGGGCGCCCGGCTCTACCACGCCCGCAACCTGCCGCGACTGCTCGCCGAAGCCGGCTTCGAGGTCGAGGAGGCGCTGGACGCGACGGCCTACTACACGCCCACCACCGAGGCCGTGCACACGTACTTCCGGCTGCCCTGGGAGCTGCTGCGCCGTGTCGGCGACCCGGCGAAGTGGCTCAATCTCCGCTCCACGGTGGAGATGTACGGCGTGCGCGAGTACGTCGCCTGGTACGTTCACACCGCCGTCAAGCCACCGAGGTGACATCCGCCGTGGAGGAGCGCTCCGCCCCGCTGTTGCGGCGCCGGGCGCGGCAGTTCTATCCCGAGGGCTCCCAGGTCGTCGACGGCTCCCAGGTCGTCGGCGCCACCGTGGCGGCCAGCGACTCGGCCAGCGACTCCCAGACCGGGTCCGGCAGCCCGGGCACCGTCCGCCCCTCCGACCGCCACAACCGGGCCAGCTCGGCATAGATGGGCTCCTCCGGGTCGGGTTCCGGAGGGTGCCCTGCCCTAGGCAGGATCGTTTCTTCGGCCGGCCAACGCCATGCAGCCGACGCCACCCCAAAACTACTCACATCAACCCAACGCGCCCCACCCGCACCGGGTCACGGTCACGTCAGCCGGACGGCTCGCGCGCACCCCACGCGTGCGCCCCCGACTCGCCAGCGCGCGCCCCCCGCCGCCGGCCCTCCGCCATCGGCTTACCGCCGCCGCCCCGCCGCCAGCAGCTCCGCCACCGTGGCCAGCTTCACCCGCGGCCGCCCCTGCGCCTCGCCCCGCTCGCGCTCCGCCCGCTCCACCGCGCGCAGTTCCCGCAGCCCGACCGCGTCCGGCCGGCGCCGCCGCACCAGCCGTTCGAACTCCCGGTGCCCGGCCACCGGCGCGGGCAGCGCCCGGGCCACCGCGTCGTCCAGCAGCGCGTCCACCGTCTCCCGCGCGCAGGCCCGGTTGGCGCCGATCCCGCCGGACGGCCCGCGCTTGGCCCAGCCCACCACGTACGCCCCGGGCAGCGCCCGCCCGGTGGCCGGGTCGACGACCCGCCCGCCGCGCTGGGCGACCGTCCCGGTCCGCTCGTCGAAGGGCAGCCCCGGCACCGGCACGCCCCGGTGTCCGATGGAGCGCACCACCAGAGCGGCCCGCAGGGTGTCGCGTTCCCCGGTGGCCTCGGCCTGCCCCGCCGCCGTCATCCTCGTCCGCTCGACGGTCACCGACTCGACCCGCCCGTCCCCGCCCAGCCCGACCGGCGCGGACAGGAAGCGCAGCACGATCCGCCGCCCCGGCCCCGGCTCCGCGCCCCCGTCGTACGGCACCAGCGGCAGGCCGACGAGCTGCCCGGCCCGCGAGTCCGGCGCCGCCGCCTCGATCGCCGCCCGCACCTCCGGGTGGTCCTCGACCACCAGCTCGACGCCCGGCAGCCGGCGCAGCGCCAGGAACTCCGGCCTCGTCCAGGCCGCCTGTTCGGGCCCGCGCCGGGCCAGCAGCACGACCTCCCGCACCCGGCTGCGGCGCAGCGCGGCCAGCGCGTGGTCGGCGATGTCGGTGGCGGCGAGCCGATCGGGGTCGGTGAGCAGGATCCGGGCGATGTCCACCGCGACGTTGCCGTTGCCGACCACGACCGCACGCTCGGCGGACAGTTCCACCGCGTCGCCCGGCACCGTCGGGTCGGCGTTGTACCAGCCGACGAAGGCGGTCGCGGGCAGGCTGCCCGGCAGGTCCTCGCCGGGGATGCCGAGTCGGCGGTCGGAGGCCGCGCCGACCGCGTACACCACCGCGTGGTGGTGCGCGGCCAGTTCCTCGTGGGTGACGTCGGTGCCGACCTCCAGGTTGAGGTGCATCCGCAGCCTCGGGTCGCGGAAGACGCTCGCGAAGCTCTCCGCGATCCGCTTGGTGGACTGGTGGTCGGGGGCGACGCCGTGCCGCAGCAGGCCGCCGGTGACCGGCAGCCGGTCGATCATGGTGAGCTCGGCGCTGGTGCAGCGCAGCAGCTCCTGCGCGGTGTACCCGGCGGAGGGCCCGGTGCCGACCACGGCGATCCGCAGCGTGCCGACCTCGCCGGGCAGGCTGCGCGGGAAGCTGGGCGCGCCCCAGGCGTGGTCGTTGGGGTGGTCGCGGAACCAGTCCCGGTTGAGGTCGCCGAACACGGTGTCCGGCCCGCGCAGCCGGTCGACCGGGAACACCGCGTCCACCGGGCAGGCGTCCGCGCAGGCGCCGCAGTCGATGCACGCCTGCGGGTCGATGTAGAGCATGTCGGTGGTGCCGAACTCCGGCTCGTCGGGGGTCGGGTGGATGCAGTTGACCGGGCAGACGGACACGCACGAGGCGTCGTTGCAGCAGGTCTGGGTGATCGCGTAGGCCATGGCCGGAGTGGGGTCCTCGCTGTGTCTGATGTGCCGGTGCCCGGTGGCGTGTGACTGATGGACCGACGTACGGTCAGAGCATGTGCACGCGGCGGTAGACGGCTGCCGATCGGCTGGTGAGCAGCCCGGCCTCGGCGAGGAAGGCCATCAGGTGCCGGGAGCTGTTGCGCATCATCGCCTTGCGGTGCTCGTTGCCCTTCACCTCGTCGAGCGCCCGCGCGACGTCCAGCCCGGCGGCCTTGTACACGCCCGGGTGGACCATGCTGGTGACGATGACGTACGCGCCGACGGCGATGCCGGTGGCCGAGGCGCGGCGGCGGGCCGGGCTCGCGTGGCGCATCCGCTCGCGGATCTCCTGCCGGGCGAACTTCATGTGCCGCGACTCCTCGACCACGTGGATCCGGGAGGTGCCGCGGACGATCTCCAGGACGTTCTCGCCGCGCATCCAGTCCCGCTGCATGACGTCCAGCACCTCTTCGGCCACCAGGATGCCGCCGTAGGCGAGTTCGCCCTTGGCGAGCGCCTTGAACGCGCGCCCGGCCTGGGCGATCACCTTGTTCGGCCGGTAGGCGGGGACGCCCATCTTCTCGCAGGCGCGGGCGAACATGATCGAGTGGCGGCACTCGTCGGCGATCTCGGTGAGCGCGAACTGGAACTCGGCGCTGGCGGGGTTCTTGAGGTACTGGTCGCGCAGCACCATCTGCTGGAGGATCATCTCGAACCAGATGCCGGTGTTCATGATCGAGCAGACCTCGTGCCGGGTGAGCGTGACCCGCTGCCGCTCGGTCATCTCACCCCACAGCCGGGTGCCGTAGAGCGTGCTCCACTCGGGGTTGAGGCCGTAGTGCTCCTCCGGGAGGGGCGCGTCCCAGTCGATCTCGGTCGAGGGGTCGAAGGAGAGGGTGGCGGCCGACTCCAGCAGCCGCTTCGACACGTCGTCATCGGCCGCGGTGTGGCCGTGCTCCGTCTGCCGGGTGAGAGCCATGGCTGCCTCCAGGTGCCTGCCGCTGCGGGTTCCCGCCCACCCGCTTATTAGACGGACAGTACAATAAGAGCCCGCCACCGAGAACCCCCTGCGCGACAGCGATACGGCGCGCGACAGCGCGGCGCGCGCCCCGGCCTGAGGGGTGATTGCGCGGGAAGCCGGCCGGCCCGACTTCCCGCGCGAGGCTCCGGGCCGGGGTTCCCTTGCGCAAGTTCTCGGCGATGAGCGCCGGTTGGGCGCGCCGACCGATTGACCGGGCGCCCCGCGGTCACGTGAGGGACCGACTGCGGCGAGCTGGTCAGGAGCCGCGCCGGTCCTCGGCGTCGAACGCGGCGAGGGCGCCCGCCCCGGGCTCCAGGGCGCGGCGCAGCGCCGTGCGGACGGGCGCCTCCAAGCCGCCCAGGGCTTCGGAGAGTTCGTCCGCGATGTTGCCGGCGATCTCGGCCGCCACCGCGTCGGCGGGCGTGCGCGGGCCGAGTTTGCTGACGGCGGCGGCCGCGCGGGTGGGGGTGAGCAGGGCTGAGGCCTGGACCAGGAGCCAGCCGGGGACGCCGGCGGCGCCCTCGGGCGGGGGGAGGTAGGGGCGGGCGCCGTCGTAGCGCTCGTCCTCGGCGAAGGCCTTCTGCTTGACCTTGAGCACCGGGCGGACGGGGCCCGCTTCGAGCCACTCACCTGCGGGTTTGAGGACGTAGCCCTCGGCGAGGTTGTCGACGAGTTCGGGCAGGCCGAGCAGGGCCGGGACGCGACTGGGGAAGGTGACCGGCAGCTCCTGAAGGGCGTTCAGCGGGCCGTGGCCGAGCAGGGGGACGCAGGTGAGGCCGGCGCCGGCGGCGGCGGTACGTAGCTCGCGGTCGGAGAGCCACCGCAGGTCCTCGGCGGTCTCCACCGTGGCGTCGAAGGGCAGCCAGCGCAGGCCGGGCGCGTACCAGACGCCGGTCTGGACGGGCTCGACGCCGACGACGGCGGGTACATCGGGGTGCGGGTAGCGGCCGCCGGCGAGTTCGCCGTAGAGGGTCACGGTCGCGGTGTCCCCCCGGGTCGCGCGGATCGCCGCCGCGAAGCGCCCGGCGGCCACCGAGAGCCGCGGCCAGATCCGGCTCACGCCGAAGAAGGCGTCGAGCTCCTCGTCGCACAGCAGGTCGCGCCGTTTGGCCGCCCGCACCGAGCCGCCCTCGCACACCACGGCGAAGTGCGCGCCGTGCACCTTCTCCGCCGCGATCCACTCCCGGCCGCCGGGCGCGCCGGAGTGGCCCCGCGCGGGGATCTTCGGGTAGGGCCGCAGCTCGGACCGTTCGAACGACGTCTCGGACACGAACAGATCCTCACCGGGGAACCCGCCCGCTGGCAACGGGAATTCGCCGCCCGGCGGCCGTACGGACCTTCACCGCCCGGCGGCCGTACAGGCTTCACGGCCCACCGGCCTCAGCCGTGCGCCCACAGCCGGGCCAGGTGCGCGTGCAGGAGCCGCTCCGCCTCCTCCGCCGTGCGGTGGCCGATCAGCACGTGCTCGGTGAGCCCGTCGGCGAGGGCCAGGAGGGTACGGGCCTCGTCCTGCGCGTCCAGGCTGCCGGAGGCCTCGGCGACCAGTCGGGTCAGCAGGCCCTCCAGGTCGGTGTAGCTGGTCCGCAGGCTCGCCGCCAGGTCGGGGTTGACGGCGGCGGCGGCGAGGAAGGCGAGCCAGATCCGTGCCTCGGCGCGGTGTTCCTCCCGCAGCAGCGCGACCTCGCCGACCACGTGCCCCACGGCGCTGGCCGCCGACTGGGCCGGGGCGGAGCGCAGCCGGGCGTGAGCCCGCCCGGTGACCTGCTCACCGATGTGGGCGAGGGCGAAGCGGAGCATCTCGTCCTTGGTGCGGAAGCAGCGCTGGACGGCGCCCATCGAGACCTCGGCCCGGGTGGCCACGTCCCGCAGGGTGACGCCCTCCAGTCCCTGGGCGTCGATCAGCGCGCACACCGCCTCGGCGATCCGTCGGCGCCGTTCCTCGTGGTCGACCTGTTTCGGCATTCGGGGACCCCCTTTGATCCGATGCAAGCGTATCGGCTCCGGCGTCGAAAGGGCCCCGGCACTCCTTGGTACCGGGGGTCTCCGTGGCACCCCGCTCCGTGCTCGGGCCTCAGCCCTCGTAGGGACGGGCGGCGCGCCCCTCGCGCAGGGTCAGGCCCCACCAGGCGAGCTGGTCGAGCAGCACGGTGGCGGCCTTGCCGGCGCCGTCGGCGTCCTCGGGGCGGCCCTGCTCGTCGAACTTCTCCCAGGCCATGTGGAAGCTGACGGTGTCCCGCAGGGTGACGGCGTGCAACTCGGCGAAGACCTGGCGCAGCTGCTCGACCGCCCGATGGCCGCCGGCCATGCCGCCGTAGGAGACGAAGCCGACCGGCTTGGCCCGCCACTCGCGGTAGACGTAGTCGATGGCGAGCTTCAGGGAGGCCGGGTAACCGTGGTTGTACTCGGGGGTGATGACGACGAAGCCGTCGAGGCCCTCGATCCGCTGGGCCAGGGTGAGGGCGTCCTGCTGCGGCTCGCCTGCCTCCAGGGTGAGCTTCAGCTCCTCGACCAGGGCAGGCTCGGACAGGTCGATGACATGGACCTCCATGTCGTCGCGCCCGCCGATCTCGGAGAGGAACCACTGGGCGACCTTGTCGGCGAAGCGGCCGGTGCGGACGCTGCCGATGATGACGCCGATCTTGAGCGGGTTGCTGGCCATGGGGACTCCTGATGCGTGACGGATGGAAGTAAGGGGTGGGACGAGGGAGTCGGCCCCCGGAGCGCGACGTCGGGCAGCGCCCCGGGATGCCCGACTAGCGGCGAATCCCCCCTCGCTGGGGCGGTAAAGCGAAGATAGAACCTCAAGTCGACTTGAGATCAACTCGGTGGGCCGAAACCTCTCCCCGGTGGCCGAATCCAGCCGCCCGACCCGACCCGGCCCTGCCCGCCTCACCACATCTCCACGACCCCGGCCTCCGCAGCACGGCCCCCGTAGCCCGCCCCCGGGCGCGTTTTCTCAGGTCAAGGCCCGATACTGCTCCCATGGCACGGGCACAGCTGATCGATGACGACTCCGAACGCGGTTTCGGCTACCGTTGCGGACCGCTGTGACGACCGACCCCGCTCCCCCGCCCGAGCGCCCCAAGCCGCACCCGGACCCGCATCCGCACCGCCTGGTCCGGCTTCGCCGTGCCGTCGCCGGGCTGCGCCCGCGGCTGGTGGTCGCCTTCGTCGCCGTCGCCGCCCTGGCCGCGCTGGCCACCGCCGTGCTCACCTACCGGGCCGCGACCACCTCCACGCTCGACCTCACCAAGGACACCGCCCTCGACGAGCTGCGCCGCCGCATCGACATCCTGGCACCGGCCCTGCCCTTCCCGCCGAACCAGAGCGAACTGGACCGCCTGGCGGGCCAGTTGTCCGGCACCGGCGGCTTCCGGGACTGGCGGGTGCTGGCCTCCTACGGCACCGCGCACTCCCAGTGGACCCAGCCGGTGGCCGTCCCGCCCACCCTGGAGGCCACCGTCGGCCGCGGCCACGCCGCGTTCCAGCGCTTCACCGCCCCCGACGACCACCCCTGGCTCGCCGTCGGCGTCCCCGTCACCTACGGCACCGCCGGCCCCTCCGGCCCGGCCGGCGCCCCCTCCGGGCTGACCGTCTACGCCGCGCTGCCGCTCGACCGCGAGCAGAGCGCCGCCAACGCACTGCTCGCCGGCGCCGCCGGGGCCGGGGTGCTCGTCGCCGTGCTGGCCGCCGGACTGGCCCTGCTGGCCGCCCGCCAGGTGCTGCGCCCGGTCCGGGCCCTGGGCGACGCCGCCCACGCCCTGGCCCAGGGCAAGCTGGACACCCGGCTGACCGTCACCGGCCACGACGAACTCGCCCAGCTCTCCAAGACCTTCAACCACACCGCCCGCACCCTCCAGGGCACCATCGAGGAGCTGCGCGCCATCGAGTCCCAGGGCCGCCGGTTCGCCGCCGACGTCTCGCACGAGCTGCGCACCCCGCTGGCCGCGATGCTCGCCGTCACCGACATCCTCGACGAGGACGCCGAGCACCTCCCCGCCGACACCGCCACCGCCCTGCGCATGATCAGCAACGAGACCACGCGCCTCACCCGCCTGGTCAACGACCTGATCGAGATCTCCCGCCTGGACGCCGGGGCGGCACCGCTGCGCGCCGAGTCCATCGACGCCGCCATCGCCGTCCGCGAGACCCTCGACCTGCGCGGCTGGAACGACCAGGTCGAACTGGACCTGCCCGCCGCCCTGCCCGTCCGGCTCGACCCGCGCCGCTTCGACGTCATCGTCGCCAACCTGGTCGGCAACGCCCTGCGGCACGGCCGCCCGCCCGTCCGGGTCGTCCTGCACGGCCCGGACGACGAGCTGGTGCTCACCGTCACGGATAGCGGGCCGGGCATCCCGCCCGCCGAACTCCCACACCTCTTCGACCGCTTCTACAAGGCCGACAAGTCCCGGGCCCGCTCCGAGGGCAGCGGCCTGGGCCTGGCCATCGCCCAGGAGAACGCCCGGCTGCACGGCGGCCTCATCGAGGCCGCCAACTCGCCCGACAGCGGTGCGGTGTTCACCCTCGTCCTGCCCCGCGGCCTCGACACCGAGGAGGACCGGTGACCGTCCACAAGCGTCTGCGTCTGCGTCTGCTCGGAGTCGCCGCAGCCCTGCTGCTGGCCTGCGGCTGCTCGATCTCCACCACCGGCCCGGTGCGCAGCGGGCAGCCGGCCACCGGCATCGAGCCGGGCGTCCGGCTGTACTTCCTGGACCAGCACGGCATCAGCCTGGTCATCCGCCCCGCCACCCGGCGCGAGGACCTCCAGCAGACCCTGAACACCCTGGTCGCCGGGCCCGACCAGTCGGAGAAGCGCTCCGGCCTGTACAGCACCCTCCCGGCGAACGGTCGCATCGAGGCCACCGACACCCCCGGCACGGTCACCCTGCGCCTGTCCTGGTCCGCCTCCTCGTTGTCCGCCCCCGCCATCCAGCAGCTCGTCTGCACCGCCGAGGACGCCCCGACCATGGGCCCGGTGCCGAAGATCGCGATCGTCAGCAGCGACGCCCCCTCCGCCATCCAGCAGGAGTGCGACCTGCACCGGACCGGCTGAGCGCCGAGACACCGAGAGGCGGCGGGTTGACTCGAAGGACAACCGGCCGCCCATCCCCGACGCGGCGTCAGCGCGAGCGCGGGACGGACGGGTCGGCGCCCCGGTATCCGATGGCACGATGCGTATACGCCCCGCTAGACTCCGCCCGCCCGATCACATGTGTGATTGTTCCGTGAGCATGGCCTGCCCAAGGTGGGGGGAACAGATGAACGTGCTGCCGATCGGCAGACGAGTACGACGGAAACGAGGTGGAGGCGGCCGCGCAGCCGCCTCCGGGGCCCTGCTGCTGGCCGTCCTGGCCTCGCTGGTGGGCCAGGTCGCACCGGCCCAGGCCGTGGAGGCAGCGCCGACGGCGGCCGCCGCGCCGCAGGCGGGCGCTCCGGCGGACCCGAGCGCGAGCCCGAGCGCCGGCCCGAGCACGAACGCGAGCCCGACCGCGGGCGGGGCGGCGGCCGCGCCCGACCGGAAGACCGACCAAGGGGCCGCCGCCCGCGAACTCAAGCAGGCCGACCCGAGCGGCCCTTGCCCGACGGCGCTGCAGCCCAACACGGTGGCGAGCTGCACCCTCGACCAGAGTGCGACCGCCACCTTCAGCCTCGCCCTGCCGCAGCAGAAGGACCTGCTGCTCGTGCAGATTGTCACCACCCAGGGATCGATCATCCCGGCCGTGGTCGCGCCGGACGGCACCACCGTGAACTGCGACGACCCGATCGGCCCGAGCGGGGGCAGCAACAAGGCCCTGCGATGCGCCACCACCCAGGCGGGCACGTACACCCTGAAGGTCGGCACCGTCACCAGTTCGGCGACCGGCCTCGCGCTCTCGTACCTGCCGCTGCTGTCCACCGCGGCCTGCCGGACGGTCAGCGCCACCGACCTCGCCCTGGGCGCCCCGACCGACTTCAAGGGTTCCCTGGCACTCGGCTCGGCCGCTGACTGCTACCAGGCGCAGGACCTCGTCGCCGGCGACGTGCTCCGCACCGGTGCCACCCTCCAGCGCGGTGTCACCGTCGTCTACGACGCCACGGGCGCCCAGGTCTGCGACAGGTGGACCTACCCAGACTGCCGGCTCAGCGGCCCCGCGCCGTTCCGGTTCACCGTCCAGAGCTACAGCGGCGCAGCCCTGGCGTACGACGTCTTCGCGGCGCGGCTCTCCCACCCCGAGGGCTGCACGCCGGTCGAGCCCCAGGCCTTCGGCGTCTCCCCGGACCTGACCTCCACCGCACGGTGCCGGACGCTGCGCGTCACGGACTCCGCGCGGTACGACTTCGGCCCGGTCACGAACGGCGGCTCCGTCCCTGGCCAGCTGTTCGCGGCCGGCGGCACCCAGCAGGGCGGACTCTGCCCACAGGGCTCCTGCGACCTGACGCCGGGTGACTACACCTGGACCGTCGACGCGTACGCGGCTCCGCCCGGCGCGTTCGGCATGGCCTTCCACTCGGCCAAGGAGACCCGGGGCTGCATCGTGGCCAACGACAACGGCCTGACGGCCGGCCCCGCCACCGGCACCATCGGCGGGCCGGGCCAGCAGCTCTGCCTCACTCTGCCGACCGCCTCCGGCAAGGGCGTCTACCTGCTCAACCGGCCGCCCGCCGACGGCGCGGCAGTCGTCGGCCGGGTCGTCGACGCCTCGGGCGCCAAGCAGTGCGACTTCGGCGACTCGACCACCGTCTGCAAGCTGACCGGCACCGCCCCGTTCCGCACGGTGCTGACCGGCACGCCGTCCAAGGCCTACGGGCTGGTGGTCCACCGGACCGAGGAGACCGCCGGCTGCACCGCCTGGCCGCAGACCGGGTTCGACGGCACCTGGGGTGTCGAGGTCCCGATGCCGAAGGGCTCGCAGCAGGCCGCCTGCCTGAGCCTGCCGGCGGACCAGCACTCCACGTCCGAAGTGATCGACTACACCAACACCAAGAACCAGCTCAACGCCGAGGTGAAGGTGGTGGACGCAGCGGGCGGCGAGGTGTGCACGTTCATCTCGTACGAGAACTCGGCCAAGACCTGCCGGCTGGCCGCCGGCGTCCCGTACACCGCGCTGCTGATCCCGATCCGGACCTGGGAAGCCGACAGCTACCGGCTCGCCCGGCGTGACGTCTCGCCGAGCGCGAACTGCCTGACCCCGGCCTCGACCACGGTCGGCGGCCCCGGCACCTCCTTCGACCTGAACTCGGCGCTGGACGCCCGCTGCATCCGGGTCACCGCCGCGAGCAGCGACAAGTACACGCTCGGCGTCCGAACCTCGGACGGCCCGTACGGCAAGAACGCGCTGCTCAGCGTGGTCGACGGCGAGGGCAAGCCGCTCTGCACCCAGTACGGCGTCGCCTGCCAGCTCACGGGCGCGGGCGCGTACACCGCGGTCGTGCTCGCCTCCGGGTACAAGGACAAGCCGATCCACACCACCGTGGACGCCTGGAAGATCCGCACGGCCGCGGGCTGGGCGCCCGAGTGCACCGCGAACCCGATCGCCGTCGAGGGTTTCCCGCAGCGCAGCGGGGTGCTCACCGACGACTCGTCCGCGTACTGCGCGGTGATCGACATGAAGGCCAACCAGTCCTTCAAGGTGGTCGGCACCACCAGCGCCACCCAACCGAACGACATCCCGCGGCTGCGCCTGTACCGGGACTCCCGGTGGAACGGCGACTACGGCTACCAGTGCACCTCCAACTACGGGGAGTTCGGAGGCCGGTGCATGTCCGACTCGCAGGCCGAGCAGGCCGTGCTGATCCTCGGCAGCGCCACGGCGGGCACGCCGGTCGAGTACAGCATGCAGGGCGTCTGCGACTCCGCCTGCCCGGTACCGCGCCCGCAAACGGCTCTCACCTCGGTCAGCCCGTCCAGCGGCGCCGCCGGGACGAGGGTCCAGGCCGTGATCAAGGGCACGGGGCTCACCCTGGGCAGCAGGGCCAAGCTGGTGGGCAACGGCTCCTCCAGCATGCCGGTGATGTCGACGCTCTCCGTGAACGCCGACGGCACCGCGCTCGACGTGCTGCTCGACACCAACGGCCTGGCACCGGGCAGCTACGACATCCAACTCGACGGCGTCTACGGGGTCTCGCTCCCCAACTCCTTCACCGTCACCGCCCCCACCGCCCCGACCAAGAGCCGGTTCGTCCCGATCACTCCGGCACGCTTCCTGGACACCCGGGACGGCACCGGTGCCCCCGCGCAGCAGGTCGGCCCGGGCGGCGTGGTCAGCCTGCAGGTGGCCGGCGTCAAGGGCGTCCCCGCGACGGGCGTCACCGCCGTCGTCATGAACGTCACCGCCGTCAACCCGACTTCGGCCGGGCACCTGACGGTCTACCCGGACGGCCAGCCGGTGCCGGACGTCTCCAACCTCAACTTCGAGGCCGGGCAGATCGTCGCCAACCTGGTGACGGTGCCGGTGGTCAACGGGAAGGTCGACCTGCGCAACAACGCGGGCTCGGTCGACCTGATCGCCGACGTCACCGGCTACTACGGGGACTCCGGCTCGACCTTCTCCCCGAGCACCCCGGTCCGACTGCTGGACACCCGCAGCGGTGTCGGCGCTCGGGCCGGGACGGTGGGCTCCGGCGGCATCGTCAGCGTGCCGGTGACCGCGATCGAGGGCGTGCCGGCCGCCGGCGTGACCGCCGTGGTCCTGAACGTCACGGTCACCGAGCCGACGTCGGGCAGCCACCTGATCGTCTACCCGCACGGCACCGCCCGCCCGGACGTGTCGAACCTCAACTACACGGCCGGGCAGACCAGGGCCAACCTGGTCGTCGTCCCGGTGGTGGACGGCCGGGTGACGCTCTTCAACCACTGGGGTGACACGCACGTGATCGCCGACCTGAACGGCTACTTCACGGCCTGACCCCGGACGACCCCGTACGGCCCTGAACGCCGCCGTGGGGGGCGAGCCCCCCGGGGGAAGGAAGGGAGGTTTTTGTCAAAACCCTTCTTCCCGGAACGGGGTTCCAAAAACACAAAAAGGGGCGGGCTAGAA
>NZ_JBHTTU010000043.1:0-23288 GCF_042794375.1 Kitasatospora sp. NPDC056531 | reverse complement strand
GCCCCCCTCCCCCCCCCCTCCCCCGCCCCAACGGCGGCGTCGTTTCGGCAAACTCGTTCGTCACGGACATGGTCGCCAGAGCGCCCGGCGGGAATTGTCAGGACCGGAGCCGCAAACGGGCATGCCCGCGAGCCGCCACAACACCCCCGGCGCTGGCCGGAGATGCCCGTCTCGCCAAAACGAACGACGAAGCGGCGCTTCCCTCAGCAACTTTCGTCACTGTGGGAAGCACCGCTTCGTCGGTACTTCTCTGTGCGCGAGGGGGGAGTTGAACCCCCACGCCCTTTCGGGCACTGGAACCTGAATCCAGCGCGTCTGCCTATTCCGCCACCCGCGCATCTGGGTGATGGGTTAAGCATAGAGCATCTGGAGGGGTGCCTCTGACCACCCCGGAGCGACCGGCGGGCGACGCCGGTTCACCGTCGACGCTGCCACCCGCGACCGGCCCCGGCGAGCGCTGCTGGCCGATTGGAGTGAGAGGCCGCGCGCCGGGCCGGGTGCCTGGTCGTTTCGGGCGTAGTTCGCCGCGCCGCCCGTCGAAGGCCTGTGCACGCTGGACCGGGGCCCGGAGGCAGAACAGCGCGCCGACCGCACCGGTCCGCCGCCCCGGCCCCATCACCGTAGCGACGGGAGCACAGCATGATCGGGACCCCCGAGCCCTTCGACGACGCCGCGGAGCCGCCGCCGCCCCTGCCGGGTTGTGCCGAGGACGCGGCCGGCGCGCTGAAGCAGATGTTCGTGGACCTGACCCAGGGCGCCCGGATGGCCCGCGGCCAGGACCCGGTCAGGCGGCCGGTGTTCCTCAAGCCGCACGGCGTCGCCCGCGGCACGCTCACGGTCGCCGAGGACCTGCCGGCCGAGCTGCGGGTCGGGTTCCTGGAAGCGGCCCGCACCCGGCCCGGCGGCCTGGAGGCCTGGGTGCGGTTCTCCAGTGACACCGTGCCCGGCCTGCCCGACCTGAAGACCACCCTGGGTGTCGGCCTCAAGCTGTTCGGCGTGCCCGGCCCCAAGCTGCTGGAGGGCTACACCGAGGCCGGCACCCAGGACCTGCTGCTGCAGAACCACGACGTGTTCTTCGTGGACACCGCCCAGGACATGTGCGAGTTCACCAAGGCCGGTGTCGTCGAAGGCAGTTACGACAAGTACCTGGCGGCCCACCCGATCACCAAACAAATCCTCGACGACATGGCCAAGTTCGAGGCCAGCGTGCTGACCGCGACCTACTGGGGCGTGCTCCCCTCCGCCTTCGGGCCGGACCGCTTCGTCAAGTACAAGCTGGTGTCCGCCGGTTGCGAGCCCGCCGACCCGAACGCGACGCCGCCCGACGAGGACCCGACCTACCTCGGCGCCGACCTGGTCCACCGGCTCGGGGCCGGCCCGGCCGCCTTCGACCTGCTGCTCCAGTTCCGCACCGACGACGAGAAGATGCCGCTGGACATGGCGACGGTGCGCTGGAGCGAGTCCGAGAGCGTCCCCGTGAAGGTGGCCCGGCTGACCCTCCAGCGGCAGGACGCCACCGCCCGCGGCCAGGCCGCGTACGGCGAGAACCTCTCCCTCAACCCCTGGCACGGCCTCGCCGAGCACCGGCCCATCGGCAGCATCTCCGACGTGCGCCGGACGGTCTACCTGGCCTCGGCCGAGCAGCGCCGGGACGTCAACGGCGTGCCGACGGCCGAGCCCGGCCCCGCCCGCCCGCAGCTCACCCCGCCGCCCGCCCGCGACACCCGGATCGTCCGGGCCGCCGTGCACCCGGCGATCGGCGTGGCCCGGGTCGGCGACAGCATGATGGACGACTTCGTCCTCGCCCCCGAGGTCGACGACCCGCCCCCGTTGCCCGTCGGCAGCTACAAGGACGTCACCGGCGCCCTGAAGCGCCAGGCCGCCCGGTTCCGGGTGTACGGCTACAACGCCGCCGGCGAGCCGGTCGCCGAACTGACCGCCGACAACGCCGACCTGCGCTGGAAGGTGCACGTCGCCAACTCCAAGGCCGCCTGGTACCAGTTCCAGATCGCCCTGGACATCCCGGACGCGGGCCAGGCCGACCCGAGCAACCTGCGCAACCCCAAGATCCCGGCCGACCAGCGCCAGGACCTCCTGGTCATCGACCCCGGCCCCCGCTGGGTGCGCGGCCGCAACCGCTCCGACCAGCCCGAGTACCGCTTCGACACCGGCACCTTCATGGGCAAGCCGGTCTACCTCGGCGAGCTGCGCACCGACGACAGCGGCCGGCTGATCTTCCTCGGCGGCCGGGGCGTCTCGGCCTCGGCGACCGGCACACCGGCCGACACCTTCGCCAACAACGACGGCTGGCACGACGACGTCTCCGACGGCCCGGTCACCGCCGAGGTGAGCATCGACGGCCGCCCGATCCCGGTCGAACCTGCCTGGGTGGTGACGGCCCCGCCCAACTACGCGCCCGAACTCACCTCGGTGCGCACCATGTACGACCTGGTCTGGGACGCCTTCGTCACCGAGGGCCGACTCCCCGAGCCGCCGCAGGTGTCCTTCACCTGGGACGTCCTGCCCGTACTGCGCGGCCTGTGCGGCCTGCAGTGGGTCAACAAGGGCCTGGCCACCCAGTTCGGCTTCGACGGCCGCGAGGACCTGCTCGCCGGACTCGGCGATCTGTCGGATCCCTCGCCGGTCCAGCGGGAGCTGCGCCGCCAGGTCTGGCTGGCCATCCGTAACTACGCCCGCGACGGCATGTCACCCGTGCCCTGGCCGGCCGTCTACGGCGACGCGATGAACATCCCGCCCCAGTCGGTCCGGCAGCACGTGACGCTCTCCGCGCTCCAGTACCGGCTGCTCAAACGGTGGGCCGACGGGGACTTCGTCAACGACTACGACCCGCACGCCGCGCCGCCCGCCACCCTGGACGACGTCCCGTTCGCCGACCAGCCCGCGACCCTCGACCGGGCGGCCCTGTCGTTCTGCCTCGCCGACGCCTTCCACCCCGGCTGCGAACTCACCTGGCCGATGCGGCACACCACGATGTACACCACCCCGTTCCGGATCCGTCACCGCGACCCGCACGAGCCCGCGCCCACCTACGGGCCGACGCTCACCCCGGACCTCGCGCTCTCCTTCGACGGCCCGCTCTACGCCCAGGGCCCGGGCGATCTGACCCGGTGGATGGCCGTGCCCTGGCAGACCGACACCGCGAGCTGCCGGGCCGGCTACGAGTACGGCTCCGGCCTCGGCCCGTACGACCCGTACCTGCCCACCTTCTGGCCGGCCCGGGTGCCCAACCACGTACTGGCCGAGGAGGACTACGAGGTCGTGCTCGACACCTCCCGGCCGCTCACCGACCGCCTGGCCGCGTTCCAGAAGCGACGGGCCTGGCTGCGCTGGCTACCCACCCCCTACCTGGCCAACATCAACGCGATGGTGCGGGACTTCGGCAAGCTCGGGGTGGTCGAGCGCCGCCCCGGCCCCACCGACGATCCCCGGCTCCCGGCGGAGCTCCTGGTCGAGTCCGAGGTGAGCTTCCCGCGCGAGCCCGCCCCGCCGGCCGACCGCAACCTGGTCACCGTGCACGTCGACCTCGGCGCCCACCCGGTGCTGGGCGCGGCCGCCCTGGCCAGCGCGGTCACCACGGCGGAGGAGCCCGACGAGGAGGTCTCGGCCGGGTTCATCGACAAGGTCAAACGCCTCCGGCCGAGCCGGTGACCCACCTTGACGCCGTCGTCGCGGGCGGCGGCCCGGCGGGCGCCGTGGCGGCGCTCGTCCTGGCCCGGGCCGGGCACCGCGTCCAGTTGCTGGACGACGGTGGCCCGGGCCGGCCGGTCTTCAAGATCGGGGAGTTCCTGCCGCCCGCCGTCCGGCCGCTGCTGGCCGACCTCGGGCTACTGGACGGGTTCCTGGCTGCGGGACATCCGGTGTCCACCGGCACGTACGCGGCCTGGGGGTCGACGCGGCTGCACGGGCGGAGCCACCTGTTCGACCCGTACGGGCACGGGTGGCACCTCGACCGGGTGCGGTTCGACGCCTTCCTGCGGGACGCGGCCGTCGCGGCGGGGGCCGAGCTGCGGCGGGCCGTCGTGCTGGCGCGGGTCGACGGTGGTCCGGTCGTCCGCGAGCGGGCCACCGGCGCGTTGTCGAACCTGTCGGCCCGCTGGACGGTGGACGCGACCGGCCGACGCTGTGTCATCGGGCGGCGGCACGGGATCCGGCGGCGGCAGGACCGGCTGGTCGCCGCGTACGCGGTGTTCCCGGACGGCGATCCCGAGGCCAGGACGCTGGTGGAGGCGGCGGCGGACGGCTGGTGGTACACCACCCTCGTCCCGGCGGGGCGCCTGGTCGCCCATCTGACCGACGCCGACCTTGTCGACCCGTCGCTGCGCACTCCGCAGGGTTTCCGGGCGGCACTCAGCCGCACGGTGCACGTCCGGCGCCGCCTGCCCGGACACGGCCCGGCCTCAACTCCCGTGCCGCGCTGGGCTCCCGCCCACGGCCTTCGGCTGGAGCCGTCGGCCGGAGCAGGCTGGGTGGCGGCCGGGGACGCGGCGCTCGCCTTCGACCCGCTCTCCTCGCAGGGCATCCTCATGGCCCTGCACACCGGCGCCCGGGCGGGGCGGGCCGTGGCCGACTGCCTCGCCGACGAGGGGCGGACGAGCGCCGCGCTGGCCGACTACACGGCGTTCCTGGACGGGATCGCGACGGCCTACCGAAGTAACCACGCGTATGCGTACGACCAGGAACGGCGTTGGCCCCTGAGCCCTTTCTGGGGGCGCCGCCGGGCGGGCGATCAACCCCTGTCCGGCCTAGCCTGAAAGAGCCGGAACGTTCGTCCAAGGGGTCAGTCATGGTCACTCTGTCACTCGCCTCACTGGAGGGCGCAGAGGTCGTCCAGTCCATTCAGAACCTCCAGCACGACGTCCCCCTGATCGCCGGGAAGACCACCGTGCTCCGCGCCTATGTGAACTACTCGGCCGGCCCACCCATCAGCGTGATCGGCACCGTGACCCTGCTCAGGTCGCCCGGAGATCCCCCGGTCACCGTGACGTCGGCCAACTCCGTCTCCCTCGACACAGACACGCGGAAGGACGTGCCCACCCGGCGAGCCGACGCCACTCTGAGCCTCAACTTCGTCATACCGGCCGCGCTGACGGCCGCAGGGGCACTCACCATGCAGTCGATCACCCTGCACGACGCCCAGACCGGTATCCACATCCCGATCCCCGGGCCGGGCCACGCCGGTCCCACCGTCTGGTTCCACGACTCCCCGCCGCTGCGGGTTCGGGTCCTGGGGCTGCGCTACACCCTGACACCCCCGGGGCAACCCCCGACCACCTACACCCCCCGCGACATCGACTACAACTTCCTAATCAGCTGGCTCAAGCGCGCCTACCCGGTGGCCGAGGTCATCCAAGCACCGCACGCCGTCATCGACGTCACGACCATCAACGCCACGACCACCGACGTCGTGAACAACCCGCCCTTCCAGTGCACCGACACCAACGCCCAGCTCGCCGCCATCCGCGCCCTCGACATCAGTGCGGGCGTTGACCCGCGCACCCACTACATCGGCCAGGTCGCCGACGGCGGGTTCTTCATGCGCGGCTGCGCCTCCGGGGTGCCCGACACGACGCCCGACCCCACCACCGTCGCCTCGTCACCCTGCGGAGCGGGGACCTTCGGCTGGGACTTCGACGGCTCCTACGCCGACTGGTACGGCGGACACGAGCTCGGCCACACCTACGGCCGCAAGCACCCGGGATTCTGCGGTGAATCGCAGGATGACCTGCAGAACTACCCGTTCCAGAAGGGACAGCTTGCCGACACCCCGGACAGCTTCTGCGGGTTCGACGTGGGCGATCCGCAACTGAACCTGCCGATGGCCGCCAAGCCGGGTGTGGATTGGCACGATGTCATGACCTACTGCAACTTCCAGTGGCCGTGCAGCTACACCTACGAGGGCATCCGCCAGCGGCTGATGGACGAGAACACCCTCGCCGCCGGAGCCCCGGCGCCAGCCGGCGGCCCGGTTGCGGCACCCGTACCGGCGGCACCCCGCGAACTGAGGGTCACCACGGTCGGCGGCGGCGGCCGTCCCGACGACCGCTTCCCGAAACTCTCGGTGACCACCACACCGACGCCGGCGCCCCCCGACGTGACGGCGCTGGGAGCATCGCCCGTCGGCGGGCAGCTCGTCAGCGTGGTGGGGACGGTCGACCTCACCAGCCGCAACGGCGCGATCAAATTCGTCAACCCGGTGCAGGCGGCGGCTGGGCCACCGGCCCAGGCCGGCCAGGCTGACGGGGCCGGGCCGGATGGCGAGGTACCGGTGATGCTACGGGTCCAGCAGGCCGGCGGCGGGGCCCCGATCGACTTCCCGATCACGGTGAAGCTCACGTCCGACCCTGCGCCGGGGCAGGAGAAGACCGGCCTGGTCGACGCAGTCATCCCGGTCGGGGTCAACCCGGCATCCGTCGAACTGCTCGTCGGCGGCCAGGTCGTGGACACCTTCCGTCCGGCGAGCCCACCGCCGACGCTACAGGGAGCTCGTCAATCGACGGCGGGGGAAGGAAAGTTCGGGCTGGATCTGGACTTCGGTGCGCCCCCGATCGAGGGCCACACGTTCGCCACGCAGGTCAGTACGGATGGCGGATGGATTTGGCACACGATCGGAGTCGGGCTGAAGGACCCTACAATCACGGTTGATCGGACCCAGTTCCCGCCCGGGACGGAGGTCCGGGTACGAGTGATCTCGACCAACGGCTTCACCAGCACGACGTCGGACATCGAGAGCTTCCGAGTCTGAGGACGCGAAGGCCTCAGGGTTGGAAGTCGCCAGTCTGAACGCCGGAGACGAAGGACTTCCAGGCTGACGCGGAGAAGAGGAGGACCGGCCCCTGGGGGTCCTTCGAGTCACGCACTGGGACGGCGCCGGGGAGGAATCCGGGGGCTACCTCGATGCAGTTGCCGCCGTTGGTGCCGCTGTAACTGCTCTTCCGCCAGGCGAGGGCCACCTCGACGCAGTCCCCGCCGTCGTTGCCGCTGTAGCTGCTCTTGCGCCAGGTCAACACGGCCAGCTCCTTGGTAAGCCCTACGCCGGGAAGTCGCCCTCACGGACGGCCGTTACGAAGGCTTCCCAGGCGGAGGCCGGGAAAACGAGGGCCGGGCCGTGCGGGTCCTTGGAGTCACGCACGGGGACGAGGCCGGGGAATCCGGGGGCTACCTCGATGCAGTTGCCCCCGTCGTTGCCGCTGTAGCTGCTCTTCCGCCAGGCGGCTGCGGCGAATTCGTTGCTCATCATCCCTGAACCCCTCCAGCGCCTCGGCGATCAGCCGAAGCGAGTCGACCTCTGACAGGCATTCGCCACGGAGCTGATCATAGCGACGCTGGTTCCTGACCACGGCGTCGGACGCATCGCTCAGATGCCCGCGTTCGAGGCTCTCCGAGTACACCAAGCGCTGCCCGTCCGGCAGCTCCAGCAACACCATAGCCGTCTTGATGAGAGCCCGCCGGTTCGAGAACGGCGCCACGTGAATGACGATGTTCGGGAGCTGGGCCACGCGCAGCAAGTGCTCCATCTGACACCGCATCACGCCCGGTCCGCCGATGACTGAGCGGATGGCGCTCTCATCGAGGATGACGAGCAGCAGCGGCCCGTCGGGCACGAGAAAGCGACTCTGTCGACTGAGTCGGGCTCTGGTCAGCTCCTCGATCTCCTCCGGGTTGCCGGCCGCATCGCCAGTCGCGAAGAGCGCACGCGCGTACTGCTGACACTGCAACAGGCCGTACATGGTGCCGTCCTGGTAAGCCCGCAGCCCGACGGAGATGGCCTCCAGGTCCACGTACTCCTTGAACCAGTCCGGGTATTCAATCGACGCGTTCCAGTCGACCCGCCCGTACAGCCGCTTCAGCAAGTCCCCGGTGCCGTACAGCCGGTCGAGTTCCTCGACCTCCTCGATCGACGGCCTCCGCTTCCCGCCCTCCGTCCGCGAGACCACCGTCCGGTCGCAGTGCAGGAGCTTGCCCACGTCCTCCTGGACGTAACCCGCCGCCTCACGCGCGTAGCGGATCTCCTCGCCGAACATGATCGCGGAGCTCGCCGTGGTCCCCCGCTTGCTCTTCCGCTGTGCCATCACTGCCCCCAGTTGTGCGCCGCACGTACCGCACGCCGATCTGGCGTCACCGTACCTCCGCAGCCTCGATGATTGACACCAGAACGCAATCACTTGCATGCATAGCGTGATTGCGCACTACCCTCACACTCCCTCATCCGCCCCCTGAGGAACTCCGCCATGCTCAAAACCCACCGCCCCCGCACGTTCGCCGTGCGCCTCGACTCGCGGACCGAATCCACGCCCCTGGCCCGGTACTTGCTCCGCGCCTACCTCTCCGCGCTCCCCACCGGCGACCGCTACACCGACATCGCCGAACTCCTCCTCAGCGAACTCTTCGCCAACGCCGTCCAGCACTCCGACGCCCCCACCGACCGCCTCATCGAGATCCGCTTCGCTCTCGTCAACTCCCGCCTGCGCCTGGAAGTCCACGACGCCGGCAGCGAAAGCCCCACCCTCCGCTCGACCTCCCCCGACGACGAGCACGGCCGTGGCCTCTTCCTCGTCAACGAACTCGCCGAACGCTGGGGCTGCTGCCCCCGAGCGGGCGGAATCGGCAAGTTCGTCTGGGCCCTCGTTGCGCCCTCGCTCTCCCCCGCCGCCGTCCCCGCCCTCGCGGTCTGAACGGCGGCACCCCCATGCGACTCGCCCTCACCGCCCGGCACCTCATCCACGCCGGCCGCACCCCCGCCGAGGCCTACGCCTCCCTTGCCCGCCGGACCGGCGACCCCCTGCGCTCCGCCCGCGCGGTCTGCGCCGCCCTCGACATCCCGGCGGCCGACACCACCCGCCGCCTCGACGACTGCTACGACGCCCTCCTCGCCAACCCCCGCCCCGACTCCGAGGCCGACACCGGCGAACTCCTGGAAGCCCTCGGCGTCTTCGACGTCCCCAAGACCCTCGACGCCCGCGACCTCGCGATCGTCGAGCTCTTCCTCACCGCCATCGACGCCATGGGCGGCATCCGGGCCGGCCACCAGCACGGCCTGGCCCGCTGGTTCACCACCGGCAACCTGACTGCCGCCTACCTCTCCCTGGCTGCTGCCCAACCCCTCCCCCGCACCGGCGACCCGGCCCACTACTGGACCACCCTCGTCACCGCCGGCGAACTGCTCGCCTCCGCCCCCACCCCGGACCCCCGCATCAAGCCGGCCCTCACCCACTGCCGCACCCGAGCCACCCAGGCCACCACCCCGTAAGCAACAGGAAGTCGGCCCCACCAACTTCCTGCACACGTGACGCCCCCTGTCGCCCTCTGTCCCGCTCTGTCGCGTTCCTACAGGTGCTCGGTCAGCTGCTCGGCCGCCCACTCCGCCCAGCCCCCGGCGGACTGGGAGGCGCGGATGCCGAACTCCAGTGCCAGCCACTCGCAGATCTGGACGGGATCGCCGCGCCACTCCGCGCCGTCGCGGAGGCTTTCGAGGAAGGCGTTGCGTTCCCTGTTGCGGCGGGCGAACTCCTGGAGATAGGCGGCGCCCTCCTCGCGCTCCAGCGTCCACAGGAAGAAGACGCGCAGCAGTGCGGGGCTGCGGTAGGCGGCCTCGGCGCCGGGCCCGATCAGCCAGTCCCGCAGTTCGGCGCGACCCTCGTCGGTGATGCCGTACTCGCGGCGGTTGCGGGCGCCGGTGCCGGTGACCTCGATCAAACCGGCCTCGCTGAGTCTGGCGAGTTCGCCGTAGACCTGGCTCTGCTTCGCCGGCCAGACGAAGGCGAGCGAGGACTCGAAGCGCTTCATGAGGTCGTATCCGCTACTGGGGCTCTCGGCCAGCAGGCCCAGGATCGCGTGGCGCAGGCTCATACGTGCACCCTACTACCGGGCTGACATGTCAGGACTGGACAGAACACATCTGACCCGTCATTCTTTGACCGTCCAACATTGGAATGTGACTCCGGGGGGATCGCCGCGGTGAACTACGTTCGAGGTTTCGCACCATGGCTCTGCTATGCGGCGCTGAGCCCGCTCGACTGGAGGCTGGGCATGTGCGCCGCCGCCCTGGTCGCCGTACTGTCGCTGGTCGCCCGGCTCCGCGCCGGCGGCGTGGACCTGCTGGGCGCCGCCACGTGCGCGTTCTTCGTGGCGATGGCCGCGATCTCGCTCGCCGCCCCGGACTCGGGCCTGAACACCTGGACCTGCTCGCTGGCCAACGCCGTCCTCGCGGTGACGGCGCTGGCCTCCCTGGTGGTGCGCCGGCCGTTCACCCTCTCCATCGCCCGGTCCCAGGTGCCCCAGGAGTTCTGGAACGCACCCCGCTTCATCCGCGTCAACATGGTGCTGACCGGCGCGTGGACCACCGCGTTCGCCGCCGCTGCCGCCGCCTGCGCCCTCGTCGTCCGCTACGACCACGCCGCGGCGCTGCCCCTGATCACCGTGCAGGTCCTGGCGTTCGTGATCCCCTTCGCCTTCTCCGGCTGGTACGCCAGCCGAGCCCAGGCCAAGGCCGCCGCAGCCGCCGCCGAGCACACCACAGCCTGACCGTTCAACACTGCAATCGGAGGAATAGGAAGAGATGGCCGAGACGGCTGCGCAACGCACAGGTGAGATGCCCGGCAAGCCCGACGAGGTCGAGCTGGCCGGTCCGGAACGACTGATCTACTTCTCGGACGCCGTGATCGCCATCGCCATCACGCTGCTCGCGCTGGAGCTACCGGTCCCGACCGAAGGCGTCCACGGCAACAGCGCCGTTGTGCACTTCCTGCACGAGCACCTGACGGAGTACGCGGCGTTCCTCATCAGCTTCACGGCCGTCGCCATGCACTGGCTGTTCCACCAGCGCCTCTTCCGCTACGCCAAGGGGCTGACCGGCGGCGCGATCCTGTGGAACCTGCTGTGGCTGCTCATGATCGTCCTCACGCCGTTCGCCACCAAGCTGCTGACCAGTGAGGCCGACGCGTACCAGGTCCAGTTCACCGTCTACGCGGCCAGCCAGGCCCTGGCAGGCCTGTTCCTCTGGCAGGCCTTCGCCACCCTGCGACGCTCCGGCCTGCTGCGCGACAACACCCCGACCTCGGCGATCACCAACACCCTCTCCTGGATCGCCGCCGTGATCGTGACCTTCGCAGCCTCGATACCCCTCGCCCTGGTCACCCACTCGGCCTCGCTGTGCTGGACGCTCCTCCCGGCGGTCCGACTCGCCCTGCGCTTCGTCCGCCCGCAACGCCCCTGACCCACCGGGCGAGCCCCGCCCCCGACACCCCGCGCGGGAAGTCGACCCCATCGACTCCCCCCGAGCTCCGCTGCGACGCAACCGAACGGCGGCCGCCCACGCCAGTCCCGATGTACTCGCGCTCCAGACACGGATATTGACGCTGCGTCAGCTCCAACGCATCGTGCATCTCCAGTCATTCACACCAGCTTTCATGCAGGGGAGGGACATGGCTCATCGGAGGAACAGGCTCGCCGGGCTGCTCGCGGCCGGGCTGGTGATCGCGGGTACCGGGGTCACGCAGGCAGCGCCAGGCCGTCGCCCGCCGCTGCCGTTGCCGTTGCCAACGCCGACCGCACACGATCGAGGGGCGGTCCCATAAGAGGTTGCACATATAGGCAGGGGGGCGCTCTGGCAGGAAGGCCGACAACAGGTCCCGGCGATCACGGAGTTGTGACACTCCGCAACTGCCGGGCAGACCTGTCCTGCCATCTCGGCTGGCCGAACCGTTCTGGGAGCCATTCGCAGCCCTGCCGTTCGAAGGTGCGACCTGTGATCCGGACCACCGTGCCGTTCGGCGACTCGTCGCTTCAGTTCGACGCAGAGAACGCGCGCGGCCGCTGCTTGTCGGCCCCCTCTCCTGCCGGTGAACGTCTCATCGATTCTCCTGCCGGTGAACGTCTCATCGATGCCCTGGCGTTATGCCTGGCCGGCGGCGGCGATCTGGGCGGGGGTGGCGCCGAGCCACCAGGTGGGGTTGGCGGTGCCGTCGGTGGTGCGGCCGTCGCTGTGGACGTAGTGGCGCACGTCGCGGCCAGGCTCACGGAACTCGCCGTTCAGGGCGCGCTCGACCCACTCGGCACCGAACCGGAAGACCTCCGCAGCGACGCCGCCCAGCGGGTGGAACTCGTTCTCGTAGACACGCATCTCCTTGGGGGCGCGGACCCGCTCGTAGTTGGCGAGCGCCTGCTCCAGCACAGTGAGTTCGTCGAACTCGCCAATGCCGTACAGGACCGGGCAGGTGATCTTCCGGACCAGGTCGCCCAGCGGCATCCGGGCGACCAGCTCGGTGTCGAAGGCGTCCTCGTCGGTGTAGCCGGCCATGAACATGTAGTTGTTCTTGAAGGTCGGCTGGGCCCGCTCGAAGATGGTGGTGAAGTCGCCGGTGACGGCCTCGAAGGCGGCCAGCGCGGCCAGGCGCGGGTCGGTGGCGGCGGCGCGCGAGCCCCAGTAGCCGCTCATCGAGATGCCGAACATGCCGATCCGGGCCGCGTCGACCTCCGGGAGCGAGGCCAGGTGGTCGAGGTAGCGGCCGATCGCGCGCTCGTAGTTGGTCAGGTCGACGGTCAGCCCGTTCGCCCGACTCTCGCCCTGGCCCGGGCCCTCGATGGACAGGGCCACGATCCCGCGCGAGGTGTAGTACCGCTCGGCCGCGTAGATGTAGTCCTCCTTGATCATGTCCATCCCCGGACCGAGGATCACCGCCGGGGCGTTCCGGACCTCGCCGGCCGGCAGGTGGAGGAGGGCGAAGATCTGCTTGCCCTCGAAGTCGAGGGCCACCCGGCGCACCCGGTTGTCGCGCAGCGCACCCAGGCGCTCGACGCAGTGGTTGGCGTGCTCGCGGAAGGCCAGCTTGCGCGGATCGGCGACGTCGAAGATCGAGTACTGCGCGCGGCCCCACATCACCGAGGCGCGCACGTACAGGTCGGCGGCGGTCTGCGCGAAGCCGCCCCGCTCGTGGTGGGCGGCGCGCTCCTCGGCCTGCCCGGCGATGGTGGCCCAGGCCTTCGGCAGCATCACGCCGCTCTGGACCAGGTCGAAGACCTTGTCGAAGTCGGTGTGGTCGTGGCCCAGCTGCTCCAAGGTGCCCTTGGCCTGGGGGTGCAGGGCGTCGAAGCCGCCCTGGGCTAGGGCGATGTCCAGGGCCCAGCTCTGGCCGGTCGAACGAACAGTCATGACAGGTGTCCTCAGGTGAAGGGGAGTGGCGCTCGGTGACGCCTAAGTACTTAATCATTAAGTACTTAGGCTAGACTGATTGTCAACCCGCCCACCGATCAGCGACACGGAGACCCGCCGATGTCCGACACCACCCGCGATGCGGCCCTCGACCAACTCGCCCGCGCCGCCTACAGCCTCAGCGCCGCCGACTCCCGCCTGCGTGGACGCGCCACCCGCACCCACGGCGCGCTCTCCCTCACCCATGCCCGCGCCCTGCGGGTGCTGGCCGAGGCGGGCCCGCTGCCGATCGGCCAGCTCGCCGCCGCCACCGAAACCACTGGCGCCGCCACCACCCAACTGGTCAACGGCCTCGCCGCCGTCGGCTACGTCACCCGCGAACGCCCCGCCGACGACAAGAGATCGGTGCTGGTCGCCCTCACCGACGCAGGCCGAAGCCGCCACCACGAACGCCAGGCCGCCCTGACCCAGGCACTCGACGCCGCACTCGCACACCACGACACCACTGCCCTGGGCGCCGCGACCGACGTCCTACGGCAGCTCGCCGCCATCTACGACCAGCTCTAGAGCCCGCCCGGAGCCAGCCGCCGATCCGGACCAGGACACCGACCGAGAAGCCCGCTCCCGCCAGATGGGTTGCAGGCCGCGCACGCGCAGGCGTGGACCCGGACGCGTAGGACGCCCCTCGCGGCGCCGCGTAGGAAGTCGACCCCGCCGACTTCCTACGCGAGGCCCAACGTTCGTACCAACTGGGTGAGTTCGGCGCGGAAGAGCTTGTCGGGCGCGAGCGTCTGGGCGCTCAGGTGGCCGTAGACCTCCAGTGCGACCAGCCCGTGCAGGTGGCCCCAGATCCGCAGCGCCAGGGCCACCCCGGCCGGCGGTAGGGCGGGGAACGCCGGGCGGACCTTGCCGAGCAGGCCGGGGTCGAAGTCGTCCCAGTCGAACTCGTCGCCCCCGTGGGCCGGTTGGGCAGCGGTCCAGGCGGCGTCGGCCAGCGCGGCGATGCCTACGCAGACCCGGCGGGCGGCGTCCGGCGCCGGACCGCCGTCGGGGGCCCGGTAGCCGGGGACGGGGTCGCCGTAGATCAGCCGGAAGCCCTCGGGGTTGGCCAGCGCCCAGCCCCGGAAGGCGTGCGCCCAGGCCTGGATCCGCACCGCCGGGGTGCCCTGCGCGGACGCCGCCCAGGCGGCGTCGACGGCGTCGGCGAGCGCGGTGTAGACGTCCTCGATGAGGGCGGTGACCAGGTCGTCGCGGGCAGCGAAGTAGCCGTAGATGGCGTTGGCGGTCATGCCCATCTCGCGGGCGATCGCCCGCAGGGTGATCGCGTCCGGGCCGCCACCGCCCATCAACTCCAGTGCGGTGCGCTTGATCTCGGCGGTCGTCTCGGCCCGCAGCCGCTCGCGTCGTCCGGTGCTTCGGGTGCCTGCCACGGGCTCACTCTACAGCGTCACCTACCTGATTGCCGTTCAGAAACTTCACGCCGTATAGTTTTCGCACGGCGTGAGGCGGCTGCCTTGCGCCGTACGTTCGCCATGACCACCGTGACCACCGCATGAATCAAGGGGAGAACCATGCACATCGGCGTCATCGGAGCCACCGGCACCATCGGCAGCCGGGTCGTCACCGAAGCCCTCCAACGCGGCCACCGCGTCACGGCGTTCAGCCGGGACGCTTCCGCGATCACCGACCGGCGGGAGAACCTCGCCTGGGCGAGCATCGACGTCCTGGACGCCAAGAGCATCGAAGCCGCCCTGCCCGGCCTGGACGTCCTGATCAGCGGCTTCCAGCCCGGGAACGCGGCGAAGGACTTCAACGACACCGTCCGGCGCTCGATCGCCGACCCGACCGTCTACGCCACCGCCGCGCGTGCTCTGCTCAAGGCCCTGGAGAGCCACCCGCGCACCCGACTGATCGTCATCGGCGGCGCCGGCAGCCTGGAAATCGAGCCGGGCGTCGTCCGCGCCGACCACGACGAGCTCATCCACGCCTCGCTCGACGAACTCGGCCTGCCCCGCGAGTACGCCGCCGCCGTGCGAGGCCACCGCGAGGCGCTGAACGTCCTGCGCGCCTCGAACCGGCTCTGGACCTACTTCAGCCCCGCCGAGCAGATCGGCCCCGGCGAGCGCACCGGCCGCTTCCGCATCGGCGGCGACCAGCCCGTCCTGGACACCGACGGCGCGAGCCGGATCTCGGCGGAGGACGCCGCGGTCGCCCTGGTCGACGAGGCCGAGCTGCCCCGCTTCGTCCAGCGCCGCTTCACCATCGGCTACTGAACCGCCGCTACCGAACCACCACCGCGCGGGAAGTCGGCCGGTCCGACCTCCCGCGCGGCATCCCGTGAGAGCACCCGTGAGACCCAGAGTCCGCGCAAGGCCGAGCCCGGAAACCCGCGTGCACCGGACAATCGGCTCGGGGACACTACGGAAATGAGCACCGACGCCATCCCGACACCGCAGGACCAGGCCCTCGGGCACGTCGCCGCGCTGTCCTCCGGCCCGCCGGTGGACCCGTCGCTGCGGCTGACCCTCAACTTCCATCCGGACCGCACGGCGAACGGCCGACCGATCCTGGAAGCCCTCGCGGAGGGCGGCGTCTACCTCTCCCAGTTCGTCACCGGGACCAGCAACGGTGGCCTGACCGCCCACCCCGGCGGGGACCGGTGGCGCTGGGAGAGCCGGATCTTCAACGGCGCCTACGACAACGCGCCTTCCGCCGAGCGGCCCGTCTACGGGGCACTGAACTTCCGCCGCAAACCGGTCGGCGCCGCACCGCGCTTCGGGTCCGCCCACTTCCGGCTCACCGCCGAGGTGTTGGGACGCACCACCTTCTGCTACCCGGACAGCTTCCTGGAGCCCTCGGACTTCGGCACCGCCGACCGCATGGGGCTGATCGACATCGCCCTGGCGGACCGTCAGGACTACCTCGACGACTACATCGAGGCGCAGGTGCACGGCCCGGTCCGGCTGGCCCGCGACGTCGAGGCCCTGGTCCTGGACCCCTGCCACCGGGGCACGGCCGTCGAGCGGGCCGCCCGGCGCCTGCCCTGCCCGGTGGAGTGGCACCCCGGATTCCGGCTCACCGTCGATGAGCTGCGCCGTCACCCGGACTTCCGCGGGCAGGAGTTCGTCGACCTGGGCGCCGCGATCGCCGTCGACGGAGTACTCGATCCCGCCGTCGTCGGTGCCGCCACCACCGGCGGTCACGACCCGCAGGCGGTCAAGAAGGTCTGGCACTATCTGGCGCGCTTCGGCTCACCCGGTATTCCTGATCGCTGAGTGATCATCAATTCACTGCTACGAGCGGGAGGATGGGGTTAGTCTGTCGAACATGGTTGCAAACTACAAAGAAGAAGTGGCCATGACCGACGCGGAGTTCGTCAGCGGCCCGGCCCTGATCCTCCGGTCCCTCTCCTCCGACCCCGATCGGCCGGCCATCACCACCGCCGACGGCGTGGAGATCACCGCCGGTGAGTTCGCCGCCGCCACCTACCGACTGGCGCACGAGCTCATCGCCCGGGGCGTGACCCGGGACATGACCGTCTCCCTGCTCACCGGCAACACCGCCGAGGCGCTCAGCGCCCGCTACGCCGTCGGCCTCGCGGGCGCCCGCGTGGTGAGCCTGTACGACGGCATGGGCGCCCCGGTCCTGGCCGAGATCGTCACCAGCGTCGACACCGCCGTCCTGCTGGTGGACGCCGAACGGTACGCGACGGCCCCCGAGTTGCTCGCCCTGGTCGACGTGCCGACGGTCCTCACCCTGGGCCCCGGCCCGGCCTCGATCGGCGAGGACGCCATCGCCGCCTCCGCCCACCGCCCCGCCGAGCAGCCGGACGTCCGGCTCGGCCCGGACGACCACCTGGGCATCCGTCACACCGGCGGCACCACCGGCATCCCCAAGGGCATCCTCAGCCTGCACGACCCCTACCGGAGCATCTTCGACGCCCCGTACGCCGGCCCGGTCGGCGGTGCGCCGACCCGCTACCTCGCGGCCACCTCGCTCGCCCACATGTCCGGGATCTTCACCGACCTGGCGCTCTTCCACGGCGGCTCGGTGGTCATCCAGCGTTCCTTCGAGCCCGGCGACGTCCTGGCGGCCATCGAGCGCGAGCGCATCACCGAGATGTGGGTCCTGCCGCCGCTGCTCTACCGGCTGCTCGACCACCCGGCGATCGGCCGCACCGACCTGTCCAGCATGCAGAAGATCCTCTACGGGGGCTGCGCCGCCTCGCCGACCCGGATCCGCGAGGCGCTCAAGGTGTTCGGGCCGGTCCTGGCGGGCGGCTACGGGATGTCGGAGGCGCAGTACATCGCCATGCTCGGCCCGCAGGAGCACGACCGGATCGGGCACGGCGGCCAGGTCTCGGTCGGCCGGCCCGTTCCCGGCACCGAGGTGGTGATCCGCTCCGCCGACGGCACCGAGCTGCCGATCGGCGAGCAGGGCGAGATCCACGTCCGCTCGGCCACCCTGATGGCCGGGTACTGGAAGCAGCCCGACCTCACCGCCGAGGTGATGCGCGACGGCTGGCTGAACACCGGCGACATCGGCTACCTCGACCAGGACGGCTACCTCTACCTGGCCGACCGGGTCAAGGACAAGATCATCGTGGTCGGCGGGCACGTCTACCCCTCCGAGGTGGAGGACCTGCTGCTCACCCACCCGGCGATCGCCCAGTGCGCCGTCTTCGGCGTGCGCGACGCCCAGGAGGCCGAGCACGTCCACGTCGCGGTCGTCCCCGCGCCGGGGCAGCAGCCGGAGCTGGAGGACGTCCGCGCGTTCGTCACCGCGAACAAGGGCCGGATCTACGCGCCGGAGGCCCTGCACCCGGTCGCCGAGATCCCGCTCACCTCGGTGGGCAAGCCGGACAAGAAGCGGCTGCGCGACCTCTACGCGGGCTGACCCCGCCCGGGGCGTTTCCCTCCCCGCGGGAAGGGCACGGGGAAACGCCCCGGCGCGAGGTCCGAAAGCCGCCGGACCGGGCGGCCCGCCACGCGCAGGATGGGCCACATGACCAGCGGCGCCTTCGACGGCCTCCTCGACCGATTCCTGCTCGCCGGTGCCGAGTTCGAGCGGCACCTGCGCGCCGTCCGCCCGGCGCAGTGGACCCTGCCCACCCCCTGCACCGCCTGGAACGTGCGGCAGTTGGTGAACCACATGACCCGGGGGAACCTCAACTACCTGCTCCTGCTGAACGGTGGCGACCGCGCCGAGTTCCTGCGCCTGCGCGAGGCCGACGCCCTGGGCCCGGACCCCCTCGCCGCCTACACCGCGTCCGTCCGTCGGCTGGCCGAGGCCTTCGGCCAGCCCGGCGCCCTGTGCCGGATCCTCGACCACCCCCTCGGCCCGCTCGCCGGCCGACAGGCCCTCGCGGTACGGATCACGGACAGCGTCATCCACACCTGGGACCTCGCCGCCGCCCTCGGCGCGGACGAGACCCTCCACCCCGGCCTGGTCGCCTGGATCTCCGACCACCTCGACGCGATCTACGCCGGACTCCCCGAAACCCCCGTCGCCCCCGACACCACCCACCGCTTCTTCGCCGCCCCCGAGGGCGAACCCGCCCCCGCAGCCTCCCGACAGGCCCGCCTGCTGCACCGGATGGGACGCTCACCGAAACCGCGTTGAACCCCGCGCGGATCCCCACCGGATGTCACCCCACCGTGGGGTTTGGCTCAACGAACCACCGGCCGGCTGCCGAGAAGCCAACGAGGGGTGGCGGCGCTGAGGGCCGCCACCCCTCCCGTCCGCGAGCAGCCGCCGACACGTCGCCGGCCCGACCGGTGACGGCTCAGAGCCAACCGCGGTGGGCGGCCTTGATCCCGGCCTCGAAGCGGCTGCTCGCGCCCAGCCGCTCCATGATCGAGGACATGTGGCGCCCCACGGTCCGCGAGGAGATCCCGAGGCGCTGCCCGGCCGCGTCGTCGGTGAGGCCGGAGCCGAGCAACCGAAGCAGTTCACGCTCGGTCGCGGTGAGGCCGGTGCTGGGGTCCTCGGGGCTGGTGGCACCGAGCGGCACGGCCGCGTTCCAGGACTGCTCGAAGAGGTCCAGCAGCGCGGCCAGGATGCCGGGTTCGGTGACGTACAGCGCACCCTTGCGGTTGTCCGCGGGGTCGATCGGCACCAATGCCTGGGCACGGTCGACCACCACCAGCCGCGGCGGGATCGCCGGGGCGGTACGGACCTCGCCGCCGTGGCTGAGCAGCCAGTGGGCGTACGTGGCGACGTGGGGCTGGTTGCGGGTGGAGTCCTGGTAGAGCGTCCGCATCGCGATGCCGCGCGCGAGCACCTCGGCGTCGGCCGACCGGCTGGCGACCAGGTCCTCGGGCCGCTGCTCCCCGGGCTGGCTGGCGAGGACCTCGGTGGTGGTGCTGCGGCCCATCCGTTCGAGCCGGGCCTGGATGGCGTCCAGACCGAGGAGGCGCTCGCCGTGGGTCGTCCGGTGCTCGGCGCGCTCCGCGACCATGCGCGTGACGGCGGCCCGCGAGGCGGCCAACTGCGCCTGACGGGAGGCGAGTTCGGCCTCCTGTGTGGCGAGCATGTCGGCCAGGCCGATGTCCGGACTCACCGCGCGCATCCGCCCGGGCCGTTCCGCGGAGGCCCGGACGAGGGTGAGCCGGCCCAGCTCGTCGAGGTGTTCGTGCACTTCGACGTCGGTCAGTCCGCAGTGCCGGGCGATCTCGTCCACGCCGTAGGCGGGGTGGTCGAGCATCGCCTGGTACACCGCGGTCGCACCGGCCGTCAGGCCCAGTACTTCCAGCATCGGTATCCCCCCAGGTCAGCGGCCGCCTCTCGCTCGGACGGCCCGTCGTATCCAAACAGCCCTTCGACGCCCTGTTCAAGATCCAATTCAGGGGGTTGGTCATGATTTGTGACATGTAGAGAGGGAGTGAGTTGCGCGACACGACGCCTTCATGATTGTCATGAGCTCGACACCATGTCCGGATCCCGCCAGGCCGATTGGCGACATCCGGAAACCCTTCCGATGCCCTTGGCCAGCGGCGAAGCTATTGATCGCCGCCAGGGAAACAGCCTGGAACGGCAACCGAACGGAGCGTCAACCGCGGGACGCCCCCGGACCGGTCGCACCTCCCCCGTCAGCAGAAGCCATCAGCAGAAGAAGGACTCCGTCATGATCCGCACCCGTATCGCCCAGGCCGCCGCGGTCGCCACCGTCGCCCTCACCGCGTTCCTGATCGCCCCCGTCAGCTCGGCCACCACCGCCGCGACCACGCCCGGCCCGGCCGCCGCCACCTCCGACAGCCTCACCCAGGGTGGCGCCGCCGCCCCCAACGACAGCAGCTGGGGCGGGGTCACCCAGGCGAGCCTCGGCTGGGGCAGCTGAGCACGCGGATGGACATCGTCCACGCCAGCCTGAAACGCCGACAGCCCGGCGCGACAGCGGAGGCGAGCGAGGCGGCCGAGGCCGTGGACGCCCTGTGGGCACACGCCGAGCCCGCCGACGGACTCCAGCACGCCAGCGCTCAGCCCGCCTCCGACCGGATCGACCTTCTGCTCTACCTGCTCAGCCGCGACCCGTCCGACCGGCCCGACGCGGTCGGCCGCGCCCACAGCCTGATCTCACGCTGCCACCGGACCTCGCCCCTGCTCCACCGGTCCTACCTGCCCCCGGAGCCGCCGGAGGCCACGGACCACACCGCGCGGTGACCACCGCGTCCGCTCCCTGAAGGAGCCCGCGCCGCCGTGCCGTACGGCCCGCGACGGCGCCCACCGACTTCCGCACCACCACTCCGGCAGAGGCGACCACCGCCCGCCGGATCACGACCGACCGTTCCACCGCCCGCCGGCACCCGAACTTCCGCTGCCCCGCCGCCGACCGGACCGCGCCCGGCCAGGCCTGCCCGCAGCACGCCAACAGACCCGCCCCGCTCGCTACTTGGAGTCTCCATGTCCCGCGTCCGTACCCGCCTCGCCTCCTCCGCGGCCGCCGTCACGCTGGCCGCCTCCGGCCTCAGCATCCTGGCCGTCCCGGGGGCCCACGCGGCGTCGCTCGGCGACTCGATCGCCGCCACGGCCGTGAGCCAGACGGGCAACAACGCCTGCGGCCCCACCGGTGCGGGCTACTACGCCCCCGGCACCGACCAGTCGAACAGCTGCTCCGGAGGCTCCACCGCACACGCCTGGTGCGCGGACTTCGCCGGCTGGGTCTGGGCGCAGAACGGCGTCAAGAACCTCGGCATCCTGAACGACCTCGCCAACAGCTTCCAGACCTACGCCAGCATGTACCAGGGCGGACTGTCCGGCACCCCGCACGTGGGCGACGCCGTCTTCTTCCACCCCAGCGGCTTCAGCGGCACGAATTACGACCACGTCGCCATCGTCACCGCGGTCAACGGAGACGGCACCATCACCTACGTCGGCGGCAACCAGCACGGCCAGGTCAGCCAGCAGACCCAGGGGGGCGCGGTCGGCACCTACGCATGGGGGAGCAGCGGTGGCAGCGTCACCATCCGCGGCTACGCCAGCCCCGTCGGCGGCACCGTCACGCCCCCGCCGGTCACCGACCCGGTCACCCCCCAGGTGACGGACGTCGCGCCGGCCGCCGTCTACAACCCGGACAACGGCACCGCCGAGATCTTCTCCATCGGCCAGGACGGCGTGCTGTCCCACGCCTACAGCACCAACGGCGGCCAGTGGAGCTCCTGGTACCCGATCGACCCCTCGTTCCACTTCACCGGCAAGCCCACCGCCGTCTACAACCCGACCAACAAGACCACCGAGGTCTTCGCGATCGGCACCGACGGCGTACTCTCCCACGCCTACAGCACCAACAGCGGCCAGTGGAGCGGCTGGAGCACCATGGACCCCGGCTACCACTTCACCGGCTCGCCCTCCGCCGTCTACAACCCGTCGGTCAACGCGGTGGAGCTGTTCGCGATCGGCAACGACGGCAAGCTCAACCACAAGTACTACGCCAACAACACCTGGTCGGCGTGGAACACCATGGGCACCTGGACCTTCGCCGGCTCCCCCACCGCCGTCTACGAGCCCGACCTCAACACCGCCGAGGTGTTCGCCATCGGCACCGACGGCGTGCTGTCCCACTCGTACAGCACCAGCGGCGCCGCGTGGAGCGACTTCTTCACGCTGGACACGAGCTACCGCTTCACCGGCGCCCCGGCCGTCGTCTACAACCCGAACAACAAGACGGCCGAGGTGTTCGCGGTCGGCGCCGCCGACGGCGTCATGTCGCACGCCTACAGCACCAACGGCGGCCAGTGGAGCGGCTGGACCACCCTCGACACGGGTTACAAGTTCGCGGGTGTCCCGTCGGCGGTCTACAACTCCACCACCAAGGCCGTGGAGCTGTTCGGCACCGGCACCGACGGCATCGTCAACCACAAGTACTACCTCAACGGCGCCTGGTCGAACTGGGAGGCGCTCGGTAGCTGGAAGTTCGCCGGAACGCCGGTGGCCCTCAACGAGCCGAACACCAACGCCGCCGAGGTCTTCGGCATCGGCCAGGACGGCGTGATCTCGCACTCCTACACCAGCAACGGCAGCCCCTTCAGCAGCTGGTACACGCTCGGCACCTGGAAGTTCAACACCCACTGATCCCGGGTCATCTCCCGGCGGTGGCGGCCGGATCCACCCGGACCGCCCCCCACCTGCCCCCTCCCTCCGCTGACTTCCACTACTTCCCGAAGGACCTTCCGATGACCCGCACCCCTTCCCGCACCGCCCGCACCCGGATCGGCGCCACCGCCGTCGGCGTCCTCGGCCTCGCCGTGGCCTCAGCCACCCTCGGCACCGGGCAGGCGAACGCCGCCTCGGTGGCGACCTGGGACAAGGTGGCCCAGTGCGAGAGCACCGGGAACTGGTCGATCAACACCAACAACGGCTACTACGGCGGCCTGCAGATCAGCCTGAGCAACTGGCAGCACTACGGGGGCACCGCCTACGCGGCCCGCCCGGACCTCGCGACCAAGCAGCAGCAGATCCTGATAGCGGAGAAGATCCTCGCCGACCAGGGTGCCGGGGCGTGGACCTGCAGCCCGGGCACCGGGCTGGCCACCGACCACGCCAACCCGTACCCGGACCCGACCCCCGCCCCGACCCCGACGACGGCCTCCTCCTCGACCGCGAGCCCCGTCCTCTACAACCC
>NZ_JBHTTU010000042.1:43601-68944 GCF_042794375.1 Kitasatospora sp. NPDC056531 | reverse complement strand
GGCGGCACCACCGGCCGCGGCACCGCCCGAGGCGGCACCGCCGGTGGCAGCGCCCGACGGGGCGGCGGTCGCGCCGCCGGCCGCACTGCCGGCGGCGCCACCCGTGGCCGCGCCGGTCTGGGTCGGGGCCGCGCCGGTGGCGCCGCCGGTGGCGGCCGGGTCCGAGTTGTCCGGGCCGCAGGCCGCGAGCGAGAGGGCGGTGGCCGCCGCCAGGGCGGCGACGGTGAGCTTCGTGGTGTACGAACGCATGGTGCGCTTTTCTCCTGGGCATGCGGCCGCGAACCGTTGCCGGCCTGCCCAGTGCGGCGCCGCCCGATGACAGGAAGGTCGAAGACGAGTGGGTACAGCGGGCAAGAAGCCGTCCCCCGATCTGGCTTTCGGTCAGGGACCATACCAGTCATCCGGATTGGCGGCCGGGCTGTGGCGAGGCCGTGACCAGGCCGGGTCCGGCCGGTGAAACACTCTGCGGGAGACCTGCGCGGATCGCGTAGATTTCGGGGTTGACGGCTGGGCGGCGCCCGCCGTACCCGCACCACACCGGAAGGGCGTACAGCGAGATGAGCGAGGACTCACTGCGGGAGGAGGTGCTGACCGCACGGCGGATCGTGGTCAAGGTCGGCTCCTCCTCACTCACCACGGCGGCCGGCGGCCTGGACGCCGACCGGGTCGACGCCCTGGTGGACGCGCTCGCCAAGGTGCGCGCCCGCGCGGACGCGCCCGAGGTCGTCCTCGTCTCCTCCGGCGCCATCGCCGCCGGGCTCGCCCCGCTCGGCCTGGACAAGCGCCCCAAGGACCTGGCCCGCCAGCAGGCCGCCGCCAGCGTCGGCCAGGGTCTGCTGGTCGCGCGCTACACCGCCTCCTTCGCCCGGTACGGCATCCGGGTCGGCCAGGTGCTGCTCACCGCCGAGGACGCCAGCCGGCGCGCCCACTACCGCAACGCCTACCGGACGTTGGACCAGCTGTTGGCGATGGGCGCGATGCCGATCGTCAACGAGAACGACACCGTCGCCACCGCCGAAATCAAGTTCGGGGACAACGACCGGCTGGCCGCCCTGGTCGCCCACCTGGTCCGGGCCGACCTGCTGGTCCTGCTCTCCGACGTGGACGGCCTCTACGACGGCGACCCGGCCAAGCCCGGCACCAGTCGGATCGCCGAGGTGCGCGGCCCGCACGACCTGGACGGCATCGAGATCGGCAGCGCGGGCAAGGCGGGCGTCGGCACCGGCGGCATGGTCACCAAGGTCGAGGCAGCCCGGATCGCCACCGGCGCGGGCATCCCCGTGGTGCTCACCGCGGCCAGCCACGCCGCGGACGCGCTGGCCGGACGGCCCACCGGAACGCTCTTCCTGCGCACCGGCAGCCGCACCTCCGACCGGATGCTCTGGCTGGCCCACGCGAGCAGCCCGCGCGGCGCCCTGCACCTGGACGCGGGCGCGGTGGAGGCGGTCGTCTCCGGCGGCGCCTCGCTGCTGCCGGCCGGGGTCACCAGGGTCGACGGGGAGTTCACCGCGGGTGATCCGGTGGACCTTCTTGCCGAAAACGGCCACATCGTGGCTCGCGGACTGGTCAACTTTGATGCGAGGGAGTTGCCCCGCCTGCTCGGCCGGTCCACCCGCGACCTGGCCCAGGAGCTCGGCGCCGCGTACGAGCGCGAGGTCGTCCACCGCGACGACCTGGTCGTTCTGCACGGCTGACCGGCCGATCGGCCGACGTCGGCCGATCGGCGGAGCGCGGCCGGCGGGCCGCTCCGTACAGGAGCGGCCCGGCCGCGGGCGAGGAGGGGTGCAGCCGTACCGGTCGGCCGAAGGCCGACGGGGCCGGTGGGGACGACACGACATCGCCGAACAGGAGGCCGCCGGTGGAACGCAGGCGCGAGGCAGCGCTGACCGGAGGGACGGCGGGCCGGCGGCTGACCAGTATCGACGGCGGCCGCGGGGACGGCCCCGCCGAGCCGGCCGGTCCGCCACCGCAGAGGCCCGGCGGGGTGCGCAGGCTGCGGCCGCAGCGCGCGGAGGCGGCGGACCCGCCCAGCGTGCCCGAGCAGGCGCGGCTGTGGCACGTGGTGCTGAGCGTGGCCGGGCAGGTCACCCCGCTGTCCGCCCTGCGTGCCTCGCTGGAGCGGCTGGCGCACGACCACTCGTTCTTCCTGACCGCGCGCTACGCGGCCGACCACGCCGAGATCCGGTACTGGGAGCAGGCCCGGGACCTGCACGACGCGGCGGCGATAGCGCTGCGGCTGTGGGGCGAGCACAAGGTCACCGCGAACCTGCCGCCGTGGGAGATCGTCGGGCTGGAGGTGGTCGACCGGGCGACGTACCACAAGCGGGTGGCGGAGGGCTTCGGCGATCCGTCACCGCACCTGGGCGGCGTGCATCCCTACTGACCGGCCCTGTTCGGATGTCGAAACGGCGACGGGCGGGGCGGGCGCAGTCGCTACCCTTGGCGGCATGACCAGCGACCTCGCCACCGCCGACAGCCCCGTCCTCGCCGTAGCGCGCCGTGCCCGGGAGGCCGCCGCCGCGCTCGCCCCGCTGCCGCGCGGCGCCAAGGACGCCGCGCTGCTGTCGATCGCGGACGCGCTGGTCGCCCGCGCCGCCGAGATCGTCGCGGCCAACGCCGAGGACGTGGCCCGGGCCCGCGAGGCGGGCACGGCGGAGTCCGTGATCGACCGGCTGACGCTGACCGGGGAGCGGATCGCCGCGATCGCCTCCGACGTGCGCGACGTGGCCGGCCTGCCCGACCCGGTCGGCGAGGTGGTGCGCGGCTACACCCTGCCGAACGGCCTGGACGTGCGTCAGGTGCGGGTGCCGCTGGGCGTGGTCGGCATCATCTACGAGGCCCGGCCGAACGTCACGGCGGACGCCGCCGCGCTCTGCCTGAAGTCCGGCAACGCGGTGCTGCTGCGCGGCTCCGCCTCGGCCTACCGCTCCAACACCGCGCTGGTCGCGGTGCTGCGGGACGCCGTCGCCGCGGCCGGACTGCCCGCCGACGTGATCCAGCTGGTGCCGGGGGAGAGCCGGGACTCCGTGCAGGAGTTGATGCGCGCCCGCGGCCTCGTCGACGTGCTGATCCCGCGCGGCGGCGCCTCGCTGATCCGCACCGTGGTCGAGGGCTCGACCGTCCCGGTGATCGAGACCGGCACCGGCAACTGCCACGTGTACGTGGACGCGCGGACCGACCTGGCGATGGCCGTCGGCATCCTGCTGAACTCCAAGGCGCAGCGGGTCAGCGTCTGCAACGCGGCCGAGACCCTGCTGGTGCACCAGGACGTCGCGGACGACTTCCTGCCGTTGGCGCTGGCCGCCCTGGCCGAGGCCGGGGTGACCGTGCACGGCGACGAGGCGGTGCTCAAGGCCGCCGAGGGCAGCGCCGCCACCGTGGTGCCGGCCACCGACGAGGACTGGGGCGCCGAGTACCTCTCGTACGACCTGGCGGCGGCCGTGGTGCCCTCGCTGGACGCCGCCGTCGAGCACATCCGCCGCTGGTCCTCCGGCCACACCGAGGTGATCGTCACCACCTCGCAGGCCGCCGCCCGCCGCTTCACCCAGCTGGTCGACTCGACCACGGTGGCCGTCAACGCCTCCACCCGGTTCACCGACGGCGGTGAGTTCGGCTTCGGTGCGGAGATCGGCATCTCCACCCAGAAGCTGCACGCCCGCGGTCCGATGGGCCTGCCCGAGCTGACCAGCACCAAGTACATCGTCACTGGTGACGGGCATGTCCGCGGCGAGGCGACGCAGACCGTGGGCGGGGACGCGGACGCCCGCTGAGCGCGGCGTGCGGGGCGTCCGGCACAGGTGTGACGGACCAACTGCCGGGAGCCACAGACAAATCGCCCGACCGGTAATACGCTGAATCCGTGGCTGAGGATGTGGGGGGCTTGCCGTACCCCGACGGCGCCGACCACGGTGGTGCGGACGACGAGTTCGCCACCGTGGTCTTCGATGAGGCCTTCGTCCGGTCCGCCGCCGTGCACGAGCCGACGGCCAAGGAGCGGCAGCTCGCCGCGGCCGAGGCGCGGTTCGAGCCGGACACCGCGGGACCGGGTTGGGGTTATGACGTCCCGGCCGGTGACGGGCTGCCGCTGGAGCTGCGCCCGTACCCGAGCGGACTCGACGAGGACCACCTGTACCCCGATCCGTGGTCGGGCCCGGGCCGGGCGACCGGCCGCCGGGCCCGGCGGCGGTGGCGCCGCTACGATCCGGTGCGCGCCCGCGGCCGGTACGTGGCCCAGCAGCGCTGGCACCGGCCGGTGGCCTGGGTGCTCGCGGTGATCATGGGCGTGAGCCTGGTGGCGGTGGCGGTCGCGGCGATCTACCAGGGCGTGGGCGGTACCTCCGGCGCGCCCCGGCGCCCGGAGTCCGGCAGCAGCAGCACGGGGGTGGACCCGCGGCCCGCGCCGGCCGATCCGTCGCCGGTGGTCACGGCGCCCGCGGGCTAGCCGGAGCCGGGGGCGCACGCCCGGGGCGGGTGGCCACGGAGCGTTCCCGGCAATCTGCGCAGGGGCCCTCGTAGCGGGACGGGTGTACGCCTACCCTGGTGTCATGGGTGACCCGCGAGAGCCTCCTGAGGGTACGCCCGAGGGCGGTTCCGGAAACGAGGACGAATTCCGGTCCGTCGTGTTCGACGAGTCGTTCGTGCGGGCTGCCCGGATCCAGGAGCTGTCCGCCCGGGAGCGGCTCGCGGGCTCCTTCGGCAAGGCCACCCGGGCCCGGGTGCGGCTCGGGCCGCTGGGTACCGTCCCGCGCCAGGCGCTGGCGCTGCTGCTGCTCATCCTGCTGGCCTTCGGGGCGGCGGTGTACTTCGGGGTGAACTCGCCGAAGGGCATCCCGGCGCGGCCCGAGGGCAGCCAAGTGACCGTCAGCCTGGTCGCTTTGAGCCCGGCCTCGGCCGTCCACCCGGTGACCGACCCGGCGAATCCGTTCGCCGCGCTGCCGCCCGGGTACGGCGACGGGACGATCGGGCTGAACACCCCGACCGGGGCCGCCACCGAGCACTTCAGCCGGGTCGAGGTGACCAAGGCGCTGGACACCGTGCAGCGCTACCTGGTCGCCTCCTCGCTGGCCCCGGCCGCGCTGGTACAGGGCGCCACCGCGGACATACGGGCCTTCGTCACGCCCGGTGAGCAGGCCGGGTTCGACGAGAGCGTCGCACAGCCGGTGGACGACCGGCACCACGCGCTGACCGGCTGGGTGGTCCGCTTCGACCCGGCGCAGGTCGCGCTCGCCTCCGCCACCGTGAAGGTGACCGGCGCGATGCGGATCGACGAGGCCGACAGCGGCACGCTGCAGATCACCACCGACCACACCTTCGTCTACGCGCTGAAGTCGGCCGGGGCCCCCGCCGGGGCGCCGGTCACCCTGGAGACCGTGCGGCGCGAGCTGACCTTCCAGTTCGACCGGGTGGACCTGGCCTCGGCGCAGCTGCGGCTGGTGGACTCGGTGGTGCAGGTCGGGCCGGCGCCGTGCGCCGTCTCGATGGCGGGTTTCCTGCAGCCGGTGCTGGCCACCGTGCAGGGCACCGCGGTGGCGCCGCCCACGCCGGTCGACCCGGGCAACCACGCGCGGCCGGCCTGGCAGGTGTGCGGGGTGCTGGCGGGCGGCTGAGGATTCCTGGAAAGGACCTGGGGCGCTGGGGGCGGTAGCGGGCCCCGGATCGAGGGCGGCCCCCGGAACGGCGCGGCGGCCGGTGACCCGGACCGGGCCCCCGGCCGCCGTGGTCCGTGCGCCGGTTCAGCTGTCGTCGCGGTCCGTGGCGGGGCCGCGGTTGCCGCCGGTGAAGGTGTCGCGCAGCTTGCCGCCGACCGTGGCGGCGCCGCCGGCCACGTCCCGCAGCAGGCCCATCAGCGGGTCCTTGCTCTCCTTCACCGAGGTCGTGTAGTGGTCGGCGGCGGCCTTCCACTGCTCGCCGACCGAGGTGTCCCGGTCGTCCGAGCGGCGCGGGTAGGCACCGGCCAGGATCGAGCGGTACTCGTCGCTCTCCGCCCACTTCTTCAGCTGGGCGACCCGGACCACCGCGAACGGGTGGGTCTGCGGCAGCAGCTGGAGCAGCTTGAGCACGCCGTCGCGCAGGTCGCCGGCCCTCTCGTACTCCTCCGCCTGCTCCAGGAACGCGTCGACGTTCATCTCGGCCAGGTTGTGCCCGCCGGCCAGCTTCATCAGGGCCCGCATGGACGCCTGGAGGTCCTGCCCGGCCAGCAGGCCGGCCCGGTCGCTGGACAGCTCGGCCTTGCGGAACCACTCCTTGAGGGCGGTGACGAGGGCCATGATCGCCAGGTTGCCGAGCGGCACCCAGGCGATCCGGGTGGCGATGTTGGTGAGGATCATCAGCATCGTCCGGTAGACGGCGTGGCCGGACATCGCGTGGCCGACCTCGTGGCCGATGACGGAGCGCAGCTCCTCCTCGTCCAGCAGCTCGACCAGGCCGCTGGTGATCACGATGATCGGGGTGTCGATGCCGATGGTGTACGCGTTGACCGTCGGGTCCTGGGTGACGTACAGGTCCGGCACCTGGTCCAGGTCGAGCGCGTAGGCGGCGTCGCGCACCATGTCGTACAGCTCGGGGAACTGACGCTCGGACGTCTTCACGGCGGTGGCCAGGAACATCAGCCGGATCGCGCGCTCGGACACCAGCCCGGCGAGCTTCTTCAGGACGTCGTCGAAGCCCGACAACTTGCGCAGGGCGACCAGGGCCGAGCGGTCGGCGGGGTGTTCCCAGGCCCGGGTGGAGATCTCGGGGAAGCGCTGGCGGCGCCGGCTCGGGCTCTTCTCGAACGTGTCGGTCATGGTCTGAGTACCTCCTGGTCGACGGCGGCCCCGGCGCGGTACCGGCCCCCCGCTGCTCTTCGCCTGCAACGACTGTCTGTGCAACGTCCGTGGTTGCGTACTCGTCCCCGGGGCCAGCGTACGCGCGGGGCGGGCCGCGCGGGCGAGTCACAGGGGCCGGTGGGCGGCGCCGGTGTGAGGCGGGTTTACCCTGAATGCCCTGGAGAACCGAGACCGGATCCGGCCGCGGTACCGAGCAGTTCGAGGAGCCCCTCAGATGTCCACCGACACGCTGGTCAGCCTGGCCGCCCCCATCTCCGACGAGGCCGGCCCGGGCCTGTTCCTGCGGATCATCGTGATCGCGTCCTTCGTGGGGATCGGTCTGCTGGTCTGGATCATGGCCCGCGCCTTCCGCGGTCAGTAGGCCGCCGCCTTCCCCGTGCTCGCCTCGCAGCTCGGCAGGGGCGGTCGCCCGCGCGCCCCTCTCGACGGCCCGTCCACCCCGCCCGCTCACGCCCGGTCAGTGGCGGTGGGCCGCCGCGCGGTTGCCGTGTAACCCCCCGTACGATGACGGGTGGGCCCTCACCGGCCCGGAACAACCCCCAGGTCCGTTCACCGAGCCGAGAAGGTCCCGCCGACCATGAGCACTGCTGCCGCACTCCCCGTTCTGAACCTGCTCGCCGAGGGCGAGGGGGGCAACCACGACAGCCTGAACCCGGCCCTGACGGGTGGCGCCGCGCTGTTCATCCTGCTGCTCCTGCTCTTCATCACCACCCGCTTCAACCGGGACCGCTGAGCCTGGTCCACGGACCGCCAGGGGAGCGTCCGGCCATCGGGCCGGCCGCTCCCTCACGCATCTGCGGGCAACCCCCACACGGGCGTTCCCGCACCGTAACGGGCGTCGCGTAAGGTGTGGCGGCATGGGAGAGCAGGCCGGGATTCCCGGCGGACCGGAACCGGTGAAGAAGCGCCTCGGCGTGATGGGCGGCACCTTCGACCCGATCCACCACGGCCACCTGGTCGCCGCCAGTGAGGTGGCGAGCGCGTTCCACCTGGACGAGGTGGTCTTCGTCCCGACCGGGCAGCCCTGGCAGAAGTGCGACCGGCAGGTCACCTCGGCCGAGGACCGCTACCTGATGACGGTCATCGCCACCGCCGAGAACCCGCAGTTCTCGGTCAGCCGGATCGACATCGACCGCGAGGGCCCGACGTACACCGTCGACACCCTGCGCGACCTGCACGCCCTGCACCCGGACGCGGACCTCTTCTTCATCACCGGAGCCGACGCGCTCGCCCAGATCCTGACCTGGCACGACTCCGACGAACTCTTCTCGCTGGCCCACTTCATCGGATGCACCCGCCCGGGGCACACTCTGTCGGACGCCGGACTTCCGGTGGGCGGGGTCTCCCTGGTGGAGGTCCCGGCGCTGGCCATCTCCTCCACGGACTGCCGCAACCGGGTCGCCAAGGGCGAGCCGGTCTGGTACCTCGTCCCGGACGGCGTGGTCCGCTACATCGACAAGCGGGCGCTGTACGCGCCGCACGGGACCTGAGCCGGGAGCGTCAGTGAGCGAGCGCAGCGAGCGAACAATCGAAGGGTGCGCGTTTCGCGAAGCGGCCGCCGAGCGCAGCGAGGTGGGCGCATGAGCGAGCGCAGCGAGCGAACAATCGAAGGGTGCGCGTTTCGCGAAGCGGCCGCCGAGCGCAGCGAGGTGGGCGCATGAGCGAGCGCAACGGCCAGCAGCCGCCGGAGGAGTGGTCCACCGGGCAGTACCAGCAGCCGTACCAGGGGTACCAGCAGCAGCCGTACGAGCAGCAGGCGCAGTACGACCAGTACGGGCAGCCGGTGTACGGGCAGGGCACCTACGCCGGCCACCAGCAGCAGGGGTACCACCAGGAGCCGGGCTACCAGCAGGGCTACCAGGGGTACCCGCAGCAGGGGTACGAGCAGCAGCACCCGTACGAGCAGTCGGCGCAGTACGACCAGTACGGGCAGCCGGTGTACACCCAGGACCCGTACGGCGGCTACCAGCAGCAGGCGTACCACCAGGGATACCAGCAGCCGTACCAGGCCGCGCCGGTAGTCGCCGAGCCGCAGCAGCCGCCGCAGCCCGAGGTCGGCGGCCCGGCCGCCGCAGCCGCGCCCGCTCCCGTCGAGCCCGCGGCTCCCGCCGCCGTGCCGCCGCCGCGCCCGCGCACGTCCCGGCCGGCCGCCGAGGCGGCCCCGGACAAGCCCGAGGCGCCCTCCGAGCAGGTCGCCGGGGCCCGCTCCGGCAAGCCCGGCTCCCGGGCGCCCAAGGACAGCTACACCACGGGCGAGTTCACCTTCGTCGACGAGGAGGCGGAGGAGTCCGAGGACGTCATCGACTGGCTGAAGTTCGCCGAGTCGCGCAGCGAGGTGCGCGCCGAGCGCCGCCGCAAGTTGCGCAACCGGCTGGTCGGCCTCGGTGTGGTGCTGGCGCTCGCGGCGGGCGGCGTCGGCGGCTACCTGTGGTTCACCGGCGACAAGCCGACCGCGGCCGCCGCGGCCGGCGGGCGCCAGGTCAACGTCGTGCACCTGCGCGACCTGCAGGGCAAGACGTCCAGCGCGCTGCTGGTCAACGACGCCTCCGGGCACAAGGGCACGGTGCTGCTGCTGCCCGACAACCTGCGGTTGCCCGGCCCGGGCGATCCGCCGGTGACCACCGTCGGCCAGGCCATGGACGCGATCGGCGCCTCGGCGACCCGCGACGGTCTGGCCACCGTGCTCGGCGCCCCGGTGGCGGGCACCTGGCGGCTGGACACCCCGTACCTGGAGATGCTGGTCTCCCAGCTCGGCGGTGTCCGGGTGGACACCAATGCCGAGACCCACGAGGGCGGCAAGCCGGACGGCAAGCTGCTGTCCGCGGCGGGCAAGAACACCCTGCTCAGCGGCAAGGCCGCGGTCGCGTACGCCACCCTGCAGGCGCCGGGCGAGAACCGGGACGCCCAGCTGGCCCGGTTCGGGCAGGTGATGGACGCGGTGGTGCGCACCATGCCGACCGAGTTCAAGGACGCCAAGGACGACGTGCACCGAATGAACGCGGTGCTCGACCCCTCGCTGCCCGAGGACGCCCTCGCCGGGGTGCTCGCCCAGCTCGCCCAGCAGGCGAAGGACGGCCACTTCGGCACCGCCGCGCTGACCGTCAAGCCGGACGGCGGGCTGGACGAGGCGACCGCGGGCAAGCAGGTCAAGGACGTGCTCGGCGGCACCGTGAAGTCCGCGGCGGCCGGCGACACCTCGGCCCGGGTCTCGCTGCAGGACGCCAGCGGCAACGACGCGGCCGCGGCCGCCGCGCAGGTCCAGATCGTCAACTCGGGCCTGACCTTCATCCCGGGTGGCGCCAAGACCGCCGCGCAGGCCTCCAGTGAGATCCGCTACACCGACGACGCCCGGCAGGCCGCGGCGAAGTCGCTGGCGACCAGCCTGGGGCTGCCGGACTCGGCGGTGAAGAAGGTGGGCGACGCCCAGAACGCGGACCTGGTGGTCGTGCTCGGCAAGGACTACCAGCCGCCGAAGCAGTAGGCCGGCGGTCGGGTCCGGCCCTTCCGGCCGGCGCCCGGCGTCGGCGGCCGGGCCCGGTTCGGCCGCGCCCGGCGTCGGCGGCCCCGGAAAACGGTTCCGGGGCCGCCGGGGCGGCGTGAGATCCTGGAAGGCGACCCCCGGCTGCGCGCCGGGGTCCGCCCCAAGCCGCCGAGCCGGAAGAACACCGTGACCGTCACCGACCACAGCCAGCAGCTCATCACCGTCGCCGCGCAGGCGGCGGCCGACAAGCTCGCACACAACATCATCGCCTTCGACGTCAGCGAGGTGCTGTCGATCACCGACGCCTTCCTGATCGCCTCCGCGAACAACGACCGCCAGGTCCGTTCGATCGCCGAGGAGATCGAGGACCAGCTGCGCGAGCAGCTGGACATCAAGCCGGTGCGCCGCGAGGGCGAGCGCGAGGGCCGCTGGATCCTGCTCGACTACCTCGACATCGTCGTGCACGTCCAGCACTCCGAGGAGCGCTCCTTCTACTCGCTGGACCGGCTCTGGAAGGACTGCCCCGAGCTGCCGCTGCCCGAGGACGCCGTGGCCTCGCGCAACCGCCCCGACGCCATCACCGACCGGGCCGGCAACGCCGTCGCCCCGGCCGACGACTTCGGCAAGCCCGAGGACCTGCACTGAGCCGGGAGGCGCGCGGCCCGCGCATCGTCTTCTGGCGGCACGGCCAGACCTCCTGGAACCTCGAGTCGCGTTTCCAGGGCAGCACGGACATCGAGCTGACCGGTCAGGGCGTCCTGCAGGCCCAGCGGGCGGCCCGGCTGCTCTCCGGCCTGCGTCCGGACCTGCTGATCTCCTCGGACCTCAAGCGCGCCCGGCGCACCGCCGAGGAGCTGGCCGCGGTCACCGGGCTCGACGTGCAGCACCACGAGGGCCTGCGGGAGACCTACGCGGGCTCCTGGCAGGGCCTGACCAACGCCGAGATCCGTGAGCGCTACCCGGAGGAGTACGCGGCCTGGGCGGCCGGGGAGCCGGTGCGGCGCGGCGGCGGCGGGGAGCTGTCCACCGAGGTCGCCGACCGCTCGGTGCCGGTGGTGCTGGAGGCCGTCGCCAAGCTTCCGGAGAGCGGCACGCTGGTCGTGGTCAGCCACGGCGGCACCATCCGCACCATGCTCGGGAGCCTGCTGGGCCTGGAGGCGGCGCTGTGGGAGTGCTTCGGCGGGCTGTCCAACTGCTGCTGGTCGGTGCTCGGCAAGGGGGCGCGCGGCTGGCGGCTGCTGGAGCACAACGCGGGCACGCTCCCGCAACCGGTCATCGGCGACGACACCTGACGGCTCGGTCCCGACGGTTTGCTCCCGCCGGCCGGGGCGCGCCGGTCGGGGCGCGCCGGCACTCGGGCGACGGGGGCTTCGCTGGGGCCCGGAGGGGGCGGATTTCGCAGTTCCGGGCCTGACCAGCTAGAGTCTTCCTCGTTCGCACGGAGGGAACGCGGCCCGGAAGGGAAGCGGGAGATCCGGTGAGTGCGGGGCTATAGCTCAGTTGGTAGAGCGCTTGCATGGCATGCAAGAGGTCTGGGGTTCAATTCCCCATAGCTCCACTCCGCATCGGCGGTCGTGGCCAGTTGGAATTCCGGGGCCAGGGTCGTCCGTGTCGCGGGGCTATAGCTCAGTTGGTAGAGCGCTTGCATGGCATGCAAGAGGTCTGGGGTTCAATTCCCCATAGCTCCACAGCAGTTCGAGAGGCCGTCACCCACCGGGTGGCGGCCTCTCGGGTTTTGCCGGCTTTCCTCGGCTTTCCACCGGCTTCCCTCGGCTTTCCACCGGCCCGTTACGGCTCGCAGGTGTGCCTCCAGCCGCCCGGCGGCAGGGAGTTCAGCCGCTCGACCAGCTCCCGGTCGTCCGGGCTCTCCGGGACGTACACCACGATGTAGCACTCCGGCACGCCCGGCATCGTCAGGTAGGTGGCGTTCAGCCGCACCACGCCGAGCACGGGGTGGCGGAAGATCCGCAGCAGGGTCTTCGGCGGGGCCACCTCCTGGCGGGCCCACAGCTCCCGGAACAGCTCGCTGCGCGCCGACAGCCGCTGCACGTGGGCCTCCCAGGCCGGCTCACCGACGTGCTTGCCGTACGCCGAGCGCAGCACCGCCACCATTCGCGGCAGGGTCTCGTCCGGGTTCTCGCACGGGTTGCAGCACGACGGCGTGGTCAGCATGCACCAGAGGCTGTTGAAGAAGACCCCGTGGGACGGGCGCATCCGCTCGGTGCCGAACAGCGAGCGGTACGGCCGGTTGAAGCTCAGCACGTCGAACCGGGTGTTGGAGACCGCCGCCGGCAGCGGGGCGAGCGAGTCCAGGATCACCTGGATCGACGGGCTCAGCTCCGGCGGCGCCGGCTGCGCGAGCGGTGAGGGGGCCAGACCGGCCAGCCGGAACAGGTGCTGGCGCTCGGTGCCGTCCAACCGCAGCGCCCGGGCCACCGCCAGCAGCACCTGCTCGCTCGCGTTGATCGGACGGCCCTGCTCCAACCACGTGTACCAGGTGACCCCGACCCCGGCGAGCTGCGCGACCTCCTCGCGCCGCAGGCCCGGCGTACGGCGGCGCAGCCCCGGCGGCAGGCCGACGTCCTCGGGGGTGACCCGCGCCCGGCAGGCCTTCAGGAAGCGGGCCAGCTCGGTCCGACGGCGGTCGCGGCCGCCCGTCGCGGTGGGCAGGTCCTGAAGCACGGTCATGCCGTCCATCGTGCCGCAGCGCGCGCCGGCGATACAGGTGCTGCCAATACCAGGATCAGCAAGCTCTAACCACCAGTACCGGGACGGCTCCAGGCTGGTCACCATGACGGACCTTCAGATCCGGCCCGACGTGGCCGGAGGCACCACCCGGGCTCCGGCGGTACGGCCGGGGCTCCTCCTCGCGCTCGTCCTGTGCGGGCAGTTCATGGCCGTGCTCGACGTCTCCATCGTCAACGTCGCGGTGCCCACCATCCGCACCGACCTGGGCGCCTCCGGCGCCGCCCTGCAGCTGGTGATCGCCGGCTACACCATCACCTACGCGGTCCTGCTGATCACCGGCGCCCGGCTCGGCGCCCGCTACGGCTACAGCCGACTGTTCCAGCTCGGTCTGGCCGCCTTCACCGCCACCTCGCTGGCCTGCGGCCTCGCCCCGGCCACCGGTTGGCTGATCGCCTTCCGGCTGCTCCAGGGCGCGGGCTCGGCGCTGATGGTGCCGCAGGTGATGAGCCTGCTGCAGCGCACCTTCACCGGCGCCGCCCGCACCCGGGCACTCGGCCTCTACTCGGCGGTGCTGGCCGTCGGGATGGCGCTCGGGCAGGTGCTCGGCGGGGTGCTGGTCAGCGCCGACCTGTTCGGCACCGGGTGGCGGCCGGTGTTCCTGGTCAACGTGCCGATCGGGGTGGTGCTGCTGGCGGCCGGCGCCCGGCTGCTGCCGAGGCTGCCCGGCGACGCCTCGCGCGGCTTCGACGTCCCCGGCCTGGTGGTGCTGGGCGCCGCGCTCGGCCTGCTGGTGGTGCCGCTGGTGCTCGGCCACGAGCTCGGCTGGCCGGTCTGGGGCTGGGTGATGATCGCGGGCAGTGTGCTGCTGTTCGGCGCGTTCACGGTGGTCGAGCGGGGCGTCGCCAGGCGCGGCGGGCAGCCGCTGATCCCCGGACGGGTGCTGCGCGCCCCCGGGTTGCGCCCGGCGGCGGCCGGACTGTTCGCGATCATGGCGGCCTTCTCGGGCTTCATGTTCGCCTTCGCCCTGCACCAGCAGGCCGCGCTCGGCCACAGCGCGCTGCGCGCCGGGCTCTGCTCGGCGCCCGTCGCGGTCGGCTTCGGGCTGTCCAGCCTGCACTGGCACCGGCTGCCGGGCCGGCTGCACGGGCTGCTGCCGGTGTTCGCCGCCGTGCTGCTCGGGGGCGGCTACCTGCTGCTGGGGGTGCTGCTCGGCGGCGGCGCCGAGATCGGGGTGGCTCCGCTGGTGGAGATGGCCGCGCTCGGCCTGGTCGCCGGGTGCGCGTACGCGCCGCTGTTCGCCCGGGCGCTCGCGGGGGTGGCGCCCGAGGACGCGGCCGATGCCAGCGGGGTGATGGTGACGGTCATCCAGCTCGGGCAGGTGATCGGGGTCGCGGTGCTCGGCTCGGTGTTCCTCGGGCAGGTGGCCCTGCCGGCGCCGGCCGCCGAGTCGGGGCACGCGTTGGAGGTGACCCTCGTGGTCAACGCCGTCGGGGTGCTCGCCGGGGCGGGCTTCGCCGCGCGCAGTCGGCGGGCGGCGCGGTAGGCGCGTTCGCGGTAGGGCGCGTTCGCGGCGGGGCGTGGCGGCGGCAGGACGCGCCTGTGACAGGACGGGTTTTCGAGGTGCGGCCGCGGGCGTCGGCCGCACCTCGGGAAACGGATTTCTGGAGCACCCCCCGGACCGTGTAAAGTAGTCGATGTCGCCGAGGGAAACGGACGGAAACGGCCGAGAAGCCCGGTGACATCGCAGGTCAAGGGGCTATAGCTCAGTTGGTAGAGCGCTTGCATGGCATGCAAGAGGTCTGGGGTTCAATTCCCCATAGCTCCACAGTGATCAAGAGCCGCCTCCCGTCACGGGGGGCGGCTCTTCGTCGTTGTGTCCATGCCACCGGCGGGCGGGCGGGAAAGACCGCTACCGTCGTGTCATGGCCGATCTGCAGCGAAGGCGGAACGAGGAGCTGGCCCGGATACTGCACCAGCTCGGCTGGAGTCCGGAACGGCTGGCCCGCGAGGTGAGCCTCGCCCTGCCGCCGGGCCTGGCCATCAGCTCCACCGCCCCGTACAAGTGGCGCGACCGCGGCATGGTGCCGCGCAGCCCGCACGACCAGACGGTCTGCGAGGTGCTCAGCCGCACCCTGGGCATAGCCGTCACCTACGAGCAGCTCTGGGGCCGGATGGGCGGCCACCGAGGCGCCAAGATCCTCTCGCCCCGGCTGCTCACCGACCCGTGGACCGCCGACACCGCCCAGACCGCGCTGCGCGAGGCCGCCACCGACGCCGGACCCGTCCGCCTCACCGACCTGTTCCGCAGCGCCGACCTCGACCACGCCGCCGAACGGCTCGCCTCCTCGCCGCCGCCGGTCGGGGGCGGCGAGGGCGCGCTGCGCGTCGACCCCGGGCTGGTCGGCGAGCTCGGCCTGTCCTGCCGGAGCAAGCAGCGGCTCGAACGCTCCTGCGGCGGCGGCCTCGTCCTCGGCCCCGCCAGGGCCGAACTCGCCATGCTGGCCAAGCTGTTGGAGCTCGGAGCGTACGACGAACGGCTGGGCCGCGAGCTGTACGGGACGGCCAGCAGGCTCGCCCGGCTGGCCGGCTGGGCCGCCTACGACCTCGGCCACGACGCCGCCGCCCAGCGGGCCTTCGTCGCCGCGCTGCGCGCCGCCCACGTCAGCGGCGACCCCAGGCTCGGCGTCGCCGGGCTCGGCGCGCTGGTGGTGCTCGCCACCCAGGGCGCCGGCGGGCGCGGCCTGGACGCCGTCTCCGCGCTGCGCACCGCCCTGGACACCCACGGCCCCGCGCTCAGCCCCACCTCCCGGGCCCGCCAGCTCGGCCGGATCTCCCGTGCCCACGGCCGTCGCGGGGAGGCGGAGCAGGCCGAGGCCTTCGCCGCCCGGGCCTTCGCCGAACTGGACGGCCTGCCCGGCACCGAGGAGGCCCGGGCCGACCTCGCCGGGATGGTGGGGGAGGGGCGGCTGGCGCTCGGCCGGTGCCGGATGGCCAAGCCGCTGCTCGCCGAGGCCGTCGCCGGGCTCGGGCCGGGGCGGGCCCGCTCCAAGGCGCTGCTGATGGTCCGGCTCGCCGAGACCCACCGGCGGCTCGGCGACCAGCGCGAGGCGGCCCGCACGGTGGCGCAGGCGCGCTCGCTGGCGGCGGGGATGCAGTCGGAGCGGCTGGCGAAGGCGCTGCGCGACTTCGACGCGGTGGGGCGTGCGGCGGCGCGGTGATCCGGGCCCCGCTGTGTGCCGTCCGCGGTGTGGTGATCCTGGCCCTGTCGTGTGCCGTCCGCGGCGCGGGGATCCGGGCCCTGCTGCGTGCCGTCCGCCGTGCGATATCCCCGGAAGCGCCCTGACCTGCTTGCGGTACCCTGAGCCCATGCGAACCGTGCGCCTGCTCCTTAGCCGGCCGCGCTGACCAGGACCGGCCGCGCCCTCGGGCGGTGCCGGAGTCGGCGTGGCGTCCCCTCCTGCGAGGGGATTTTTTGTTTTCCGCCCCCGCCCGCGTCATGGGCCGGGTCCACGGGCCGGCCGCGTCGCGCGGTTCGCCAACTGACACCGATGGAGCTTGAAGGACCATGAGCGAGACGACCCCTGCGTCCGGCGCGGCCGAGACCGCGACCGAGCCGTTCCGGTACAGCGCCGTGCTGGCGGCGGACATCGAGTCCCGCTGGCAGGACCTCTGGGAGAAGGAGGGCACCTTCCACGCCCCCAACCCCACCGGTGCGCTGGCCGACCCGTCCGCGGGTGACGTCGCCGCGAAGCCGCACAGCTTCATCATGGACATGTTCCCGTACCCCTCGGGCGCGGGCCTGCACGTCGGCCACCCGCTGGGCTACATCGCGACCGACGTCTTCGCCCGCTACCAGCGGATGACCGGCCACAACGTGCTGCACACGCTGGGCTACGACGCCTTCGGCCTGCCCGCCGAGCAGTACGCGGTGCAGACCGGCACCCACCCGCGGGTCTCCACCGAGGCCAACATCGCCAACATGCGCCAGCAGCTGCGCCGGCTGGGCCTGGGCCACGACCCGCGCCGCTCGATCTCCACGATCGACCCGGACTACTACCGCTGGACCCAGTGGATCTTCCTGCAGATCTTCAACTCCTGGTACGACGAGGACGCCCGCAAGGCCCGCCCGATCGCCGAGCTGGTCGGCCAGTTCGAGTCCGGCTCGCGTGAGGTGCCGGGTGGGCGCGCCTGGGCCGAGCTGTCGGCCGCCGAGCGCGACGAGGTCCTGGGCGAGTACCGCCTGGCCTACGCCAAGGAGGTGCCGGTCAACTGGTGCCCGGGCCTGGGCACCGTTCTGGCCAACGAGGAGGTCACCGCGGACGGCCGCTCCGAGCGCGGCAACTTCCCGGTGTTCAAGTCCAACCTGCGCCAGTGGATGATGCGCATCACCGCGTACTCCGACCGCCTGATCGCCGATCTGGACCTGCTGGACTGGCCCGAGGCCATCAAGCTGCAGCAGCGCAACTGGATCGGCCGCTCCGAGGGCGCCCGGGTCGACTTCGCCGTCGACTCCGGCGAGATCACCGTCTTCACCACCCGGCCCGACACCCTGTTCGGCGCCACCTACATGGTGCTGGCGCCCGAACACGGCCTGGTCGACTCCATCGTCCCCGCCGCCTGGCCGCAGGACGTGCCCGCCGAGTGGACCGGCGGCGCCGCCACCCCCGCCGAGGCCGTCGCCGCCTACCGCGCCGCGGCCGCCGCCAAGTCGGACGTCGAGCGGCAGGTCGAGGCCAAGGTCAAGACCGGTGTCTTCACCGGCGCCTACGCCGTCAACCCGGTCAGCGGCGAGTCCGTCCCGGTGTTCATCGCCGACTACGTGCTGATGGGCTACGGCACCGGCGCCATCATGGCCGTCCCCGCCCACGACCACCGCGACTTCGCCTTCGCCCGCGCCTTCGGCCTGCCGATGCGCTGCGTCGTCGAGCCGACCGACGGGCGCGGCGAGGACCCGGCGGCCTGGGACGACGCCTTCGACACCTACGACTCGGTCATCGTCAACTCCGCGCGCTCCGAAGGCGACCTGTCGCTGAACGGGCTGAGCGTCATCGACGCCAAGGCCGCCGTCACCGCGTGGCTGGCCGAGCGCGGCATCGGCGAGGGCACCGTCAACTACCGCCTGCGTGACTGGCTGTTCAGCCGCCAGCGGTACTGGGGCGAGCCCTTCCCGATCGTCTACGACGAGGACGGCGTGATGCACGCGCTGCCCGACTCGATGCTGCCGGTCGAGGTCCCCGAGGTCGACGACTACTCGCCGCGCACCTACGACCCGTTCGACTCGGACTCCTCGCCGGAGACCCCGCTGTCGCGCAACGAGGGCTGGGTCAACGTCGAGCTGGACCTCGGCGACGGCGTCAAGAAGTACCGCCGCGAGACCAACACCATGCCCAACTGGGCGGGTTCGTGCTGGTACGACCTGCGCTACGTCGACCCGACCAACACCGAGGCCGTCGCCGACCCGGCCAACGAGCGCTACTGGCTGGGCCCCACCGCGGCCAAGCCGGCCGGCGGCGCCGATCTGTACGTCGGCGGCGCCGAGCACGCCGTGCTGCACCTGCTGTACGCGCGCTTCTGGCACAAGGTGCTGCACGACCTGGGGCACGTCTCCTCCGTCGAGCCGTTCCACAAGCTGTTCAACCAGGGCATGATCACCGCGGACGTCTACCGCGACGAGCGCGGCTTCCCGGTGCCCGCCGCCGAGGTCGAGGAGCGCGACGGCACGTACTCCTGGCAGGGCGAGCCGGTCAAGCGCGAGGCCGGCAAGATGGGCAAGTCCCTGAAGAACGCCGTCGCCCCCGACGACATCGCCGACGAGTACGGCGCGGACACCCTGCGCCTGTACGAGATGTCCATGGGCCCGCTGGACGTCTCCCGCCCCTGGGACACCCGGGCCGTCGTCGGCTCGTACCGCTTCCTGCAGCGGCTGTGGCGCAACGTCGTCTCGGAGACCACCGGCGAACTGGTCGTCACCGAGGAGCAGCCGGACGAGGCGACCCTGCGCGCCCTGCACAAGGCGATCGACGGCATCCGCGGCGACATGGCCGGGCTGCGCTTCAACACGGCCGTCGCCAAGGCGATCGAGCTGAACAACTTCCTGGTCAAGCGCGGCTCCACGCCGCGGGCCGTCGCCGAGCAGCTGGTGCTGATGGTCGCGCCGCTGGCCCCGCACATCGCCGAGGAGCTGTGGCGCCGCCTGGGCCACGGCGAGTCGCTGGCGCACGCCGACTACCCGGTCGCCGACCCGGCGTACGTGGTCGACGAGGCGGTGACCTGCGTGGTGCAGATCAAGGGCAAGGTGAAGGCCCGGCTGGAGGTCGCGCCGACCATCACCGACGCCGAGCTGGAGGCGCTGGCGCTGGCGGACCCGACGGTCGTCGCGGCGATCGGCGACGCGACGGTGCGCAAGGTGATCGCGCGGGCGCCGAAGCTGGTGAACATCGTGACGGGCTGACGGGTCGGCTGAATGCTCGGCCGAGTTCTCGGCCGGGACCGGCTTGACCGGGCGGGTGTCCTTCGGGGCGCCCGCCCGGTGCGTTTGCGCGGTGGTGCGCGGTGGTGCGCGGTGGTGCGCCGTGGTGCCGGCGGTGCGTCCCGGGCCCTCGGGGAGATCCCGGATCTGTCCCTGATCTCCGCCCGTCGGGCCCGTTCGGACCGTTTCCGGGCCGGGTGCGGCGGCTACGGTGGAACCCTCGGCAGTGCGGCCCGCGTTGGGCCCGGTGGGGGCCGATCCGGTGGCGGAAGGTGACGCGTGATGGACGTGTTCGGCGTGATGATCGGCTTGGTCCTGCTCTTCGGGATCGCGGTGCTCGTCCTGGCCGTGCTCGGCACGGTCAAGGCGGCCAAGGCCGTCGCCGCGAAGGTCGAGAAGCACGAGGCCAACGCCCGGCGCGTCGTCGAGACCGCCACCCTCAAGGCGAAGACGTACACCAAGGTCGGCCCGCCCGCGCAGATCGCCACCGTCCGGCTCAAGCTGCGGACCTCCCTGGACGGCACCCGGCAGGTGCTGGAGAGCGGGCTGCCGCAGGACGGCCAGCTCGGCGAGGCCCTCGCGCTGCTGACCCGGCTCGACGCCCACGCGGTGGAGCTGGACGGCGAGCTTCGGATGCTGGAGCGCGAGCCGGACACCGCGCGGATCGCGGCCAAGCTGCCGGAGCTGCGGGAGCGGGCGGAGCGGATCGTCCATTCGGCGGAGACCATGCGGTGGGCGGCGCAGGACCGGATGCACCGGTTCGCGGACGACGAGCTGAGCCGGCTGAGCCAGGAGTGCGAGAGCGAGGCGGGGGCGCTGCGGCATTGGGACACCGCGGGGGGCGGCTCCGCCGGTGCTGCGCCTGGGGCTTCGTCCGGTGCTGGTGCTGGCGGTGCCGGTGGTACCGGTGCCGGTAGCGCCCGTGCGGCCCGGGCCGGGCTGACGGAGGGGAAGGGGCGGCCGAGCGCGGAGGAGCTGCTCGGGCTGGCCGATCCGCTGGTGAAGCTGGCGCAGCGGCTGCGGAAGCCGTCGGCGGGGCCCTCGGCGGGCTGATTTCCCGGGGCCTTCCGGTGCGTCCGGGAGTGCGCTGTCCTCCCGGACGAACGGGGAGTAACCTCCGGCTCATGCCCTCCGACCTCGCACTTGTCACCGATTCCACGGCCTATCTGCCGCAGGAGAGCCTTGACCGGCACGGGATCACGGTGGTCCCGTTGAGCGTCGCGGTCGGTGACTCGGTCCTCAGCGAGGGCGTGGAGATCTCCCCGAAGGACGTCGCCGAGGCGCTGCACGCCAAACAGCGGGTGACCACCTCCCGGCCCAACCCGGAGGCCTTCGCCGCCACCTACCGGGCGGCCGCCGAGGCCGGGGCGAAGGGGATCGTCTCGGTGCACATCTCCGGGGAGCTCTCCGGCACGGTCGAGGCCGCCCGGCTGGCGGCCGCCGAGGCGCCCGTACCCGTGCGGGTGGTGGACAGCCGACTGGTCGGCATGGCCCTCGGGTACGGGGTGCTGGCGGCCGCCGAGGCGATCGCGGCCGGGCAGGGCCTGGCGGAGGCGGCCGGGGCGGCGGAGCGGCGGGCGGCCGGGACCAGCGGGTTCTTCTACGTGGACACCTTGGAGCACCTGCGCCGGGGCGGACGGATCGGGGCGGCTCGGGCGCTGCTCGGGTCGGCGCTGGCGGTCAAGCCGCTGCTGCACCTGGACGGGGGGCGGATCGAACCGCTGGAGAAGGTGCGGACGGCCTCGCGGGCCATCGCCCGGCTGGAGGAGATCGCGGTCGAGCGGTCGGGGGAGGGCGCGGTGGACATCACCGTGCACCACCTGGCGGCCGAGGACCGGGCCGAGCCGCTCGCGGAGCGGCTGCGAGCGCGGGTGCCGGGACTGCGGGAGCTGTACGTGGGCGAGGTGGGGGCGGTGATCGGTGCGCACGTCGGGCCGGGGCTGCTCGCGGTGGTGGTCGCGCCGCGCTGAGACGGCGGTCCGGTCAACTTGCGTGGATCCCTCTCACTCGTGTGAGTGACGTTATTTATCCACAACCCCCGGGTTATCCACAGGGTTTCGGTAATTTCCGCGGGTCGGCCGTCGGCCTCCTAGCGTCCTCGCCATGACGACCTTGGGCCTGGGCGCGGCTAAGCGCCAAGCGATCAACGAGACGGTACGGCTGCGGATGGCGGCGCTGCTGCCGGCGGGCGGGGAACCGGTGGGCGAGGAACCGGTGGGCGGCCCCTCCGCGGGTGTTCCCGCGCCCCCGGGGGCCGCTCCACCGTTGCCTGCCGAGGCGCCGCCGGGAGCGGTCGACCTCGTCGGCCCTGCATCGGGTGACGGGGCGCGGCTGCGGTTCGCCACGGCGCTGGCGCTCGACCGGCGGGCGGTGGCCGGGCTGGTGATCCTGCTGCTGTTCGCGGTGGGTTACGCCGTGCAGCACTTCTGGCTTGCCAGACCGGAGGCGGTGGCCGTCCCGGCGCTCGCGGTCGCCCCGGCGCCGTCGGAGCCGGGCATGCCCTCCGCCCTCGCCCCGGCCGCCTCCGGGGCCGGGCCGCCCGAGGCCCCTGCGGGCCCGGGCGCGGAGGCCGCCGTCGTGATCGACGTCGGCGGACGGGTCCACCTGCCCGGCCTGCACACCCTGCCGGGCGGCTCGCGGGTGGCCGACGCCCTGCGGGCGGCGGGCGGTCCGCTGCCGGAGACGGACACCAGGGGCCTCAACCTGGCCCGCGTGCTGACGGACGGTGAGCAGATCCTGGTCGGTGAGCAGGCGCCGGCTCCCGTCCCGCTCTCCGGAGGCGCCAACGGGCCTCCCGGGGCCGGCGCGCCCCGACCGCCGGTCAGCCTCAACCGCGCCACTCTCGAACAGCTCGACGCCCTCCCGGGCGTCGGCCCGACACTCGCCCAGCGCATCCTCGCCTACCGCACCTCGCACGGCTCGTTCCGCACGGTCGACCAGCTCCGGCAGGTCAGCGGGATCGGGACCCGTACGTTCGCGGAGCTCCGCCCGTTGCTGACGCTCTGACGCCCCGACGTTCTTTCCGTTCCCGATGCATGAACTCGCTGACCGCCGAAGGGAGGCACCGCCATGTCCGCCGTCACCGCAGCGCTCCCGCGCTCCCGCTCCTCGGTTGCCGACTTCCGGCTGCTGCTCCCCGCCGTCTCGGCCTGGGTGGTCACGGCGGCGCTGCTAACGCTGGAACCCGGGTCCGAGGTCCTGCTCCGCTCGCTCGCGGCCGTCGCCGTGCTCGCGGCCGTCCCGCTGCTCGTCCGACCGGGCCTCCTGCGCCGACGCGGGGCCGCGGTGACCATCGCCGCCGTCCTGCTCACTGGAGCGGCGGCCGCGGTCGCGACCCCGCTGCACACCGCCGACCTGCACCGGGGGCCGCTGCCGGAGCTCGCCCGTACGGCCGAGCACGACCCGCCGCGATCCGTGGGCACGCCCGCCCCGGCGGTGGAGGTGGAGCTGACCGTCGAGGGGGACCCGAAGGTCCACACCTCCCGCGGCGGCACCACCGGCGGGCAGAGCCTCCTCACCGTGGAGGCCGTGGCCGACCGCGTCACCGTCCTCCCGGACGGGCGGGCCACCCGCACCCACACCCCGGTGACCGTCATGGTCCGGGGGCCGGAGAGCGAGCCCTGGCTGCGGCTGCTCCCGTCCGAGCGGTTGGCCGCGGAGGCCGAGGTCCGACCGGCGGGGGAGGGCTACGACACCGAGTCCGCGGCGCTGCTGGCCGTCCACGGTCCGCCCCGGCAGCTCGCGCCGCCGAGCCTGCCGCAGCGGATCGCGGGGCGGCTGCGCGAGGGCCTGCGCACGGCATCCGACGGGCTCCCCTCGGACGCGCGCGGGCTGCTCCCGGGGCTCGTGGTCGGCGACACCTCCCGACTGCCCGACGATCTGGTGGACGCCTTCCGGGCCACCGACCTGGTGCACCTGGTGGCCGTCAGCGGGGCAAACCTGGCCATCGTCCTCGGCGTGCTGCTCGGCGCGCCCGGCCAGGCCGGCACCGCGGAACGGCGCGGGCTGGCCGCGGTGCTGGGGCTGTCGCTGCGCACCAGCGCCCTGCTGGGCACGGCGCTGACGCTGGCCTTCGTCACCGTCTGCCGACCCGAGCCCAGCGTGTTGCGGGCGGCGGGAACGGGACTGATCGGCATGCTGGCCCTGGCCACCGGCCGCCCCCGCCAGGCCGTACCCGCGCTCGCCGGAGCCGTGCTGGTCCTCGTCCTGCTGGACCCGTTCCTGGCCCGCTCCTTCGGCTTCCTGCTCTCGGTGCTCGCCACCGCGGGGCTGCTCGTCCTCGGGCCGCACTGGGCCGAAGCCCTGCGGGCCCGGCGCTGGCCGCACCACCTGGCGGGCGCGCTGGCCGCGACGGCGGCCGCACAGGCGCTGTGCGCGCCGGTGACGGTGGTGCTGTCCGGACACATCAGCCTGGTGGCGATCCCGTGCAACCTGCTGGCCGAACTGGCGGTGGCCCCGGCGACGTTGCTCGGCTTCGGGGTGCTCGCCCTGCAGCCGTTCCTCCCGTCCCTGGCCCGCCTGCTCGCCGAACCGGCCGGAGTGCCGGCCAGCTGGCTCGCCTTGGTGGCGCGCCGCGGAGCCGAGCTGCCGGGCGGCCAACTCTCCTGGCCGGGCGGCTGGTTCGGGACGGTGACGGTCGCCCTCGCCACCCTGGCCGTCTGCTGGGCGGCGCCCCTCCTGTTGCCCCGGCGGGCGGCGCCCGGCCGGCGGGCCCGAACTCGGCGCCGCTGGGCCCGGGCGCTGGTGACGGGCGTCCTGCTGGTGGTACTGCTGGCCGTGTTGTTGCGCCCGCCGCAGCTCGCCCGGATCGCCACCGGCTGGCCGCCGCCGGGGTGGCGGCTGGCGATGTGCGATGTCGGGCAGGGAGACATGTTGGCCCTTCGGGGCGATGCGTCGGACAGCGCGGTGGTGATCGACACGGGGCCGGACCCGAACGCCGCGGACCGGTGCCTGCGCGATCTCGGGGTCACGAGGGTGCCGCTTCTGCTGCTGACGCACTTCCATGCCGACCATGTCGAGGGTGTGCCGGGGGTGTTGCGGGGTCGTGAGGTCGGTGCGGTCGAGGGCACGGTGCTGGACGATCCGCCGGGAGAGGTGGCCCGGGTGGCCGGTTGGGTGGCCGGGGCCGGGGTGTCGCTGCTGCGGGCGGGTCGTGGTGAACGGCGGTCGGCGGGTGCGGGGTTGGCCTGGGACGTGGTGTGGCCCGATCCCGTGGCGGCCGTGGAAGCGCCCGGCGCGAACAACGCGAGCGTGGCGCTGCTGGTGTCGCTGGCCGGTGGTCTGCGGATGGCGCTGCTCGGTGACCTCGAACCACCCGCCCAGTCCGCCCTGTTGGGCCGCTTGGGCCGGGTCGACGTCCTAAAGGTGGCGCACCACGGCTCGGCGCACCAGGACTGGGACTTGACCGCGGCGCTGCGGCCGCGGCTGGCCTTGATCTCCTGCGGTGAGGGCAATGCGTACGGTCACCCGTCCCCGCGCACGGTCGAGCGGCTGCGCGCGCTGGGTGCCACTGTCCTGCGTACCGACCGCGCGGGTGACATCGCCGTGGTCGGTGACTCCCCGTCCAGTCTCGCTGTGGCTGTCCACCCCCAGCCCGTCCACGGCGCTCACTCCGCTCGCTCCGGTCGCCAGGCCCACTCCACCGCCGAGCCCCGCGCCCCGCCCCCGTGACCCCCGCTCTCCTCCTCCCTCCGCAAGGTGGGGCAGGGAAGGGGTAGGGGTGGGGGAGGTGGAGAGGGAGGGGTGGGGGCGGGGGCGGGGGCCCGGGGAAAGTGATGGCGGCGGGGGGCGGGGGTCTTCCCCGCGAACAACACACCAACAACCCCCCCCCCCCCAGAGAGAAGGGGCGAGGGGTGGTTTCCTCTCTCTTCTTTCTGAG
>NZ_JBHTTU010000042.1:15206-43593 GCF_042794375.1 Kitasatospora sp. NPDC056531 | reverse complement strand
TAGGGGGGGGGGGGGGGGGGGGGGGGGGGGGGGGGGGGGGGGGGGGGGGGGGGGGGGGGAAGAGGGGGCGGAGCCCTCCCTGGCGCCCGCGGGGACCCCGCCGCGAACAAGCGTCACCGGCCAGGTGGGGGCGAGGTGACGGGGGTTGGGCTACTGCGGTTCCGGCGGGAAGCGGCTGGGTTCCAGAGAAAGCGCCGAGACGACGAAGCCGACATCGTGATCGAGATCAATGGCGAACGAAGATCAAAACGGAACCGACAGTCCGGCCTCGCGCAGCTTGGACAAGGCGGCGGACATGCACTGCTGCACAGTCCTCCCGTCAGCACGCATGCCATGCTCCAACGGGCCGCCGTTGGCGGCGAACGTCCACGCAGGAGTGTTGTCGTCCAACCTCTCGGCGTCCACCCTGATCATGGCGTTCACGCCCTGCTCACCAAGCCATTCCAGGATGAGTAGCGTCACGTCCTCGATGCCACGGTCCTGGTCGATCTTTGGCCAGCGGCCCCGGTTGCCGGTCATTGACCCGACTCTACCGAGGTCCCCGCAGCAGTGGGGGCCGGGCGGACGCGTTGAGCGACAGGTGCGACGACTCCTTGCAGCAGCCCTGGACGAGCAGGGGGACCCTCCTGCCGCTTCTACCGCTCCGGGCGGGCCCGGAGCGCGCCGCGGACCACCGTCACCGGCCGGGGTACGGAGGAGGCGGCCGATGTCGCGCCGTCCGACCGTCTCGTCGGACTGTGGCCGAGCGGCCGTACGCCAGGCGCGTACGGCCGCTCGGGTCGGTCCTCCGGCTAGTGGTCGACCCGACGGGCTCCGGTGCTCCGGCCCACTGGGCATCCGGTCGTCAGCGGGTCGGCAGCACCCGGGTGTGCTCCTCGCGGACAGCCTGGAGCGCGTTGGGCTTGAGGCCGAGCAGCTTCAGGATGGTCGGCGCGATCTGCTTGGTCTCGACCTTCTCGTCCTGGCGGACACCGTCCGGGGTGGCGGCGCCGGAGACGACCAGTGGCACGTTCAGGTCGTCGGCGTGGGCACCGCCGTGCTCGGCGATCTTGCTGCCGCCGGTGTAGACGACGCCGTACTGCGCGACGCCGAAGACGTCCGGCACGCGGGCGTCGCCCGGCGTGACGTGGAAGTAGTCGGCGGCCTCCTCGCCGGCGTAGATCTTCTCGACGCCGCTGTGGGTGAAGGGGCGGGCCTTGCCGTTGATGTCGACACCGTTGCCGCTCTGCGCCAGCAGGTAGCTCTCGGCGAACTCGGTGGCGGCCGCGGAGCGGTCGTTCAGCCAGAGCAGTACGCCGTCGTCGTCGACCGCGTGGGCGACCAGGTCGCCGGCGCCCGGGTGGGCGGCCTTCCAGGCGGCGTTGAGGCCGTCCAGCAGCGGGCCGTCGTCGATCCGGTTGAGCGCGGTCGGGTCGATCGGGGACTGACCGTGCTTGGCCGAGAGGATCACGGTGGTGGAGCCGTCCAGGTGCTGCTTGCGCAGCTCCTCGGTCAGCGCGCCGAGCTGCTGGTCGACGAACTCCAGGTTCTTCTCGACCAGCGGTCCGGGCACGCCCTTGGTGACGTAGCCGCCCTGGAGGCCCTGGGAGCTCTTGAGCTTCTGCGCGGTGGAGACCGACTGGAAGTTCAGACCGAAGACGGCCGGGGTGCCGACCTGCTCCGAACGGCTGTGGTCGTAGCCGTCGATCTCGTTGAGGACGGCCTGCACCTTGTACGAGTCGTACTGCTCGGTGGCCTTGTTGTCCTTGGTCCAGTCGCCGTTGTACCCGGTCGCGTTGCTGTTGATCTCCGGGGTGAAGAGGTCCTGGACGCCCTCGCCCGAGGGGCCGTTGAGGATGTCGTAGGCGGCGTGCTTGTCCGACCACGCGGTGCGCAGACCGGCCTGCCGGGCCACCTCGAAGACGGTGTTCACCTGGAGGTAGGAGTGCGGGTAGACCGGCTTGCAGGTGTGCGGGTCGACCGGCAGCTTGGCCGGGTTGAGCAGGGGCTGCGGCCTGCCGGTCATCTGCAGGATGGAGCCGGGCAGGCCGACGAGGCCCTGTCCGGCGTCGAGTACGTCCTGGTTCTTGTCCAGGTCCTCGGTGAGGTCCACCTCGACACCGGGCTTGACGCCCTTGCAGTCGGTGGTGCCGGCCGGGAGCAGTGCGGCGTTGTAGGTGTCGTCGTAGTAGACGCCGGTGGTGCCCGGGCCGCCGCCGGTCAGCTGGGCGACCATTCCGGGGAAGGAGTCCGAGGGGTTGGTGGTGCTCGCGTGGGTGTACTCGACACCGCCGCGGACCAGCCGGGCCAGTGCCGACTGCGGGTGCTCGGCCACGAACCAGGCCAGGTCCGACTGGTGCAGGCCGTCGACGGAGACCAGCAGCACGTGCTTCGCGTGGGCGCCGCGGCCCTCCTCGGCGGCGGCCGCCTGGGCGACGGTGGATCCGGCCAGCACACCGGCGGCGCCGAGGGTGGCGGCCAGCCGGACATAACGACGGGTCACAGAGACTCCTGTGGAGGGGAAGTGGCTGCGGCGGTGCCGTCCTAGGTTCAGAGGGCTCGGTATACCGGCGGCGGCGGAGACATGAACAGTGCTGAACCCCTGTGCGGAGAGATTCGGGAATTCGCCGAATCTCATCAACTGGACGTCCTGCCAGAGGGATTGGTGCGCATACGCAGTCAATGGGGCGGCGGGGGGGGCGGTGGGGCCCGCGCCGGAGGGGTGGTGCCGGGGTCAGGGCCGCGGGGTGATGCCGAGGTCGGCGAGGAGGAGGCGGACGCGGGATTCGATCTCGTCGCGGATCAGGCGGACGGCTTCGAGGCCCTGGCCGGCGGGGTCGTCGAGCTGCCAGTCCAGGTACTGCTTGCCGGGGAGGTACGGGCAGGCGTCGCGGCAGCCCATGGTGATCACCACGTCGGAGGTCTGGACGGCTTCGGCGGTCAGGACCTTGGGGGTTTCGGCGGAGATGTCGATGCCGATCTCGGCCATGGCCGCGACGACGGCGGGGTTCACGGTCCCGGCGGGGGCGGAGCCCGCGGAGCGGACCTGCACCCGGGGGCCGCCGAGGTCGGTGAGGAAGGCGGCGGCCATCTGGGAGCGGCCGGCGTTGTGGACGCAGACGAACAGCACCGACGGAACGACGGGAGTGCTCACGGGGAGATCCTTGGTCGAGGGCAGGGAGAGCGGGGCGGCGGCCGGGGCGCCGGTCCCGGCTCGGAGCCGACCGGGTCGGCCTCGCGCAGCACCTTGAGGCGGTGGGAGGCGGCCGGCTGGGAGGCGCCCGAGGGGCCGTCCGGTCAGGCCTCCTCGCGCCAGCCCTCGTAGGAGGTGGCGAGGGTGTCGAGGGCGTGGAGCAGGGTGGGGGTCCAGCCGTCGGCAGGGGGGTCGAGGACGACGAGCCACTGGGCGTCCTCGGCGTCGTCCTCGCCGGCCAGGGCGTCGCGGACGATCTCCAGCTCGCCGAGGTCCGGGAGGTCGGCGCGGAGTTCCTCGGCGGCCTCGTCGGCGGCGTCGCGGTCGGGCAGGACGAGCAGCTGGCGGACGAAGGGGTCGTTGACGTCCGGGAGGTCGGTGGTGTGGTTCTCGGTCACCGGGCCATTGTCCAGGTCGGGCACGGCGGGCGGTCGGTCCGGGGGCCGGTCGGGCGGTCCGGGTGGCTGGTCGGGCGGCCGGGAGTGTCCGCGGCGCGTGGGATGCTGGTAGGCGATGGCCAGGAAGAGTGCACCCGACGACCTGCTCGCCCCGCTGACCCTCGCGGTCGGCCAGGAGGAGCTGCTGCTGGACCGCGCGGTCGCCCAGGTGGTGGCCGCGGCGAAGGCGGCGGACCCGGACACCGACGTACGGGACCTGCCGCCCGGCGGGCTCCAGCCCGGCAGCCTGGCCGAGCTGACCACGCCGTCGCTGTTCGCCGAGCGCAAGGTGATCGTGGTCCGGGCCGCCCAGGACCTCTCCGCCGACTCGGTGAAGGAGGTCAAGGCGTACATCGAGGCCCCGGCCGAAGAAGTGATCATGGTGCTGGTGCACGCCGGCGGCGCCAAGGGCAAGGGCCTGTTGGACGCCGGCCGCAAGGCGGGCGGGCGCGAGGTGGCCTGCGCCAAGCTGGCCAAGGCGAGCGAGCGGCTGGCCTTCGTCAAGGGCGAGTTCCGCACGCTGGGCCGCTCCGCGACCCCGGAGGCCTGCCAGGCGCTGCTGGACTCCCTCGGCAGCGATCTGCGCGAGCTGGCGGCCGCGTGCAGCCAGCTGACCTCGGACGTCGAGGGCACGATCGACGAGACGGTGGTCGCCCGCTACTACAGCGGCCGGGCCGAGGCGACCGGCTTCGAGGTGGCCGACCTGGCCGTCACCGGCCGGGCCGCGGAGGCGCTGGAGCGGCTGCGCTGGGCGCTGGCCGTCGGGCAGCCGCCGACCGGCATCACCTACGCGCTGGCCTCCGGCGTGCGCAGCATCGGGCGGCTGGCGACCACCGGGCGGAACATGCGTCCGGCCGATCTGGCCCGCGAGTTGGGCATGCCGCCGTGGAAGGTCGACCGGGTCCGCCAGCAGATGCGCGGCTGGACCGGTGACGCGGTGGCCACCGCGCTGACCGCGATCGCCCAGGCCGACGCCGCCGTCAAGGGCGGCTCGGACGACCCGGCCTTCGCCCTGGAGCGCGCGGTGGTCGCCGTCGCCCGGGCCGCCCGGGCCGGCTCCCGCCCCGCCTACTGACGGTTCGGGGCGCCTCGCGCTACTTGCGCATCGCCCGTACGGTGTTGTCGGCGTCCGTCTGCAGCATGTTGTGGAGGTCGTCCATGGACGGCGGGGTGGTCTTCCCCTGGGTGTAGCTGGCGCTGTAGGTGATGTAGTAGGTCATCCCGCCGTCGCGGACGTCCACCTCGGCGTAGATGTCGTGGTACTTGTCCGAGGCGTCGTCCTTGTACACGAAGTACGCCTCGTCGCCGATCCCCGTGATGTTCGTGATCTGGTAGCCGCGCGACCGGTAGGTCTCCTTGTTGGCCGAGAGCTCGGGCGCGGGGTTCACCGCCTTGTGCAGGTCGGCGCGCATGTAGACCGAGGCGTACTCGCTGTCGCTGTCGCCGCCGATCCGCTTGAGCGACATCGAGCAGACCATGCTGTCCAGGGCCGGGTTCCGGTCGGTGTGGTGGGACGGCGAGGTGCTGCTCGTGGTGACCGAGTACTTCTCCAGCAGTCGGGCGGGCTTCCCGGTGGCGCAGAAGTCGTCCGACAGGTGGTAGCTGCCGAGACTGCGCGGCGAGGAGTCATTGCTGACCACGCCCGGGATGACCGTCACGGCGGTGGCCCAGCCAGCCGAGGCGAGCACCGCGCCGACGAAGGCCCAGACGGCGTTGCGGCGCAGGTTGCCACCCGAACGGCTCCCGGAACCGCCTCCGGCCGGTCCGCCGGTGGGAACAGCCCCGGAGAAGGCCGTAGGAGCAGCCCCGGGAACAGCCGCCCCCGGTGCGGCGGGCAGCCCGGGCGGCGGACCGAAACCGGCCGGAGCCGGCGATCCCGCCGCGGGCGCACCCGCCGAGGGCGCCCCCGGCACCCCCGGCGTCTGTTGCGGAAACCCGTACCCCGGCCTGTTCGGGCCCGGGCCGGGCCCCTGCCCCGGTATCGGCCCCGGCGGCGGTGGAGTCGTCATGGAAGTCCCCCCTCGTGACGGGCGCCCGGGGCGCTCCCCGCGCCTCGAACGCACCTCGGTCGCGCGTGACCGACCGACCATAGCGGCCGGAGCGGGAAACGCGACAGGCGCCGCAGTCGGCCTCTGGGGAAGAGACCGGCTACGGCGCCTGTCGTACAGCTGGTGTGCACCGCACCCGCGTGGCGAACGCAGGCCGCGTGCGGTGCGAGTATCGCGCGCCTCAGGGTTCCGGGTAGAGGGCCGGGTCGTCCGAGGCGATGGGGACCGGAGCCCCCGGGGGGCGTCAGGCCTGGGCGGCCGCGTTGACGCGCTTGGTGATGGCCGACTTCTTGTTGGCGGCCTGGTTGGCGTGGATGACGCCCTTGCTCACGGCCTTGTCCAGCGCCTTGGAGGCGGCGCGGGCCAGCACGACGGCCTTCTCGGTCTCGCCGGCGGCAGCGGCCTCACGGGCCTTGCGCAGAGCGGTCTTCAGCGAGGACTTGACGGCCTTGTTGCGCAGGCGTGCCTTCTCGTTGGTCTTGTTGCGCTTGATCTGGGACTTGATGTTCGCCACGAAGGAGCCTCAGTCTGTCTAAAAGGTATTGAACGGGCTGCACCCGAAGGCCGTCGGTCAAGCTGAGAGGGCATGCCGAGGCCAGGTGCAGCAGCCCACGCTACCAGGGGCCCGCCGCCCGCCCCAAACCGGACCGGGCGCGGGACAGGATGCGGGGCCGGACGCGGGACCGCGGGTTCCCCCGGCCGGGTCAGGCGCTCAGTACCGGCTCGCCGTAGTGCTCGACCTCCGGGAACGGCCGGTAGAACCGGTGCAGGAGCTCCCGCCACTGCTCGTACTCGGCCGAGCCGCGGAACCCCTCGGTGTGGTCGGCGAGCGTCTCCCACTCCACCTGGAGCAGGAAGCGCGAGCCGCGTCCCCCGTCGAGGCAGCGGCGCAGTTCCAGGGAGCGGAAGCCCCGCTGGACGGCGATCAGCGGACGCGCCTCGGCGAAGGCGGCGAGGAACTCCTCCTCCCGGCCGGGCCGGACGTCGAGCAGTGCGCTTTCCAGGATCATGAACGGCCATCCTGCCGCCTCACGAGCGTGCGGCGAAAGGCTCCGAGGTGCCCGAACGGCGTCCGGTGCCGCGGTCGTGGGAAGATGGGAGGAACTATTTCGATCGGACGAGACTGTCCGGTCCCCGGGATAGCCGGTCAGCGATGATCCGGACACCCCCGGCCCCGGACCAACGGAGAATCGGACCAAGGTGCCCGCGACCCCCAGCAATGTGCCACAGCCCAGCCGTACCGACCCGGCGCTGATCCGCAACTTCTGCATCATCGCCCACATCGACCACGGCAAGTCGACGCTCGCAGACCGGATGCTGCAGATCACCGGCGTCGTCGACCCGCGGCAGATGCGCGCCCAGTACCTCGACCGGATGGACATCGAGCGCGAGCGCGGCATCACCATCAAGTCGCAGGCGGTCCGCCTCCCGTGGGCCCCGAAGACCGGGCCGGACGCCGGGACGACGCACATCCTCAACATGATCGACACCCCGGGCCACGTGGACTTCACGTACGAGGTGTCCCGCTCCCTGGCGGCCTGCGAGGGCACCATCCTGGTGGTCGACGCGGCCCAGGGCATCGAGGCGCAGACCCTCGCCAACCTGTACCTGGCGCTGGAGAACGACCTCACGATCGTCCCGGTGCTCAACAAGATCGACCTGCCGGCCGCCCAGCCGGAGAAGTACGCCGCCGAGATCGCCCACATCATCGGCTGCGACCCCTCCGACGTGCTCCAGGTCAGCGCGAAGACCGGCCTCGGCGTCGAGGACCTGCTGGACCACATCGTCAACACGATCCCGGCCCCGGTCGGCGTCGCGGACGCCCCCGCCCGCGCGATGATCTTCGACTCGGTGTACGACGCCTACCGCGGCGTGGTCACCTACGTCCGTGTCGTGGACGGTCAGCTCACCAAGCGCGAGCGCATCCAGATGATGTCCACCGGCGCCACCCACGAGCTGCTGGAGATCGGTGTCATCTCGCCGGAGCCGAAGGTCGCCGACGGCCTCGGCGTCGGCGAGGTGGGCTACATCATCACCGGTGTGAAGGACGTCCGGCAGTCCAAGGTCGGTGACACGATCACCTCGCAGCACAAGGGCGCCACCGAGCCGCTCGGCGGCTACAAGGACCCGCGCCCGATGGTGTTCTCCGGCCTCTACCCGCTGGACGGCTCGGACTACCCGCTGCTGCGCGACGCCCTGGACAAGCTGCGCCTCAACGACGCCGCCCTGGTGTACGAGCCGGAGACCTCGGTCGCGCTGGGCTTCGGCTACCGCTGCGGCTTCCTCGGCCTGCTGCACCTGGAGATCATCCGGGAGCGCCTGGAGCGCGAGTTCAACCTCGACCTGATCTCCACCGCCCCGAACGTGATCTACCGGGTGGTGATGGAGGACGGCACCGAGCACACCGTCACCAACCCGAGCGAGTTCCCCACCGGCAAGATCTCCGAGGTGTTCGAGCCGGTCGTGCGCGGCACCATCCTCGCGCCGAACGAGTTCGTCGGCGCGATCATGGAGCTCTGCCAGTCCCGCCGCGGCAGCCTGCAGGGCATGGACTACCTGTCCGAGGACCGGGTCGAGCTGCGCTACACCCTGCCGCTCGCGGAGATCGTCTTCGACTTCTTCGACCAGCTGAAGTCCAAGACCCGCGGCTACGCCTCGCTCGACTACGAGCCCATCGGCGAGCAGGCCGCCCAGCTGGTGAAGGTCGACATCCTGCTGCACGGCGACGCGGTGGACGCGTTCTCCGCGATCGTGCACAAGGACAAGGCCTACAGCTACGGCGTGATGATGGCCGGCAAGCTGCAGAAGCTCATCCCGCGCCAGCAGTTCGAGGTGCCGATCCAGGCCGCCATCGGCTCCCGGGTGATCGCCCGTGAGACGGTCCGCGCGATCCGCAAGGACGTCCTCGCCAAGTGCTACGGCGGTGACATCTCCCGTAAGCGGAAGCTGCTGGAGAAGCAGAAGGAAGGCAAGAAGCGGATGAAGATGGTCGGCAGCGTGGAGGTCCCGCAGGAGGCCTTCATCGCCGCGCTGTCCACCGACGCCGAGACGCCGAAGGACAAGAAGTAGCGGCGAGCGGTACCAGGAGGGCCCGGGCACCCGCCCGGGCCCTTCCGCGTTCCCGCAGGACGCCGTGCCCGCAGGACGCCGTGCCCGCAGGACGCCGTGCCCGCAGGACCCTCCGCCGGCTACTTGAGCGCGCTGAGGACGACGCTGACGATGCCGGCCTTGGCCAGCCGCCCCGCGGTGCCGGTGAGGACGGTGGGCTTCATCGAGTCGTCCGGGTGGACCAGCTGCAGCAGTCCGTCCCGCCGGCCGAGGCTCAGGCACTGCACGACGTACTTGAACGAGAACGGCTTCGAGGTGCGCCCGTCGAGCAGCTTGCCGACGTACTGGCCCTGCGGCAGCGCGGTGGCGCAGCCCATCCGCAGGGTGCCGACGCCGGGGACGGTGACCGCGGCGGCGTCGCCGACCACGTGGACGTCCGGGTGCGAGAGCGACCGCAGGTGGTCGTCGACCAGGGCCCGGCCGTGCTCGTCCACGGCCAGTCCGGCCTCGGCGGCCAGCGGGTGCGGCTCCATCGAGGCGGCCCACACGGTGAGGTCGGCCCCGATCGGGCCGGCGCTGGTGCGCAGCCCGTCCGGGGCGACCTCGGTGACGGTGGCGTTGTCGTGGACGGCGACGCCGAGCCGGTCGAGGACGCGCCGGATGTGGGCGCGGCCCTTGGGCGAGTAGATGCCGCCGACCTGTCCGGCCGCGACGATCCGCACCCGCCAGTCGGGGTGGGCCTCGGCGAGTTCGGTGGCCAGTTCGATGCCGGTGGCGCCGCCGCCGACGACGGCCAGGGTGCCGGGGCGGTCGGCCTCGCGGATCAGGCGCCGAACCTCGGCGGCGCGCTCCACGGGGTGGGCGTGCTCGGCGGCGCCGGGGACGCCGTGCCAGGCGGTGCGGCTGCCGAGGGCGTAGACCAGGGTGTCGTAGCCGAGGGTGGTGCCGTCGTCCAGGATGACCTTGTGTCCGGCCGGGTCGATGTCGACGGCCCGGGCCCGGCGGTGCTCGATCCGGCGGCCGCGGGCCAGTTCGCCGATGGCGGGCCAGTCGCGGCCGCGGCCGGCTGCGGTCTCGTGCTGGCGGATGCGGTGCAGGAGCCGCTCCTCGGGGGCGATCAGGGTGACGGTGTGGTGCCGTCCGGCGCCCTTGGCCGCGGTGAGTCCGGCGTACCCGGCGCCCAGTACGACGATCCGCTTGCCGGTGCTGGTGGTGCTGCTCATCTCGTCCGCCTCCTCGCGAGGTCGCTCCGGTGGAGCGCTGTTCGGGAGGGGGACGACGCGGCCGGTCAGGATGTGACGGTGACCTGCGTCACAGGTTCGCGGGGGTTCGTGTCAGGGTGCCGTGACCGGGCTGATCCGGGTGAGCTTCTCGGGGTTGACCACGACGTACGCCTCGGTGATCCGCCCGTCGGCCAGGGCGAAGGCCACCACGCCGGTGACGGCGCCGGTGGCCTTCTCGTACCAGAGCAGGCCCGGCTCGCCGTTGACCGTCGCGTAGCCGAGCCCGAACTCGGGGGTGAACCACTTGTCGACCAGGCCGACCACCAGACGGCCCACCTTGTCGGCGCCGCGCACCGGACGGGCGGCGGCGCGGACGATGCCGCCGCCGTCGGCGTGCCAGACCACGTCCGGGTCGAGGACCTCCATCAGGCCCAGGATGTCGCCCTTGGCGCAGGCGGAGGCGAACGCCTCGACGGCCCGGCGGTGCTCGGCCGGGTCGGCGCCGTCGAAGTGCCCGCCGCCGTCCTTGACCCGGCGGCGGGCCCGGGACGCGAGCTGGCGGGTGGCGTCGGGGGTGCGGTCCAGGGAGGCGGCGATGTCCTCGAAGCCGACCGCGAACACGTCGTGGAGCACGAGGGCGGCCCGCTCGGCCGGGCTGAGCTGCTCCAGGACGGCGAGCAGGGCGAGCGAGACGGACTCACCGCGTTCGGCCAGCTCGGCGGGGGAGTCGGGGACGCTCGTGTAGGAGACGGACGGCTCCGGCAGCCACTCGCCGTAGTAGGCCTCGCGGCGGGCCCGGGCGGAACCGAGCTGGTCGTAGCAGAGCCGGGTGACCACGGTGGTGAGGAAGGCGCGCGGGTCGGCGACGGCGGCGCGGTCGGCGGCCTGCCAGCGCAGCCAGGCGTCCTGGAGGACGTCCTCGGCGTCGGTGAAGGAGCCGAGCAGCCGGTAGGCGACCGAGCCCAGGTAGCGGCGGTTCGTCTCGAAGGCGTCGGGGGCTGCGGGCTGGGCGGTCACGGGAGTCACGGTAGCGAACGCCGCCGCCCTCTGCGAAGGCCCGGGCGCGCGAAGGGCCGGGACGGATGGGTCCCGTCCCGGCCCGTTGCATGAGGACGCGTCAGTCGACCTCGGCCACGGCCTCCACGAACTGCGCCTGGTACAGCCGGGCGTACGCGCCGCCGGCGGAGATCAGCTCGTCGTGCGAGCCCTGCTCCACGATCGAGCCGTTCTCCATCACCAGGATCACGTCGGCGTCCCGGATGGTGGAGAGCCGGTGGGCGATCACGAAGCTGGTGCGGCCGGTGCGCAGCCGGGCCATGGCCCGCTGGATCAGCACCTCGGTACGGGTGTCGACCGAGCTGGTCGCCTCGTCCAGGACCAGGATGGACGGCTGGGCGAGGAACGCCCGGGCGATGGTGATCAGCTGCTTCTCGCCCGCGCTGACGCCGGCGCCCTCGTCGTCGAGGACGGTGTCGTAGCCGTCCGGCAGGGTGCGGACGAAGCGGTCGACGTGGGCGGCCTTGGCGGCCTCGACGACCTGCTCGCGGGTGGCGCCCTGGGCGCCGTAGGCGATGTTGTCGGCGATGGTGCCGCCGAACAGCCAGGTGTCCTGGAGCACCATGCCGATGCCCGAGCGCAGGTCCTCGCGGGACATCGCGGCGATGTCCACCCCGTCCAGGGTGATCCGCCCGCCGCTGACTTCGTAGAACCGCATCAGCAGGTTGACCATGGTGGTCTTGCCGGCGCCGGTGGGGCCGACGATGGCCACGGTCTGGCCGGGCTCGACCTTGAGCGAGAGGTCCTCGATGAGCGGCTTGTCCGGGTCGTAGCGGAAGGACACGTCCTGGAAGACGACCCGGCCGCGGACCGCGTCCGGCTTCTCGGGCATGGCCGGCTCGGGGCTCTGCTCGGGGGCGTCCAGCAGCTCGAAGACGCGCTCGGCGGAGGCGACCCCGGACTGCACCAGGTTGGCCATGCTGGCGACCTGGGTGAGCGGCTGGCTGAACTGGCGGGAGTACTGGATGAAGGCCTGCACGTCGCCGATGGACAGCGAGCCGCTGGCCACCCGCAGACCGCCGACGACCGCGACCAGTACGTACTGCAGGTTGCCGATCAGCATCATCGCGGGCTGGATGATCCCGGAGATGAACTGGGCCCGGAAGCTGGAGTGGAAGAGTGCCTCGTTGTGCTCGCGGAAGGTCTCGGCGGACTCGTGCTGCCGGCCGAACACCTTGACCAGGGTGTGGCCGGTGTACATCTCCTCGATGTGGGCGTTGAGTTGGCCGGTGGACCGCCACTGCTGGACGAACTGCGGCTGGGCCCGCTTGCCGACCTTGGCGGCGACGACCACCGACAGCGGCACCGAGACCAGCGCGATCACGGCGAGCAGCGGGGAGATCCAGAACATCATCGCCAGCACACCGACCACGGTGAGCAGCGAGTTGACCACCTGTCCCATGGTCTGCTGCATGGACTGGCCGATGTTGTCGATGTCGTTGGTGACCCGGCTGAGCACCTCGCCGCGCGGCTGCTTGTCGAAGTAACTCAGCGGCAGCCGGGCCAGTTTGGCCTCGACGTCCTGGCGCAGCCGGTAGCCGGCCGACTGGATCGCCTTGGTGGCCAGGCGGCCCTGGATGATGCTGAGGACGGCGGAGGCGACGTAGATGCCGAGCACCCAGAGCAGGATGGAGCCGATGGCGCCGAAGTCCATGCCGTGGCCGGGGGTGAAGTCGACGGCGGAGAGCAGGTCGGCGACGCCGCCCTCGCCGTGGGCGCGCAGCCCGGCGATGACCTCGGTCTTGGAGGTGCCGGGCTGGAAGCGGGCGCCGACGACACCGGCGAAGATCAGGTCGGTGGCCTCGCCGAGGATCTTGGGGCCGATGACGGCGCAGCCGATGCTGACCACGCCGAGCAGCAGGACGCCGATCAGCAGGATGCGCTCGGGGCGCAGCAGGCCGAGCACGCGCTTGCCGGAGCCCTTGAAGTCCATGGACTTCTCGGCGCCCTGGCCGCCCATGAAGCGACCCGGTCCGGCCGGGCCGCGGCGGGCGGCGGCGGCCTGCGAGTCGCTGGGGAGTCTGTCCGCCGGCTTGCCCGAGGGCTTCTCGGCGGGATTTCCGGGGCTGGTCACGCCGCCTCCTGCTCGGTGAGCTGGGAGAGCACGATCTCCCGGTACGTCGGGTTGTCGGCCATCAGTTCACGGTGGGTGCCGGCGCCGACGACCGCGCCCTCGTCGAGGACGATGATCCGGTCGGCGTCGCGGATGGTGGACACGCGCTGGGCGACGATCAGGACGGTGGCGTCGGCGGTCTCGTGGGCGAGGGCCTTGCGCAGCTTGGCGTCGGTGGCGTAGTCGAGTGCGGAGAAGGAGTCGTCGAAGAGGTAGACGTCGGGCTTGCGCACCAGCGCGCGGGCGATGGCCAGGCGCTGGCGCTGACCGCCGGAGACGTTGCTGCCGCCCTGGGCGATCGGGGCGTCCAGGCCCTCGGCCAGCTTCTCGACGAACTCCTTGGCCTGGGCGATCTCCAGGGCGTGCCAGAGCTCCTCGTCGGTGGCGTCGGGACGGCCGTAGCGCAGGTTGCTGGCGACGGTGCCGGAGAACAGGTACGGCTTCTGCGGGACGATGCCGACGCTCTCGGCGATCGCCTCGGGGGCGAGGTCGCGCACGTCCACGCCGTCCAGCAGGACCTGCCCGCCGGTGGCGTCGAAGAGCCGGGGGACGAGGCCGAGCAGGGTGGACTTGCCGCTGCCGGTGGAGCCGATGATGGCGGTGGTCTCGCCGGGGCGGGCGGTGAGGTCGATGCCCCGCAGCACCGAGGCCTCGGCGCCGGGGTAGCGGAAGTCGACGTCGCGCAGCTCCAGGTTGCCGCGGCGCAGCACCTCGGTGATCGGCGCGGACGGCGGGACGACGCTGGAGGTGGTGGCGAGGACCTCTTCGATGCGTTCGGCGCAGACCTCGGCGCGCGGCACCATCATGAACATGAAGGTGGCCATCATGACGCTCATCAGGATCTGCAACAGGTAGGAGAGGAAGGCGGTCAGCGCGCCGATCTGCATGTCGTGGCTGTCGATGCGGTGGGCGCCGAACCAGAGCACCGCGACGCTGGAGAGGTTCACGACCAGCATCACGGCCGGGAACATCATGGACATCAGTCGGCCGACGTGCCGGGCGGTCTGGGTGAGGTCCTCGTTGGCGGTGGCGAAGCGGGCCTGCTCGTGGTCGTCCTTGACGAAGGCGCGGATCACCCGGATGCCGGTGATCTGCTCGCGCAGCACCCGGTTCACGGTGTCGATCTTCTTCTGCATGCTGCGGAACTGGGGCCGCAGTGCGCGGACCAGCAACGTGACGACGATGCCGAGCGCGGGGATGACGGCGAGCAGCAGGCCGGACAGCGGGACGTCCTGGTTGAGCGCCATGATGATGCCGCCGACGCACATGATCGGCGCGGCCACCATCAGGGTGAAGCTCATCAGGGCCAGCATCTGGACCTGCTGGACGTCGTTGGTGGTGCGGGTGATCAGGGAGGGCGCGCCGAACTCGCCGACCTCGCGGGCGGAGAAGCCCTGCACCCGGTCGAAGACGGAGGCCCGGAGGTCCCGGCCGAAGGCCATCGCCGTGCGGGCGCCGAAGTAGACGGCGCCGATCGAGCAGAGGGCCTGGACCAGGGTGATGCCGATCATCACCGCCCCCACGCGCATGATGTAGCCGGTGTCACCCTTGACCACGCCGCTGTCGATGATGTCGGCGTTGAGCGTCGGCAGGTAGAGCGCCGCGAGGGTGGACACCAGCTGGAGTACCACCAGCAAGGTGATCGGTCGGGAATATGGGCGCAGGTACGCCCGGAGCAGTCTGATCAGCACTGGCACACTCTTGTCGTCGCCGGTCGGGTTCGCACCCCAATTCTCGTTGTTCTGCGGCGTCGCACAGACGATTCGGGGGCTGTCCGGCTGAGGTTTGCCGGGCCTTTGCCAAGCCCTCCCACGGATCCGGGTGCGGACGGGCCGTCCGCGGCCCCCGCGCCCGGGCACCGGCGCCGCGACGCCGTGCCAGCTGGATCCGCCCCCTTACGGAATGACCGATTTCCCCCTAGGCTGCTGACTACGCCCTTGTTACTGACCGGTACCGCTCAGGTAAACCGGGGCCCGGCGACCGCCCCCACGGGCGCCGCAATCCCTCAGACGGCCACCCGCCCCCGGAGGTCCTCGTTGAGTTCCGCGCAGTCCCTGATCGACTCCGGCAGTGCCGACATCGTCGCCGGGCGTCCCGCCTCCGTCGCCCACCTGTTCCTGGAGCGCGTCGCCGCCACCCCGAACACCGAGGCCTACCGCTACCCCGCCCCGGTGGACGAGCACGCCGCGGACGGTGCCCCGGGCGCCGAGCAGTGGCGCTCGCTCACCTGGGCGCAGACCGCCGTACGGGTCAAGGCGGTGGCGGCCGGCCTGATGGCGCTCGGCATCCAGGCGGAGGACCGGGTCGCGCTGGCCTCCTCCACCCGGCTCGACTGGATCATCGCCGACCTCGGGGCCATGTGCGCGGGCGCCGCCATCACCACGGTCTACCCCAGCACCAACGCCGACGAGACCGCCTTCATCCTCTCCAACTCCGGCTCCAAGGCACTGTTCGCCGAGAACGCGGCCCAGCTTGCCAAGGTCGTCGAGCAGATCGAGCACCTGCCCGAGCTGCGCACCGTCATCCTCTTCGACGCCCCCGAGGAGACCCCGGCGACGGCCGGGCTGGAACTGCTCACCCTCGCCGAGCTGGAGCAGCGCGGCGCGGAGTACCTGGAGCAGCACCCGGACGCGATCGAGAAGGCCGTGGCCGCGCTCGACAAGGAGCAGCTGGCCACCCTCATCTACACCTCCGGCACCACCGGCCGCCCCAAGGGCGTGCGCCTGGTGCACGACTGCTGGGCGTACGAGGGCCGGGCGCAGGAGGCCAGCGGGCTGCTGCGCTCCGACGACGTCCAGTTCATGTGGCTGCCGCTGTCGCACGTGTTCGGCAAGACGCTGATCTCGGGGCAGATCGCCACCGGTCACGTGATGGCGGTGGACGGCCGGGTCGACCGGATCATCCACAACCTGCCGGTCATCCGGCCGACCGTCATGGCCTCCGCGCCGCGCATCTTCGAGAAGGTCTACAACGGCATCGCCGGCCGGGCCCGGGCCGAGGGCGGCGCCAAGTACAAGATCTTCATGTGGGCCGCCAAGGTGGCCCGCGAGCACGCCCGGGCGGTCCAGGAGAGCCGGGTCGCCACCGGCGCCGGCAGCGCCCCGCTGGCCCTGAGGGTGCAGCACTCGTTGGCCGACAAGCTGGTGTACGCCAAGATCCGGGCGGCCTTCGGCGGCCGGCTGCGCGGGGCCGTCTCCGGCAGCGCGGCGCTCGCCCCCGAGATCGGCTACTTCTTCCTCGGTGCCGGGGTGCCGATCCTGGAGGGCTACGGCCTCTCCGAGACCAGCGCCGGCTCCTGCGTCAACCGCGAGGAGGACGTGCGGATCGGCACGGTGGGCCGCGCGCTGCCCGGCACCGAGGTGCGGATCGCCGAGGACGGCGAGATCCTGCTGCGCGGCCCCGGCGTGATGCGCGGCTACCACAACCTGCCGGACAAGACCGCCGAGGTGCTGGAGCCGGACGGCTGGTTCCACACCGAGGACATCGGCGAGCTGAGCGCCGACGGCTTCCTGCGGATCACCGACCGCAAGAAGGACCTGTTCAAGACCTCCGGCGGCAAGTACGTGGCGCCCAGCGAGGTCGAGGGCAAGTTCAAGGCGGTCTGCCCGTTCGTCAGCAACATCCTGGTGATCGGCAACGGCCGCAACTTCTGCACCGCGCTGATCGGCCTGGACGAGTCGGTGCTGATGCCGTGGGCCGCCGAGCACGGCCTGGCCGGCCGGACCTACGCCGAGCTGGCCGGGGAGCCGGCCGTGCGCCAGCTGATCGAGGGCTTCGTGAAGCGGGTCAACGCCGACCTCCAGCGCTGGCAGACGATCAAGAAGTTCCACCTGCTGCCGCGCGACCTCGACATCGAGCACGGCGAGCTCACCCCGAGCCTGAAGATCAAGCGCCCGGTGGTCGAGCAGACCTACGCCGACGCGGTGGCCGCGATGTACGCGGGCGCCAACGAGGCCTGAGCCCGGCTCCCGTACGGTCCGCGCGGGGTTCGCGGGCCGTACGGGACAATGGGGTCATGCCCTCCGCACTCCCCGACGGCGAACCGGTGCCGTCCGACGGTTCCCTGCCCGCCCACGCCCTCACCGGGCTGGGGCAACGGCCGTTCGGCTTCTACCTGCACGTGCCGTACTGCGCCAGCCGCTGCGGCTACTGCGACTTCAACACCTACACGGCCACCGAGCTGCGCTCCTCGGGGGCGGTCGCCTCGCAGGAGACCTACGCCGACAACGTGGTCGCCGAGATCCGGCTGGCCCGGAAGGTGCTGGGGGACACGGACCTCCCGGTGCGGACCGTCTTCCTCGGCGGCGGCACCCCCACCCTGCTGCCGGCCCGCGACCTGGTGAAGATGCTCGCCGCACTGCGCGAGGAGTTCGGGCTCGCCCCGGACGCCGAGGTCACCACCGAGGCCAACCCGGAGTCCGTCGACCCGGCGTACCTGGCCGAGCTGCGCGAGGGCGGCTACAACCGGATCTCCTTCGGCATGCAGAGCGCCCGCCCGCACGTCCTCCAGCTGCTCGACCGCCACCACACCCCGGGCCGCCCCGAGGCCTGCGTGGCCGAGGCCCGCGAGGCCGGCTTCGAGCACGTCAACCTCGACCTGATCTACGGCACCCCCGGCGAGTCCGACGACGACTGGCGGGCCTCCCTGGACGCGGCGATCGGCGCCGGACCGGACCACGTCTCCGCGTACTCCCTGATCGTCGAGGAGGGCACCCGGCTGGCCGCCCGGGTCAAGCGCGGCGAACTGCCGATGATCGACGACGACGTGCACGCCGACCGCTACCTCATCGCCGAGCAGGCGCTCAGCGCGGCCGGCTACTCCTGGTACGAGGTCTCCAACTGGGCCACCACCCCCGAGGGCCGCTGTCGCCACAACGAGCTCTACTGGACCGGCGCCGACTGGTGGGGCACCGGCCCCGGCGCCCACAGCCACGTCGGCGGCGTCCGCTGGTGGAACGCCAAGCACCCCGCCGCCTACGCCCAGTCCCTCACCGAGGGCCGCACCCCGGCCCTGGGCCGCGAACTCCTCTCGGACGAGGACCGCCGGGTCGAACGCATCCTGCTGGAACTGCGCCTGGTCGACGGCGTCCCGCTCGACCTGCTGACCGACGTGGGCCGCAAGGCCGCCGCCCGGGCTCTGGCCGACGGCCTCCTCGCCGCAGAGCCGTACGAGCAGGGCCGCGCCGCCCTGACCCTCCAGGGGCGACTGCTGGCGGACGCGGTCGTGCGTGACCTGGTGGACTGAGTGTCGTTAACGTGGTGTCAGCCGTCGGAGGGAGCGCGCAATGACCGCCATCGATGACCGGGTGACGGGGATCTTCGAGAACCTGGAGGTCCCGGAAGGCTTCAAAGCCGAGCTCATCAGGGGAGAAATCGTGATGATGGCCGGGCCGGACATGGTCCACAACATCATTGTCGAAGCCATCCGAGACCAGATCCCCCGGGCAGGGTGGCACCGCCTGACCACGCAGGACATCGATCTTCCCGGATTGACGAGCGAGCCCCAGCCGGATCTGGTCGTGTTCGAGCGGGACGCCATTGAGGGTCCGGGTCGCTTGATCCCCTCGCCCTTCCTCACGCTGGTGGTCGAGGTCGTCTCCAAGACGAGCGTGCTCCGTGACTACCAGACCAAGCGGGAGCTGTACGCCGAGGGCACGATTCCCGCGTATCTGATCGTTGACCCGCTCAAGGGCGTCTGTGTGCTGCTGACCGAGCCGACCCGGTCGAGCGCCTCCGGGCTGCCGGACTACGTGTCCGCGCGGACCACCAAGTTCGGCGAGCCCATTCCGGTGGATCTGCTCGGCGTCACGCTCGACACCTCGGAGTTCCAGACCTACGCCTGAGTGGCCGTTGGCGGGCCTGCCGGGGAAGCTGCATGGGTGGCTTCCCCGGCGTCGTCGGTCTGTTCATCCGGGTAGCCGATGGCGGAGAAGTCGATCTTGCCCTCGTGGACCATCGCGCGCATCCGGGCCAGTGCGTTGGCCCGGCGGTGCCGAAGCGCCACGTCGCCATGGTCGTTGGTTCGAGGCACGGTGGCCATTCTTCATCAGTCCGGCAAGGTCGCGAAGTCGATCAACTCCTCGACCTTGCCCAGCAGCTCGGGCTCCAGGTCCTTGTAGCTGTTCACCTTCGACAGGATGTGCTTCCAGGCCGCCGGGGTGTCCACCGGCCAGCCGAGGCGGCGGCAGGTGCCCTCCTTCCAGTCCTCGCCGCGGGGGACGGCGGGCCAGGCGGGGATGCCGACGGAGGCGGGCTTCACGGCCTGCCAGACGTCGATGTAGGGGTGGCCGACGACCAGGACCGAGTCGCCGGTGACCTGGGCGGCGATGCGGTGCTCCTTGGTGCCGGGGAGCAGGTGGTCGACCAGGACGCCGAGGCGGCGGCCGGGGCCGGGGGCGAAGTCGGCGACGATCGCCGGGAGGTCGTCGATGCCTTGGAGGTATTCGACGACGACGCCCTCGATGCGCAGGTCGTCACCCCAGACCCGTTCGACCAGTTCGGCGTCGTGCCGGCCCTCGACGTAGATGCGGGACTCGCGGGCGACCCGGGCGCGGGCGCCGGGGAGGGCGATCGAGCCGGAGGCGGTGCGGCCGGGCGTGCGGGGCGCCGCCGGGCCGGTGGGGCGGACCAGGGTGACGACCTTGCCCTCCAACAGGAAGCCGCGCGGGACCATCGGGAAGACCCGGTGCTTGCCGAAGCGGTCCTCCAGGGTGACGGTGAACCCCTCGGCGGTCTTCTCGCAGCGCACCACCGCCCCGCAGAAGCCGGTGGCGTTCTCCTCGACCACCAGGTCCCGCTCGGCGGGCACCTCCGGTGCGGGGGTCTGCTTCTTCCACGGCGGGGTGAGGTCGGGTCCGTACTGGCGGCTGCGCATACGGGTGATCATAGGGATGACGGACGGACCGTCAGAGGCCCGGCGCGCCCCAGACCGGGAACCAGCGGCTCAGGTCCTTCTCCAACCGGAGGTCGTTCCCCAGCATCGCGTTGACCTGCAGCTCCAGCGGGCTGTTGCGCCGCTCCCCGCCACCGGGCATCGGGGCGAAGGGGTAGAAGCTGCCGCGCTTGTAGAGGTAGACCAGGGCCAGCGACTGCCCCTCGCCGTTCCGGAAGCAGACCAGCGAGCAGAGCAGCTGCGGCCCGAAGCCGTTCGCCTCCAGCTCGCTGTTGACCGCGTGCAGGTCGTTCACCAGCTCCGGCAGCTCCCCGGGCTGGTGCCGGGCGAGCAGCCAGGAGTAGCCGTAGCCGTCCTTGGAGGCCTCCACCGGTACGCCGCCGCGCTCGGTGTCGGCGTCCAGCAGCGCCCGGACCTGCTGCTCGACCTGGACGAAGGCCGCGCCCTCGACGGCCGCGAAGCAGACCGAGCCGAGCCCGGTGGGGAGGAACCCGGCCCCGGCCTCCAGGGTGAGCGCGGCGGACGGCACGCCGAACAGCTGGTCGAGGTCGGGCTTGACGGGCTTGCTGCGGCCGAACAGGGCGTCCAGGAATCCCACGGTGGTCCTTTCCTCAACGGGAATCAGCGGCCGAGCTGCTCGGAGATCTTCGCCAGCTGCGCCAGCCGCTTCTCCAGCGTCGGGTGGGTGGAGAGCAGCTGGGAGGCGGTCTCCCGGGCGCTCAGCGCGGGGGCGAAGTAGAAGGCGTTGTACGGCTGCGACTTGCGCAGGTCCTCGGTGGGGATGGCCGCGATCTGCCCGGTCACCTTGGTCAGGGCCGAGGCCAGGGCGCTGGGCCGGCCGGTGAGTTGGGCGGCGGCCCGGTCGGCGGCCAGTTCGCGGTAGCGGGAGAGCAGCCGGGTGAGCAGGAAGCTGATCGCGTAGACGACCACCGACACCAGCGGGATGATCAGCGCCGCAATGGCCGCGTTCTGGTCGTTGTTGTTGCGCCCGCCGCCCATGAACCCGCCGTACATGGCGATCCGGGTCATCGCCCCGGCGAGCACGCCGAGGAAGCCGGCGATGGTCATCACCGCGACGTCCCGGTGGGCGACGTGCGACAGCTCGTGCGCCAGGACGCCTTCCAGCTCCTCGGGTTCGAGCCGGCGCAGCAGGCCGGTGGTGACGCAGACCACGGCGTTCTGCGGGTTGCGGCCGGTGGCGAAGGCGTTCGGCATGTCGTTGTCGGCGACCGCCACGCGGGGCTTGGGCATGTCGGCCAGGGCGCAGAGCCGGTCGATGGTGCCGTGCAGCTGGGGGTACTGCTCCTCGGTCACCTGGCGGGCGCCCATCGCCCGTTCGGTGATCTTGTCGCTGAACCAGAACTGGGCCACGAACAGCCCGCCGGAGATCAGCACGATCAGCGGCCAGGCCCCGCGCAGCAGCGCGATCAGCAGGCCCGTGAAACCGACGTACAGCAGCCCGATCACGAACATCGTCGCGACCATGCGGCTGGTCAGGCCGCGGTCGGGCGCGAAACGGGTGTGCTGGCCCGAGCTCGACATCTCTTGCTCCTCCGTTCGCCGTCGCTTTCGATGCTGCCACCCGGACGGCCCCAGGGCACCACCCCCGCGCCGCGAGTTGCGGCGGAAGGGGCCGTGCCCTGGGACTGCGGGCAGGATCACTCCGGCCGGGCCGTTCCTGGGACAGGACCCGGGCCTTACACTGGCAGGTACGGTTCTGGCACTCGTGTGCGCAGAGTGCCAGGGTCGGGGTCCTCCCGGAGCGGCCCGCAGCATCACAGACGGACAACGTGCGAAGACGGAGGTGCGTGCCCATGGCCGGTGAGGTCCGCCAGCTGGACGACCGCAAGCTCGCCGTTCTGCGTGCCATCGTCCAGGACTACGTGGGCACCGAGGAGCCGGTCGGCTCCAAGGCGCTCGTGGAGCGGCACAACCTCGGAGTCTCCCCGGCGACCGTGCGCAACGACATGGCGGCGCTGGAGGAGGAGGGCTACATCCACCAGCCGCACACCAGCGCCGGGCGCATCCCCACCGACAAGGGCTACCGGCTGTTCGTCGACAAGCTCGCCGAGATCAAGCCGATGACCGCCCCGGAGCGCCGGGCGATCCGGCACTTCCTGGACGGCGCCGTCGACCTGGACGACGTGGTCGCCCGCACGGTGCGGCTGCTCGCCCAGCTGACCCGGCAGGTCGCCGTGGTGCAGTACCCCTCGCTGACCCGCTCCACCGTCCGGCACATCGAGCTGGTGGCGCTGGCCCCGGCGAAGGTGATGCTGGTCCTGATCACCAACACCGGCCGGGTCGAGCAGCGGATGGTCGACTGCCCGGGCACGGTCGGTGAGACGGTCCTGGCGGACCTGCGGGCGCGGATCAACGTCCGGGCCGCCGGCCAGCGGCTGCCGGATGTCCCGGGCCTGCTGGAGGAGCTGCCGGCCACGTTCGACCAGATCGACCGGCCGACCGTCAGTACGGTCCTGGCGACCCTGTTCGAGGCGTTGGCCGAGCAGAACGAGGAGCGGATCATGCTGGCCGGCACGGCCAACCTGACGCGTTTCGGCCACGACTTCCCGCTCACCATCCAGCCGGTGCTGGAGGCCCTGGAGGAGCAGGTCGTCCTGCTCCGCCTCCTGGGTGAGACCGGGGACGCCGGGATGACGGTCCGGATCGGGCGGGAGATCGCGTACGAAGGGCTGAATTCCACCTCGGTGGTGTCGGTCGGCTACGGTTCGGGCGACGAGAGCGTGGCCAAACTCGGCGTGATCGGTCCGACCCGGATGGACTACCCGGGCACAATGGGGGCGGTGCGAGCCGTGGCACGGTACGTGGGTCAGATCCTGGCCGAGTCGTAGCAAGCAACCGGCGTCAGAATTCTGACGGCGGTGTCCAGTCGCACTACTACAGGCGGAACAAGCGGAGCATTTGGTGGCCACGGACTACTACGCGGTACTCGGCGTCCGACGGGATGCGGGGCAGGACGAGATCAAGAAGGCGTTCCGGCGCCTGGCACGCGAACTGCACCCGGACGTCAACCCGGACCCGAAGACGCAGGAGCGGTTCAAGGAGATCAACGCCGCTTACGAGGTGCTCTCCGATCCGCAGAAGCGCCAGGTCTACGACCTCGGCGGGGACCCGCTCTCACCGGGCGGCGGCGGCGCGGGCGGCTTCGGCGCCGGCGCGGCGGGCTTCGGCTTCTCCGACATCATGGACGCCTTCTTCGGCGCCGCGGCCGGGCAGCGCGGCCCGCGCTCGCGCACCCGCCGCGGCCAGGACGCCATGATCCGGCTGGAGATCACCCTGGAGGAGGCCGCCTTCGGCACCACCAAGGAACTCCAGGTCGACACCGCAGTCACCTGCACCACCTGCAGCGGCGAGGGCGCGGCCCCCGGCACCTCCGCGCAGACCTGCGACATGTGCCGCGGCAAGGGCGAGGTCTCCCAGGTCACCCGCTCCTTCCTGGGGCAGGTCATGACCTCCCGCCCCTGCCCGCAGTGCCAGGGCTTCGGCACCGTCGTGCCGACCCCGTGCCCCGAGTGCGCCGGCGACGGCCGGGTCCGCGCCCGCCGCACCCTGACCGTCAAGATCCCGGCCGGTGTCGACAACGGCACCCGGATCCAGCTGGCCGGCGAGGGCGAGGTCGGCCCCGGCGGCGGCCCGGCCGGCGACCTGTACGTCGAGATCGCCGAGACCACCCACAGCGTCTTCCAGCGGCGCGGGGACGACCTGCACTGCACCGTCACCATCCCGATGACGGCCGCCGCGCTCGGCACCCAGGTGCCGCTGCAGACCCTGGACGGGCTGGAGGAGGTCGACATCCGGCCCGGCACCCAGTCCGGCCAGTCGATCCCGCTGCACGGCCGGGGCATCACCCACCTGCGCGGGGGCGGCCGGGGCGACCTGATAGTGCACGTCGAGGTGCAGACGCCCACCAAGCTCGACGCCGAGCAGGAGGAGCTGCTGCGCCGGCTCGCCGTACTGCGCGGCGAGGAGCGTCCGTCCGGCCAGTTCGCGCCGGGCCAGCAGGGCCTGTTCTCGCGCCTGAAGGACGCCTTCAACGGCCGGTAAGCCGTCCGGGAGGGGGTGCCGGGGTTCAGGGCCCGACCTGAACGCCGGCACCCCCTTCGCGTTCCCGTTCCGCCACCCCCTCCGGAGGACCACCCCATGACCGCCCCCGTCTTCGTCGTCGAGACCGAGCGGATCGCCACCGCCGTGCCCGGGGCGCTGGTGCGCCTGGACGGGGCGGAGGGGCGGCACGCGGCCGCGGTGAAGCGGCTCGCGGCCGGTGAGGCGGTGACCCTGGCGGACGGGCTGGGGCTCGGGGTGGACGGGACGGTCGCCGAGGTGTTCGGCAAGGACGCGATCGACGTCACGGTGGCCGCCGTGCGCCGGGAGCCGGAGCCGGCGCCGCGGATCGTCGTCGTCCAGGCGCTGCCCAAGGGCGACCGCGGCGAGCTGGCCGTGGAGACCATGACCGAGGTCGGCGTGGACGTGGTGGTCCCCTGGGCGGCCTCGCGCTGCATCACCCAGTGGAAGGGCGAGCGCGGGGCCAAGGCGCTCGCCAAGTGGCGGGCCACCGCCCGGGAGGCGGGCAAGCAGTCCCGCCGGCTGCGCTTCCCCGAGGTGCGCGAGCCGATGACCACCAGGCAGCTGGCCCCGCTGCTGGCGCAGGCCTCCCTCGCCGCCGTGCTGCACGAGGAGGGTGCCGAGCCGCTGGCGCACGCCGCGCTGCCCGGGGCGGGGGACATCGTGCTGGTGGTCGGCCCGGAGGGCGGGGTCTCCCCGGAGGAGCTGGCGGCCTTCGCCGAGGCGGGCGCGAAGCCGTACCGGCTGGGCCCGTCGGTGCTGCGCACCTCCACCGCCGGGGTGGCCGCCGGGGCGCTGCTGCTGGGGCGCACCGGCCGCTGGTCGTGACGCCCGCTGGTCGTAGCCCCCGCTGGTCGTAACCCCCGCACGCCCTCGGGGACTTGCCGAAAACGGAGCGGCTCGTACCCGTACCTGCCTACGCTGGCCGGGTGACGGACTCCCTGAGCACCTCTGCGGGCGCCTATCCGCGCCACCCCCATCTGCACGGTGACCTGGTCACCTTCGTCGCCGAGGACGACGTCTGGCTGGCCCCGCTGGACGGCGGGCGGGCCTGGCGGCTGACGGCCGATCACCTGCCGGTGCACCACCCCCGGTTCTCGCCGGACGGGCGGCACATCGCCTTCTCCTCCACCCGGGACGGCGCCCCCGAGGTGCACGTGGTGCCGGTGGACGGCGGGCCGTCCCGGCGGCTCACCCACTGGGGCAGCGAGCAGACCCGGGTGCAGGGCTGGACGGCCGACGGCCGCCCGATCGCCACCACCAGCGCCGGGGAGGCCAGCGTGCGCCGCAGCTGGGCGCACGCGGTGCCGCTGGACGGCGGTGAGCCGGTGCGGCTGCCGTACGGGCCGGTCGGCGGGCTCGCCTTCGAGCCGGACGGGGACCGCGTGCTGCTGGTCACCGTCAACAACCGCGAGCCGGCCTGGTGGAAGCGCTACCGGGGCGGCCGGGCCGGCAAGTTGTGGCTGGGCCAGGACGAATTCACCCGCGTGCACGAGGAGTTGGACGGGCAGCTCGACTCCCCGCTGTGGGTGGCCGGTTCGCTGCAGAGCAGTCGGATCGCCTTCCTGTCCGACCACGAGGGCGTCGGCGAGCTGTGGTCCAGCCGCCCGGACGGCTCCGATCTGCGCCGTCACACCGATGGCCCGGACGGCTTCTACGCCCGCAACGCCACCACCGACGGCACCAGGGTGGTCCTCCACCGGGCCGGCGACCTCTGGCTGCTGGACGACCTGGACGGCGCCGCGCCGCGCCGCCTGGACATCCGGCTGGCCGGCCCGCGCACCGGCCGCCGCCCCCGCCCGGTGCACACCGCGCACTGGCTGGAGTCCGTCGCGCCCGACCGCACCGGCCGGGCCGGCGCCGTGGTGGTGCGCGGCGGCGTGCACTGGCTGACCCATCGCGAGGGCCCGGCCCGGGTGCTGGACGAGACTCCGGGCGTGCGCGCGCGGCTGGCCCGGGTGGTGCCGGGCGAGGACGGTGGCCAGGGCGTGCTGTGGGTGTCCGACGCCGAGGGCGAGGACGCCTTGGAGTACGCCCCCGCCGTCCACGGCGCCGAGCGGCGCCGGCTGGCCGCCGGGCAGCTCGGCCGGGTCAACTCGCTGGTGGTCTCCCCGGACGGCAAGCAGGCCGCGCTCGGCGTGCACGACGGCCGGGTGCTGCTGGTGGCGCTGGCCGACGGCGCCGTGCACGAGCTGGAGCGCAGCACCGACGGCGAGGTCAGCGGACTGGCGTTCAGCCCGGACTCGGCCTGGCTGGCCTGGTCCCGCCCGGTGCACGGGGTGGGCCCGTACTCGCTGCGCCAGATCGTGCTGGCCAACCTGGCCACCCGCACCGTCGGCGAGGTCACCCAGCAGCGCTTCGTCGACACCTCGCCCGCGTTCACCGCGGACGGCCGCTACCTGGCCTTCCTGTCGGTGCGCAACTTCGACCCGGTGTACGACGCGCACGTCTTCGACCTGTCCTTCCCGAACGGTTGCCGCCCGTACCTGGTCACGCTGGCCGCCGACACGCCGTCCCCGTTCGGGCCGCAGCGGGCCGGGCGGCCGCTCGGCGGGGAGGAGGACGAGCCCGGGTCGCGCAAGGCGGACGGTGAGGAGGGCGCGGCCGAGGCCGTGCCGGCGACCAGGGTGGACCTGGACGGCATCGCCGACCGGATCGTCCCGTTCCCGGTCGAGGGCGGCCGCTTCGACGCGCTGTGCGCCGCCAAGGACGGCGTGCTGTGGACCAGGGTGCCGCTGCTCGGTGAACTCGGCGACGAGGCGGCCTCGTTGGACGACGAGCGGCCCCGCCCGGTGCTGGAGCGCTTCGACCTCAGGAAGCGCCGAGCCGAGCAACTGGTGCACGGCGTCGACGGGTTCGCGGTGAGCGGGGACGGCACCCGGGTGGCCGTGCTGGACGAGGGCGAGCTGCGGATCGTGCCGGCCGACCACAAGGCGGGCGGCGAGGACGACGAGACCACCGTCGACCTCACCCGGCTGCGGGTGACCGTCGACCCGGCCGCCGAGTGGCGGCAGATGTACGCCGAGAGCGGCCGGCTGATGCGGGACAACTTCTGGCGCCCCGACCTCGGCGGCGTGGACTGGGCCGGGGTGCTGGAGCGCTACCGGCCGCTGGTCGAGCGGGTCGGCTCGCACGACGAACTGGTCGACCTGCTCTGGGAGGTGCACGGCGAACTCGGCACCTCGCACGCCTACGTGATCCCGTACGGCCGCTACACCGAGCCGGCCCGGCGCCAGGGCCTGCTCGGCGCCGACCTGGTGAAGGACGGCGACCAGTGGCGGATCGCCCGGATCCTGCCCGGTGAGTCCTCGGACCCGAGGGCCCGCTCGCCGCTGGCCGCGCCCGGCGCCGCGGTCCGCCCGGGCGACGCGGTGCTCGCCGTCAACGGCCGCCCGGTGGACCCGGTCACCGGCCCGGCGCCGCTGTTGGCCGGCACCGCCGGGCAGCCGGTCGAGCTGACCGTGGCCGGCAAGGACGGCACCGACCAGCGCCACCCGGTGGTCGTCCCGCTCGCCGACGAGGAGGCGCTGCGCTACCACGACTGGGTGGCCGGGCGGCGGGCCGCGACGCGCGAGCTGTCCGGCGGCCGGCTCGGCTACCTGCACATCCCGGACATGCAGACGGCCGGCTGGGCCCAGCTGCACCGGGACCTGAGCACCGAGATGGCCAGGGAGGGCGTGATCGTCGACGTCCGGGACAACCGGGGCGGCCACACCTCGCAGCTGGTGATCGAGAAGCTGGCCCGGCGGATCGTCGGCTGGAACGTCATCCGGGACACCGACCACCCGGTGCCCTACCCGATGGACGCCCCGCGCGGGCCGGTGGTCGCGCTCGCCAACGAGCTCTCCGGTTCGGACGGCGACGTGGTCAACGCCGCCGTCCAGGCGCTCGGGATCGGCCCGGTGGTCGGCACCCGCACCTGGGGCGGGGTGATCGGGATCGACAGCCAGTACCGGCTGGTCGACGGCACCCTGGTCACCCAGCCCAAGTACGCGTACTGGCTGGAGAACTACGGCTGGGGCGTGGAGAACCACGGCGTCGACCCGGACGTCGAGGTGTCGTTCGCCCCGCACCACTGGGCGGCCGGCGAGGACCCGCAGCTGGCCGAGGGCGTGCGGATCGCCCTCGCGGCGCTGGCCGAGACCCCGGCCCGTACGGGGCCGCCGCTGCCCTGGGCGTAGGCGGTCGGAGCACCCCGGAGGCGAGCGGGCGAGTCACGGGGGGGGGAAGCGGTGGGGGCGACCCCCCGCGCCGGGGACTGGGGAGGATGCGGGGCTGTCCTTTATCGGGGGGTTTGTCGACAAATTCCAGGGGAGGA
>NZ_JBHTTU010000042.1:0-15196 GCF_042794375.1 Kitasatospora sp. NPDC056531 | reverse complement strand
ACCAAGCCCCTGCCTGGGACGGGGCCCTCGTTGTCGGGGAGGGGGGGGGCGAAACCGCGGGGGGGGGGGGGGGGGGAAGCGGGGGGGGGGGGGGGGGGCCCCCCCCCCCCCCCCCCCGGGGCCTGGGTAGGATGCGGGGCTGTCCTTGATCGGGATCTTGGTCGACAGCTCACGGGGGAGCACATGGCGCAGGGCTATCCGCCGCAGCAGTACCCGCAGAACGGCTACGGGCAGCCGCAGCCGCCGCAGAACGGCTACGGGCAGCCGCAGCCGCCGCAGAACGGCTACGGGCCCAACCCGTACGCGCAGAGCCCGTACGGCCAGCAGCCGTATCCGGCCCAGCAACAGCCGTACCCGCCGCAGTACCAACAGCAGTACCAGCAGCAGCCGTACGCGGCGAACCCCTACCCGCAGGCGCAGCCCACGCTCCCGCCGTGCCCCGAGGAGGCGTACGCCGGGCGGCGGTTCCTGGCGATCGTGCTCGACTTCGTCCTCGCCCTCAGCGCCGGCTTCGCCGCCGCCGTCGCCTCCGACGCCGCGAACCAGGCCAAGCCCGCCGTGCACGCGGCCGGCCACGCCGCCCACCAGAGCAGCGGGTCGGTGGTGCCGTTCTGGGTGGCGTTCCTGGGCGTCAGCCTGATCACCTCCTTCCTCAACCAGGTGGTGCTCGCCCGGCTCACCGGCTTCAGCGTGGGCAAGGGGATCCTGGCCATGCGGGTGGTGCGCCGCAAGCGCGTCATGCGCCCCAACATGTGGCGGCTGACGCGGCGTTGGCTGATCGGCTTCGTCGTCCTGGCGGTCATCTTCCTGTCAGAGGACTTCGACGTGTCCGAGGGGGACATCGTCGGCATGCGCTCGGTGCGCTGGAAGCACCTTCAGGAGTACGAGCAGGCGGTCGGGCGGCTCGGCTAGGCTGCGCCCGTACGGCCCGTGAAACCGTGATCCACGACGAACCCGAGGAGAAACCGATGGCCGGCGAGCCGCAGTCCGACTGCCTGTTCTGCAAGATCGTGGCGGGCGAGATCCCGGCGACCGTGGTGCGCAAGACCGAGCGCACCCTCGCCTTCCGCGACATCGCCCCCAAGGCCCCCGTGCACGTCCTGGTCATCCCGCACGTCCACTACTCGAACGCCGCCGAGCTGGCCGCCGCCGAGCCGGAGATCGCCGGCGAACTGCTCGCCGAGGCGGGCGCGGTGGCCAGGGACGAGGGTCTTGCGGACTACCGAATGATCTTCAACACCGGTGCGGGCGCCGGGCAGACGATCTTCCACGCCCACGTCCACGTGCTGGGCGGCAAGAGCATGACCGAGAGCATGGTCTGACCTACGTGTCCCAGCGTGAACTCGTCGTCCTCGGCACCGCCAGCCAGGTGCCCACCCGGCACCGCAACCACAACGGCTACCTGCTCCGCTGGGACGGCGAGGGCCTGCTCTTCGACCCCGGCGAGGGCACCCAGCGGCAGATGCTGCACGCCGGGGTCTCGGCCACCCAGGTCACCCGGATCGCCGTGACCCACTTCCACGGCGACCACTGCCTGGGCCTCGCCGGGGTGATCCAGCGGATCAACCTTGACCGCGTCCCGCACCCGGTCGACGTGTACTTCCCGGCGTCCGGCGAGGTCTACTTCGAGCGGCTGCGGCACGCCACCGCCTACCACGAGACGGCCGTGCTGCGGCCCCGGCCGATCGACGAGCCGGGCCCGCTGCCCGCCCCCGGCGCCCGCTTCGCGCTGGACGCGATCCGCCTCGACCACCCCGTCGAGTCCTTCGGCTACCGGCTGTCCGAGCCGGACGGCCGCCGCCTGGTGCCCGAACGGCTCGCCGAGCTCGGCGTCTTCGGCCCGGCGGTGGGCCGGCTGCAGCACGAGGGCGCGATCGAGGTGGACGGCCGCACCGTCACCCTGGACCAGGTCAGCGAGCCCAGGCCCGGCCAGAAGTTCGCCTTCGTGATGGACACCCGGCTCTGCGAGGGCGTGTACCGGCTCGCCGAGGGCGCCGACCTGCTGGTGGTCGAGGCCACCTTCACCGACGCCGACGCCCACCTCGCCGAGGACCACGGCCACCTCACCGCCGGTCAGGCCGCCAAGGCCGCCGCCGAGGCGGGGGTGCGCACCCTGGTGCTGACCCACTTCTCCCAGCGCTACCCGGACCTCGGCCAGCACCTGGCCGACGCCCGCAAGCACTTCGACGGGGAGCTGGTGCTCGCCGCCGACCTCGCCCGGGTGCCCGTCCCGGCCCGCCGCCACCCGTGAACGGTGCGCAACCCCGTCGGAAAAACGGTCGCGTCGTCCCCCGATCTGCCGCAGCATCGTGCGGGTGCGGCCCCGCCGCCCGCCGCAGCGATCACGCTCGCGGCGTACCCTGGTGCCCCGGAGAGACCGAGCGGCACACGACACCACGGATGGGATGAGGCAGGCCCCAGCGCCGACCTATGAGTGACACATCGCAGACCCGTACGAACGGACAGTCGCGCCCCGAACCGGCCGACGACGGCCGCGTGAGCGCCCGGATCGTGATCCCCGAGAAGCACCCGATGGTCACCCTGCTCGGCACGGCGGATTCGCTGCTGCGCGTGATCGAGCAGGGCTTCCCCGCCGCCGACATCCACGTCCGCGGCAACGAGGTGACCGCCACCGGGGCCCGCGCCGAGGTCGCCCTCGTGCAGAAGCTCTTCAGCGAGATGATGCTGGTGCTGCGCACCGGCCAGCCCCTGACGGAGGACTCCGTGGAGCGCTCGATCGCCATGCTCCGCAGCCAGGAGCAGGACCCGGACTCCCCGGCCCCGTCGCAGGTGTTCACCGCGAACATCCTGTCCAACCGCGGCCGCACGATCCGCCCCAAGACCCTCAACCAGCAGCGCTACGTCGAGGCGATCGACAAGCACACCATCACCTTCGGTCTCGGCCCGGCCGGCACCGGCAAGACCTACCTGGCGATGGCCAAGGCCGTGCAGGCGCTGCAGGCCAAGGAGGTCAACCGGATCATCCTGACCCGTCCGGCGGTCGAGGCGGGGGAGCGGCTCGGCTTCCTGCCCGGCACCCTCTACGAGAAGATCGACCCGTACCTGCGCCCGCTCTACGACGCGCTGCACGACATGCTCGACCCGGACTCCATCCCGCGCCTGATGGCGGCCGGCACCATCGAGGTCGCTCCGCTCGCGTACATGCGCGGCCGCACCCTCAACGACGCCTTCATCATCCTCGACGAGGCCCAGAACACCTCGCCCGAGCAGATCAAGATGTTCCTCACCCGCCTCGGGTTCAACTCCCGGGTCGTCGTCACTGGTGACACGACCCAGATCGACCTCCCGAGCGGTACCCGCAGCGGCCTCAAGGTCGTCCAGGAGATCCTGGCCGACGTGCCCGACATCCACTTCTCCGTCCTCACCAGCAACGACGTGGTCCGCCACAAGCTGGTCGGCCGGATCGTGGACGCCTACGAGCGCTGGGACGCCCAGCAGGAGGCCGAGGAGAACACCCTCGGCGCCCGCCGGGCCGCCCAGCGACGCTCCGGCAAAACGGCGGCGACCCGCGCACCCCGACAGTCCCATCGCACCGAAAGCTGAGCACACAGCCCGTCATGTCGATCGACATCGCCAACGAGTCCGGCTGGGACGCCGATGAGGAAGCCATCCTCGACGTCGCCCGCTTCGCCCTGGACAAGATGCGGATCCACCCGCAGTCCGAACTGTCCGTGATCCTGGTGGACGGTGCGGCGATGGAGGAGCTGCACATCCAGTGGATGGACCTGCCCGGCCCGACCGACGTGATGTCGTTCCCGATGGACGAGCTGCGTCCCGGCAAGGAGGGCGAGGAGCTGCCGCAGGGCCTGCTCGGCGACATCGTGCTCTGCCCCGAGGTCGCCGAGCAGCAGGGCAAGGCGGCCCCCTCCAAACACTCGATGGACGAGGAGCTGCAGCTGCTCACCGTCCACGGGGTGCTGCACGTCCTCGGCTACGACCACGAGGAGCCGGAGGAAGAGGAGGAGATGTTCGCCCTCCAGAAGCGCATCCTGGACGACTGGCGGGCGGGCCGCGGCCTCGGCGGCATCTCGCCGGCCCCCACCACCCACTGAGCGCGGAGCCCGAACCCCTGTGAGTGGTGAGAGTACGAGCTTCATCCTCGGCGCCGTGGCGCTGGTCGTGCTCGGCTGGCTGGCCGCGTGCGCCGAGGCGGGCATCTCCCGGGTCTCCCGGTTCCGGGCGGAGGAGGCGGTGCGGAACGGGCGGCGCGGCTCCGCGCGGCTGCTGACCGTCGCCTCCGACCCGATCCGCTACCTCAACCTGGCGACCCTGATCCGGGTGGCCAGCGAGATGGCGGCGGCCGTCCTGGTCACCGCGGTGTGCGTGCGCAACCTCCACCCGACCTGGCGGGCCGTGCTGCTGGCCTTCGGCGTGATGGTGCTGGTGTCCTTCGTCGCGGTGGGCGTCTCGCCGCGCACGATCGGGCGCCAGCACCCGATCTCCACCACGACCGCCGCCTCCTTCGTGCTGCTGCCGCTGGCCGCGGTGCTCGGCCCGATCCCGCGGCTGCTGATCCTGCTCGGCAACGCGCTGACCCCGGGCAAGGGCTACCGGGAGGGGCCGTTCGCCTCCGAGGCGGAGCTGCGGGCCCTGGTCGACCTCGCCGAGAAGGACGACCTGATCGAGGACGAGGAGCGCCGGATGGTGCACTCGGTCTTCGAGCTGGGCGACACCATCGTGCGCGAGGTGATGGTGCCGCGCACCGACCTGGTGATGATCGAGCGGCACAAGACCGTCCGCCAGGCGCTCACCCTGGCACTGCGCTCGGGCTTCTCGCGGATCCCGGTGGTCGGCGACAACGAGGACGACGTGGTCGGCATCGTCTACCTCAAGGACCTGGTGCGCCGCACCCACATCAACCGCGAGGCGGAGGCCGAGGAGGTCGGCGCGGTGATGCGCCCGGCCGTCTTCGTGCCGGACTCCAAGCCGGCCGGCGACCTGCTGCGCGAGATGCAGCAGCGCCGCTCGCACGTCGCGATCGTGATCGACGAGTACGGCGGCACGGCCGGCCTGGTCACCATCGAGGACATCCTGGAGGAGATCGTCGGCGAGATCACCGACGAGTACGACCGGGAGATCGCGCCGGTCGAGGACCTCGGCGACGGCTCGTACCGGATCACCGCCCGGCTGCTGGTGGAGGACCTGGGCGAGCTGTTCGGCATCGAGCTGGAGGACGAGGACGTCGAGACCGTCGGCGGTCTGCTGGCCAAGCACCTCGGCCGGGTGCCGATCCCCGGCTCCTCCTGCGAAATCCCGCTGCCGGAGCCGGAGGACACCGGGTTGACCGGGATCCTGCTGATCGCCGAGTCCTCGGCGGGCCGGCGCAACCGGATCGGCTCGATGGTCGCCTCGCCCGTGCGCGAGGCGGCCGGGGCCGAGGGCGCCGCGGGCGAGTAGCGGGTCGGGGGCCGCCGCGCGACCATGGAGGGCATGACGCACAAACTCCGGGCGGAGTACGGCCCGCAGGGGGCGGCCGGCGGGGTCAGGTCCTGGCACGTGGTGCGGGACGAGGACCTGTCGACGGCGCTCTGCGGCCGCACCATGCCCGACGACGCCGAGACGCGGCCGGAGCAGGACTGGGGGACCGGGCTGCGCTGCTGCCAGCAGTGCGGTTCGCTCTACATGCACGAGACACCGCACATGCAGGGGAGCCATCCCTACAGCTAGGCCGAGCCACTCGGCTTTCGGCGAGCTCTGGAGGTCGCCATGAAGCTGCAAGACGAACTGCCGACCGTCGACCGCCGGCTCGCCCTGGTGTGGCGGGTCGGGGCGGCACTCGGGGGGATCTTCCTGATCGTGTTCGGGGCCTTCGGGCTGGCCGACCACCCAGGCTTCCTGGACACCCGCGGCGACCGGATCGCCGGGCTTTCGACCAACGGCGCGCTGAGCATCCTGTCCATCGTGGTGGGCGCGATCCTCGTGGTCGGGGCGATCATCGGCGGGAACTTCGCGTCCACCCTCAACATGGTGGTCGGTGTGCTGTTCGTCCTGTCCGGCTTCTACGGACTGACGGTGCTCGGACGGCCGGAGGCGAACATCCTCAACTTCCGGATGTCGAACGTGCTGTTCGCGTTCATCTTCGGGATCGTCGTGACCACCTTCGGGATGTACGGCCGGGTGAGCAGTCACCTGCCGCACGACAACCCGTTCTGGCGCGAGCGGATCGAACGCGAGGAGCCGCAGCCCTCCGGGCCGAAGACCTTCGTCAAGATCATGAACCCCAACCCGGGGCGGACCCACCCGGTCGGCCACTGATACTCGCCCGCTCGCTGTGACTCGTCCGCTCGCCCCCGGGGAGGGGCAGGGCAGGGCGGGTGAGCGGGCACCTATGCTCGGCGGCATGAGTGACATCGTCGAGCTCGACCCCGAAGACAAGAAGATCATCACCCTGGCCCGCTCGGCCCGCGCCCGCAACGGCGTGGCCGAGGGGGCCGCGGTGCGTGACGAGACCGGCCGCACCTACGTGGCCGGGACGGTCGCGCTGGAGTCGCTGAAGCTGAGCGCGCTGCAGACGGCGGTGGCGATGGCGGTGGCCAGCGGCGCGAAGTCGCTGGAGGCGGCCGCCGTGGTGAGCGAGGCCGAGCGGCCGGCCGAAGCCGATCTGGCCGCCGTACGGGACCTGGGAGGGGCCGGGACGCCGGTGCTGCTGGCCGGTCCGGACGGGACGCTGCGGGTGACGGCCGAGGCCCGCTGAGGCCCCTCGGCAGCTCGTACCGTGGGCGCTGCCCCCATGCGCTCGGCCGATAATCTCACCGGGGGAGTGGACTCGGTGAGGGGCTGGGGCATGGGGGCGTTGGCGTTCATCGCCGGACTGCTGCTGTTCGTGATGGGGATGGGCAAGTGGCAGGAGACCGACTCGCCGGCCTGGCTCTGGGGCTCGATCGGCTTCCTGGTGCTGCTGGTGGTGTTCTCGCTGATCGGGCGGGGCGACAAGAAGGGCTGAGCGCGGGGTGAGGACCGGCCCCGGACAGCGCGGCTCCGGTGATCAGGGAGAATGGAGCCCATGAATGCCCCTTCCTCCTCGTACCGCTCCGGGTTCGCGTGCTTCGTCGGCCGCCCCAACGCGGGCAAGTCGACCCTGACCAACGCCCTGGTGGGGACGAAGGTCGCGATCACCTCCGACCGCCCGCAGACCACCCGGCACACCGTGCGCGGCATCGTGCACCGCCCGGACGCCCAGCTCGTGCTGGTCGACACCCCCGGTCTGCACAAGCCGCGCACCCTGCTCGGCGAACGCCTCAACGACCTGGTCCGCACCACCTGGGCCGAGGTCGACGTGATCGGCTTCTGCCTGCCCGCCGACCAGAAGATCGGCCCCGGCGACAAGTTCATCGCCAAGGAGATCGCCGGGATCAAGAAGACCCCGAAGGTCGCCATCGTCACCAAGACCGACCTGGTCGACTCCAAGCGCCTGGCCGAGCAGCTCATCGCGGTCCATCAGCTCGGCATCGAGCTGGGCTTCGAGTGGGCCGAGATCATCCCGGTCTCCGCGGTCGGCGACAAGCAGGTCGAGCTGGCCGCCGACCTGCTCACCAAGCTGCTGCCGGAGGGCGACCAGCTCTACCCGGAGGGCGACCTCACCGACGAGCCCGAGCAGATCATGGTCGCCGAGCTGATCCGCGAGGCCGCCCTGGAGGGTGTGCGGGACGAACTGCCGCACTCGCTGGCCGTCGTGGTGGAGGAGATGCTGCCGCGCGAGGGCCGCCCGGCGGACCGCCCGCTGCTGGACATCCACGCCAACGTCTACATCGAGCGGCAGAGCCAGAAGGCGATCGTGATCGGCGCCAAGGGCTCGCGGCTCAAGCACGTCGGCAGCACCGCCCGCAAGCACATCGAGGCGCTGCTCGGCACGCCGGTCTACCTGGACCTGCACGTCAAGGTGGCCAAGGACTGGCAGCGCGACCCGAAGCAGCTGCGCAAGCTCGGCTTCTGATCCGGAAGTCGGCGACGACGGGATCACCGGGGCCCGCCCGGACGTTCGACGCGTCCGGGCGGGCCTTCGTCGTCTCCCGTCCGGTACGAAGCGTCAGAAGCTGGTGCGACGGTGCCGCGCGGGGGTCGCGCGGGGGTCGCGCGGGTTACGCCCCCTCGCGCAGCACCAGCGACACCAGCTCACGCTGTGAGTCGGTGAGCTTGGGGTCGGCGCAGTACACCGTCCGGCTGTCGACGGTGATCTCGTAGTGGAAGCCGTCCGGCACCCCGTACGAGGGGGCGCGCAGCCCGCCCGCGACGGCCTCGCGGGCGAGCGCGTGGACGTGCGGGGCGTCCACGCGCTCGGCGGTGTCGAGCTCCGCGTGGCGGACGATTCCGGCGAGGCCGCCGGTCCGGGTCACCTGGATGCGCATGGTGTCCATGGTGCTACGCAGGGAAGGCTTTTGCGGCGCTTTTCCCGGACCGTGACCTTAAGCCCGTCTCAACCGTTCGGAAGCCGTCTCAACCGTCGGTCAGCCCGCGCTGACCCCCACCTGAGCCCAGGCCGCCGTGACGGTGTCCGCGATCGAGGACTGGTCGGGGTAGCGGGCCTTGGCGGCGGCCACGGTGGCCCGGGCGAAGGCGGTGAAGTCGGCGTCGGCGGGCAGTCGGCGGCTGGTCAGCGCGTCGTACCAGATCCGTCCGGCGCGGTCCCAGGCCTGGCCGCCGAGGGCGGTGGCCAGCAGGTAGAACGCGTGGTTGGGGATGCCGGAGTTGATGTGCACCCCGCCGTTGTCCTCCGAGGTCTGCACGTAGTCCCGCATGTGCGCGGGCTGCGGGTCCTTGCCGAGCTGGGGATCGTCGTAGGCGGTGCCGGGCGCCTTCATCGAGCGCAGCGCCACGCCCTGGATGCCGGGGGCGAGCAGCCCGGCGCCGATCAACCAGTCGGCGTCGGCGGCGTTCTGGCGCAGTGCGTACTGCTTGACCAACGAGCCGAAGACGTCGGAGACCGACTCGTTCAGCGCGCCGGGCTGGTCCTGGTACTCCAGGCCGGCGGTGAACTGGGTGACGCCGTGGGTGAGTTCGTGGCCGATGACGTCGATGCAGGCGGTGAAGTCGCCGAAGATCTCGCCGTCGCCGTCGCCGAAGACCATCCGCTGGCCGTCCCAGAAGGCGTTGTCGTAGTTCTGGCCGTAGTGCACGCTGGCGTCCAGGCGCAGCCCCTGGCCGTCGATCGAGTCGCGGCCGAAGACGTCGGAGTACAGCGCGAAGGTGTCGCCGAGGCCGTCGTAGGCGTGGTTGACGGAGGTGTCGGTGACCGGGGCCTGGCCCTCGGTGCGGACGGTGCGGCCGGGCAGCCGCTGGCTGTGGCCGGAGTCGGCGATCACCCGGCTGAGGCCCGGGTTGGCGGCGACCGGCGGCGGAGGGCTCAGGCGGGCCGCGCGGTGCGCGGCGTCGAGGGCGAGGGAGCGGACGGCGGGCTCGTGACCGGCCTCGGCGAGGCGGTCCAGGACGTACGGCGGGACGATCGCGCAGATCGGTACCGATGTGGTCATGTGGCCCAGGGTGAGGCCTCGATGACCGGTTGTCACCACCCTTGGCATGACCAGTCGGCGTCTCAAGGAGTGGAACGGAAGCCCGGATCACTTCGGGGGCGCGCGGCACTGGGTTACGCTGGGGCATCATGCGCAACGGGCTGCTTCTTCTTAGCTGCCGCGTCGAGGGCCTGTAGTCCACAGGGGCCGGCTCCCTCGCCGCGGGGAACGAGCTGTGCGCGGAAACGGCGGTCCAACGGCGGATCGCGAGCGGCAGCAGAGGCCGGCCAGTCGGTGTTGATCCCTCCCGACCCGCCCGCACCACGCATCCACAGGAAGCCGAGAGTCACCTCCATGACCGAGCAGAGCTCCGCCGCGTCCGTCCCCGCCGCTCCCGCCTTCGTCGACCGGCCCACGCCGATCACCGCCGCCTCCGTGCGCCAGCGGCCCTCGGGCATGCGCCACGGGCGCTACCTGCCCTTCGGCACCGTCGACCTGGCGGACCGCAGCTGGCCGAGCAAGGTCATCACCAAGGCGCCGCGCTGGCTCTCCACCGACCTGCGGGACGGCAACCAGGCGCTGATCGACCCGATGTCCCCGGCCCGTAAGCGCAAGATGTTCGACCTGCTGGTGCGGATGGGCTACAAGGAGATCGAGGTCGGCTTCCCGTCCTCCGGCGCCACCGACCACGCCTTCGTGCGGTCGCTGATCGAGGAGGGGGCGATCCCGGAGGACGTCACCATCTCGGTGCTCACCCAGGCCCGCGAGGAGCTGATCGAGAAGACCGTGGAGTCGCTGGTCGGCGCCCCGCGGGCGACCGTCCACCTGTACAACGCGACCGCGCCGCTGTTCCGCCGGGTGGTCTTCCGCAACGACAAGGCGGCCACCAAGGCGATCGCCGTCGACGGCACCCGGCTGGTGATGGAGTACGCGGAGAAGCTGCTGGGCGACGACACCGTCTTCGGCTACCAGTACTCGCCGGAGATCTTCGTGGACACCGAGCTGGACTTCGCGCTGGAGGTCTGCGAGGCGGTGATGGACGTCTGGCAGCCGGGCGAGGGCCGCGAGATCATCCTGAACCTGCCGGCCACCATCGAGCGGGCCACTCCGAACGTGCAGGCCGACCAGTTCGAGTGGATGTCGCGCAACCTGTCCCGCCGCGAGTCCGTCTGCCTGTCGGTGCACCCGCACAACGACCGCGGTACCGCCGTCGCCTCCGCCGAGCTGGCCTACATGGCGGGTGCGGACCGGATCGAGGGCTGTCTGTTCGGGCAGGGCGAGCGGACCGGCAACGTCGACCTGGTGACGCTGGGGATGAACCTGTTCTCGCAGGGCATCGACCCGCAGATCGACTTCTCCGACATCGACGAGGTGCGCCGCACCGCCGAGTACTGCAACCAGATGGAGGTGCACCCGCGCCACCCGTACGCCGGCGACCTGGTGTACACCTCCTTCTCCGGCTCGCACCAGGACGCCATCAAGAAGGGCTTCGACGCCCTGGAGGCGGACGCCGAGGCGGCCGGGGTGCCGGTGGAGGAACACACCTGGGGCGTGCCGTACCTGCCGATCGACCCGAAGGACGTCGGCCGCACCTACGAGGCGGTCATCCGGGTCAACAGCCAGTCCGGCAAGGGCGGTGTGGCGTACGTCCTGAAGAACGACCACAAGCTGGACCTGCCGCGCCGGATGCAGATCGAGTTCTCCCGGATCATCCAGGCCAAGACCGACGCCGAGGGCGGCGAGGTCACCCCGGCCGAGATCTGGCGGGTCTTCGAGGACGAGTACCTGCCGACCCCCGCCAACCCGTGGGGCCGGCTGTCGCTGGCCGGCTCGCGCACCCTGACCACCGAGGACGGCCGGGACGCGCTGACCGCCGAGGCCGTGGTGGACGGCGCGCCGGTGACCCTGAACGGCACCGGCAACGGCCCGGTCTCGGCCTTCGCGGACGCGCTGGCCCGGATCGGCGTGGACGTACGCGTGCTGGACTACGCCGAGCACGCGCTGAGCGAGGGCGGCGACGCCCAGGCGGCCGCGTACGTGGAGTGCGCGGTGGACGGCAAGGTGCTGTGGGGCGTGGGCATCGACGGCAACACCGTGCTGGCCTCGCTGAAGGCGATGATCAGCGCCGTAAACCGCTCGCGGCGCGGTTAATCCGTACGGGTGGTACGCGAAGGGCCGTCCTCCGGGGCGGCCCTTCGCCGTTCGAGTCGCCCGTTGTGTCCTGCGCCACATTTTTTCGGGCCGGAAGCCGTTCGAGGTACTGACACGTGCCGGTAACCATGGCAACATCGATCCACCGGAAAGCCGGGTCGGTGGGACGGCCTCGGTGTCCGGTCGCGTGACCTGCCCATAGTTGTGCAGGCCGCCTGCCATGTCTGGGGAGTGGCGCCGTGACCAGGTTGTGGGGTGTTCGCCCGCGGTGGCGGACTGACGTTCTCGGTGACTTCTTCTGCCCGGGCTGCGGCGGGGACCGCAACTACCGCCGGCAGCACGGCCGGCGGTGGCTGCGGCTCCTGGGGGCCCCGGTGGTCCCGCTCGGGCCGGTGATCGGCAGCGTGCAGTGCACCAGCTGCCACGGCCGGTACGGTGTCGAGGCTCTGGAGCAGCCCACCAGCGTGCGCCTCGGCGGGATGCTGCGGGACGGCCAGTACACCGTCGCGCTGGCCCTGCTCGCGGCCGGCGGCACCGCCCACCGGGCGGCCCGCGAGGCGGCCTGCACGGCGGTGCGCGAGGCCGGGTTCGAGGACTGCGGCGAGGCCCAGGTGCTGGCCGCGCTCGCCGCGCTGTCCGGGCTCGGCGGCGAACTCTACGACGCCCACGGGATGGCTGGCGGCCTCGCCGTGGAGCTGCATGCGGTGCTCGAACCGCTCGCCCCGCACCTGGCCCAGCAGGGCCGCGAGCGGCTGTTGCTTCAGGGCGCCGCGATCGCCCTGGCCGACGGGCGCTACCTGCCGCAGGAGCGGGAGGCGCTGGCCGCGGTCGGGCGCTGCCTGGACCTGCCGCAGTCCGTGGTCACGGAGCTGCTGGAGGCGGCGACCCGGGCGCCGTACGAGAACCTGTAGGGCCTGCCGGCCCCCTTCGAGAAGACCTTCCGTATCCCCCACAAACGGGTCCGACCCCCCTCCGGGCCCGCCGTGACCCGCACCGCAGTGGTCCTCCCCCACGGCCCCGGTGCGGGCAACACGGCTGCCCGCCCCCGGGCGCCCTGGCCGCCCCCGCGGCTGGGGGAGAATGGACCGCATGAGTCTTTTCCGGGACGACGGCGTCGTGCTGCGGGCGCAGAAGCTCGGCGAGGCCGATCGGATCATCACCCTGCTGACCCGCCAGCACGGCAAGGTGCGGGCGGTGGCGCGCGGGGTGCGCAAGACCAAGTCCAAGTTCGGCGCCCGCCTGGAACCGTTCTCGCACGTGGACGTGCAGTTCTTCAGCCGGGGGAGCGAACTGGTCGGGCGCGGGCTGCCGCTGTGCACCCAGGTGGAGACCATCGCACCGTACGGCGGTTCGATCGTCACCGACTACGGCCGCTACACCGCCGGCACGGCGATGCTGGAGACGGCCGAGCGCTTCGCCGAGAACGAGGGCGAGCCGGCCGTGCAGCAGTACCTGCTGCTGGTGGGCGGGCTGCGCACGCTGGCGGCCGGCCTGCACGAGTCGCACCTGGTGATGGACGCCTTCCTGCTGCGCTCGCTCGCGGTCAACGGGTACGGTGCGAGCTTCACGGACTGCGCCAAGTGCGGCCTGGAGGGGCCGAACCGTTTCTTCTCGCTCCCGGCGGGCGGGGTGCTCTGCCCGGACTGCCGAGTGCCCGGATGTGCCGTACCCTCCCCTGAGACACTGGTACTGCTCGGGGCACTGTTGTCAGGGGACTGGCAGACGGCCGACGCCTGCGAGCCGCGGTACTGGCGGGAGGGCAGCGGCCTGGTCGCGGCCTATCTGCAGTGGCACCTGGAGCGGGGCATCCGCTCGATGAGATACGTGGAGAAGTGAGCACATGGCAGCGCGACGGCTCTTCGGCGGCGGCAAGCAGCGGGACTACGTTCCCCCGACCCCGCACCCCAGCGGCGCACAGCCCCCGAAGCTCCCCGGTGAGCTGGTCCCGAACCACGTCGCCATCGTGATGGACGGCAACGGCCGTTGGGCCAAGGAGCGCGGGCTGCCCCGCACCGAGGGCCACAAGATCGGCGAGTCGGTCGTGCTGGACGTCCTCAAGGGTGCGATCGAGCTCGGCGTCAAGAACATCTCGCTGTACGCGTTCTCCACCGAGAACTGGAAGCGCTCGCCCGACGAGGTGAAGTTCCTGATGAACTTCAACCGGGACGTCATCCGCCGCCGCCGCGACGAGATGGACGCGATGGGCGTGCGGATCCGCTGGGCCGGCCGGATGCCCAAGCTGTGGAAGAGCGTCGTGCAGGAGCTGCAGGTCGCCGAGGAGCAGACCAAGGGCAACGACGCCGTGACGCTCTACATGTGCGTCAACTACGGCGGCCGGGCCGAGCTGGCGGACGCGGCGCAGGCGATCGCGCAGGACGTCGCGGCCGGGAAGCTGGACCCGAAGAAGGTCAACGAGAAGACCCTCGCCAGGTACATGTACCACCCGGACATGCCGGACGTGGACCTGTTCCTGCGCCCCAGCGGCGAGCAGCGCACCTCCAACTTCCTGCTCTGGCAGTCCGCTTACGCCGAGTTCGTGTTCCAGGACGTGCTCTGGCCGGACTTCGACCGCCGCGACCTGTGGCGCGCCTGCGAGCAGTTCGCGATGCGCGACCGCCGCTTCGGCGGGGCGATCCCGAACGAGGTCGCCGGGCCGTCGGGGGTGCCCGCCCAGCGCTGACCGTGCCGGTGTACGGCGAAGGGCCCGCGGGATCGCTCCCGCGGGCCCTTCGCCGTCGTCCGTACGGGCTGCCCCGTACGGCTGCCGCTAGTCCTTCTTCGCGCACTCCGCGCAGGTGCCGAAGATCTCCAGGGTGTGCGCGATGTCGCTGAACCCGTGCTCGGCGGCGACCGAGTTGGCCCAGCGCTCCACCGCGGGGCCCTCCACCTCGACGGTGGCGCCGCAGTGCCGGCAGACCAGGTGGTGGTGGTGCCCGCTGCTGCACCGGCGGTAGACGGCCTCGCCGTCGGCGGTGCGCAGCACGTCCACCTCACCGGCGTCGGCGAGCGACTGGAGCGTGCGGTAGACCGTGGTCAGACCGACGGAGTCCCCGCGGTGCTTGAGCAGGTCGTGGAGCTCCTGCGCGCTGCGGAAGTCCGCGATCTCGTCCAGGGCGGCCGAGACGGCGGCACGCTGCCGGGTCGATCGGGCGCGCGGCGACGGGCCTGCGGTGGTCACCGTGGGTCCTCCTGGGGTCGTGGGCGTCTCGCACCTCATTGTGCCAGTCCGGCCCGCCGCTCCGGGGTGCCCGTGTCGGAGGAAGTCTTTCCCGGGATTTGGCCGGGGATTTGGTCAGCGATTTGGTCAGGGATCCGGTCGGGGGCCCGGTCCGGGACGGCGACGTCGCAGACCGTCGGTCCCCGGTCGGCCTCGCCGCGCCGTCGGTGGCGGCGCCGGGCGAGCGGCGCGGCGATCACGCTGAACACCGCGAAGACCGCGATGGCGAGCAGCACGATGGCCGGGCCGGAGGGCACGTTGAGGTGGTAGGAGCCGGTGACGCCGGCCAGCGAGACCACCACGCCGAGCGCGATGGCGGCGGCCTGGGTGGCGGCGAAGGAGCGGGTGAGCTGCTGGGCGG
>NZ_JBHTTU010000041.1:0-72966 GCF_042794375.1 Kitasatospora sp. NPDC056531 | reverse complement strand
CGTCCAGAAGGACCTGGTCATCGACAACCAGTGGAACGTCCTCGACTTCGCCCAGCAGGCCCCCGCCCTGACCGGCGGCAACGTCGAGTTCAACAACACGGCCATGTTCGCCAACCCGGTCGGGTCGACCCAGATCGCCAAGTGCAACACCCCGAGCTGGTCCGGCGCCACCAAGGGCGTCGCCTTCAAGGGCTGCGACATCGTCAGCTTCCCGGCCGGCACCACCCCGGTCATGGTCGGCTACGGCGACTCGACCGACATCACCAAGGTCCAGGCCGCCTGGACGAAGTGACGTTCCGTCGCCACTGAACAGCTGAACAGCTGAACAGCTGAACAAGCGGACGGCCCCGCCACCTCGACAGGTGGCGGGGCCGTCCGCTTCGAGCGGGTCGACTCAGTAGTCCTCGTCGTCGCCCTCGATGGCGGCCTGGCGGCCGCTGGAGAGCGCCTCGAAGGCGAGGAACTCGGCCTCGGCCGCGTCCCGGCCCTTCTGCTTCTCGCGGCGGCGGTCGACCGCCGGGCGCGGGCTCTCGAGGCGGTGGTCCTCACCGCGGCGGCCGAGCATCTCGGCGCCGGCGGCCATGGTCGGCTCCCAGTCGAAGACGACGGCGTTCTCCTCGGGGCCGATGATGACGGTGTCGCCCTCCTGCGCCCCGACCTTCCACAGCTGCTCCTCGACGCCGAGGCGGGCCAGCCGGTCGGCGAGGTAGCCGACGGCCTCGTCGTTGGCGAAGTCGGTCTGGCGGACCCAGCGCTCCGGCTTGACGCCGCGGATGCGGTAGGCGCCGTCCTCCTCGGTGATGGTGAAGCCCGCGTCGTCCACGGCCTTGGGCCGCAGCACGATCCGGGTGGACTCCTCGGCCGGCTTGGCGGCGCGCGCCTCGGCGACGATCTTCGCCACCGCGAAGCTCAGCTCGCGCAGGCCCTTGCGGGAGGCGGCGGAGACCTCGAACACCTGGTAGCCGCGCTCCTCCAGCGAGGCCCGGGTGAGGTCGGCGATGTCCTGGCCGTCCGGCACGTCCACCTTGTTGAGCGCGACCAGGCGCGGGCGGTCGTCCAGGCCGCCGTACTCGGCGAGCTCGGCCTCGATGGTCTCCAGGTCGGTCAGCGGGTCCCGGCCGGGCTCCAGGGTGGCGCAGTCCAGCACGTGCACCAGCACCGAGCAGCGCTCGACGTGCCGCAGGAACTCCAGGCCCAGGCCGCGGCCCTGGCTGGCGCCCGGGATCAGACCGGGCACGTCCGCGATGGTGTAGACGGTGTCACCCGCGGTGACCACGCCGAGGTTGGGGATCAGGGTGGTGAACGGGTAGTCCGCGATCTTCGGCTTGGCGGCGGAGAGCACCGAGATCAGCGAGGACTTGCCGGCGCTCGGGTAGCCGACCAGGGCCACGTCGGCGACGGACTTGAGCTCCATCACGATGTCGCGGGCCTCGCCGGGCTCGCCGAGCAGCGCGAAGCCGGGGGCCTTGCGACGGGCCGAGGCCAGCGCGGCGTTGCCGAGGCCGCCGCGGCCGCCCTGGGCGGCGACGAAGCTGGTGCCGTGCCCGACCAGGTCGGCCAGCACGTTGCCCTGGCGGTCCAGCACCACGGTGCCGTCCGGCACCAGCAGGACGAGGTCCTCGCCGTCGGCGCCGGTGCGGTTGCCGCCCGCTCCGGGCTTGCCGTTGGTGGCCTTGCGCTTGGGCGAGTGGTGGTACTCGAGCAGCGTGGTGACCTGCGAGTCCACGGTGAGGATGACGCTGCCGCCCTCGCCGCCGTTGCCGCCGTCCGGTCCGCCGAGCGGCTTGAACTTCTCGCGGTGCACGGAGGCGCAGCCGTGGCCTCCGTTACCCGCGGCGACGTGGAGTTCGACGCGGTCCACGAAGGTGGTCATGGGATGTGCCTCCAGTACGGATGAGTCTTGCTTGTTGCGTAAAGCCGAAAGGTGGACCGGAACATTCCGGCCCACCCTTCAGTGTGAGTCTGATCCGACTCGTGAGTCCGCTCGGACTCAGGCCTCGACGGCCACGATGTTGACGACCTTGCGGCCGCGACGGTTGCCGAACTGCACCGCACCGGCGGTCAGCGCGAACAGGGTGTCGTCGCCACCACGGCCGACACCGGCACCCGGGTGGAAGTGGGTGCCGCGCTGGCGGACGAGGATCTCGCCGGCGGAGACGACCTGGCCGCCGAAGCGCTTCACGCCGAGGCGCTGGGCGTTCGAGTCACGGCCGTTGCGGGTAGAGCTTGCGCCCTTCTTGTGTGCCATATCTCGCTATCCCCTTACTTGCTGACCGAGTCGATGCTGGTGATGCGCACCGCGGTGTGCTTCTGACGGTGACCCTGACGACGGCGGTAGCCGGTCTTGTTCTTGTAGCGCAGGATGACGATCTTGTCGCCCTTGGTCTGGTCGACCACCTCGGCGTGAGCCTTCACGCCGGCCAGGACCCACGGGTCGGAGGTGACGGCGTCACCGTCGACGACCAGAATGGTCGAGAGCTCCACCGAGTCACCCGGCTTGGCCTCGATACGGTCGATCTCCAGCACGTCGCCGACGGCGACCTTGTGCTGGCGGCCGCCTGCGCGAACGATCGCGTACATGCGGTACCTACTTTCCCAACTCGGTCGGAACTCCCGACGCCAGCCACCTGGGTACGGACACAGGGGCCTCCTCCCGTTCGCTCCGCGCGGACGCGGGGTTTCGGGAAGGTGATGTGCTCGGGAGCGTGGCGTAGACACGCCGATGGTCAAGAATACGGACCGGCCGCCCGAGGGGCAAACCGGCACGTACGGCCCGGGGGCGGGATGGCCCCGCCCCCGGGCACGGGCACTACTCGGCCGCCGTATCACCCTCGGCGGCCGCGGCCTTCTTGGCCGCCGCGCTCGTCCGCTTGGTCGCGGTCTTGCGGGCGGTGGTCTTCTTGGCCGCCGTGGTCGTCTTCTTGGCGGCGGTCTTCTTCGCGGCGGTCTTGCGGGCGGCCCGCTTCTTCGGCGCCGGGGCCTCCTCGGCGGGCGCCTCCTCCGCGACCGGGGCCTCGGCGGGCTCGGCGGCCGGGGTCTCGACGACCACGGCCTCCGCGACGACGGCCTCCTCGGCGGCCTCGGGCTGCGCCTGCGCGACGGCCTCCACGACCGCCTCGGCGGCGGTCTCGGCGGCCGGGGCGGCGGCGGCCAGGGCCGCCTCCAGCGCCGCGTCCGCCTTCGCCTGCAGCACCACGATCTCGGCGGCCTGCGGCGCGCCCGCCGGAGCCGTCGCCTTGCGCACCGCGCGGCGACGGGTACGGCCCGCCGGAGCGGCGGCCGGGGCCTCGGCCACCGGGGCCGGCTCGGCCTTCGGGGCCTCGACCGGCGTGGTCTCGGCAGCCGGGGCCTCGACGCCCGGAACCTCCAGGGCCAGCTGGCCCTCGATCTCCTCGCGCACCGGCTCGGCGGCCTCCACCACGGCCTCAGCGGCCTCCAGGACCGCCTCGGCCGCCGCGGCCTCGACGGCCTGCGGCTCCTCGTGGCCGACCCCGCCCTTGCCCCGGCGACGGCGCTTGCCGCCGCCCGAGACCTCGCCCGCGGCCGGGGCCGGGGCGTGGACGTGGGTGCTCGGCTGCTCCATGTGCACGATCACGCCGCGGCCGTTGCAGTGCACGCAGGCCTCGGAGAAGGACTCCAGCAGGCCCTGGCCGACCCGCTTGCGGGTCATCTGGACCAGGCCCAGCGAGGTGACCTCGGCCACCTGGTGCTTGGTCCGGTCCCGGCCCAGGCACTCCAGCAGGCGGCGCAGCACCAGGTCGCGGTTGGACTCCAGGACCATGTCGATGAAGTCGATCACGATGATGCCGCCGAGGTCGCGCAGCCGCAGCTGGCGCACGATCTCCTCGGCCGCCTCGATGTTGTTCCGGGTGACCGTCTCCTCCAGGTTGCCGCCCTGGCCGACGAACTTCCCGGTGTTGACGTCGATGACGACCATCGCCTCGGTGCGGTCGATCACCAGCGAGCCGCCGCTGGGCAGCCAGACCTTGCGGTCCAGCGCCTTCATCAGCTGCTCGTCGATCCGGTAGGTGGCGAACACGTCCACCTCGGAGGTCCACCGCTGGAGCCGCTCGGCGAGGTCCGGGGCCACGTTGGAGACGTACTCGTGGATGGTCGTCCACGCCTCGTCGCCGGAGACGATGACCTTGGTGAAGTCCTCGTTGAAGATGTCGCGGACGACCCGGACGGTCATGTCCGGCTCGCCGTACAGCAGCGCCGGGGCGTTGCCGGTCGCGGCCTTCTTCTGGATGTCCTCCCACTGCTGCTGGAGGCGCTGGACGTCGCGGGTCAGCTCCTCCTCGGAGGCACCCTCGGCGGCGGTGCGCACGATCACGCCCGCGTCGTCCGGGACGATCTTCTTGAGGATCTGCTTCAGGCGCGCGCGCTCGTTCTCGGGGAGCTTGCGCGAGATGCCGGTCATCGAGCCCTCGGGCACGTACACCAGGTAGCGGCCGGGCAGCGAGATCTGGCTGGTCAGGCGGGCGCCCTTGTGGCCGATCGGGTCCTTGGAGACCTGCACCAGCACGGACTGGCCGGACTTCAGCACCGACTCGATCCGGCGCGGGCCGCCGTGGCCCAGCGCGCCGAAGTTGACCTCACCGGCGTACAGCACCGCGTTGCGGCCCTTGCCGATGTCGACGAACGCGGCCTCCATCGACGGCAGCACGTTCTGGACCTTGCCCAGGTAGACGTTGCCGACGTACGAGGTGGCCTGCTCCTTGTTGACGTAGTGCTCGACCAGCACGCCGTCCTCGAGCACGCCGATCTGGGTCCGCTGGCCGTTCTGGCGCACCACCATGACGCGCTCGACCGACTCGCGGCGGGCCAGGAACTCGGCCTCGGTGATGATCGGCACCCGGCGGCGGCCCAGCTCACGGCCCTCGCGGCGGCGCTGCTTCTTCGCCTCCAGACGGGTCGAGCCCTTGATGGACTGCACCTCGTCCGGGTCGAAGGACGGCTCGGTGGAGCGGCGGCGCGGCTCGCGCACCTTCACGACCGTGCGGACGCCGTCCTCGGTGGTCTCGGCGGTCTCGACGGCACCGGCCTCACCGCTGCGGCGGCGACGGCGGCGACGGCGACGCGACGAGGACAGGCCGGCGGCCAGGTCGTCCTCCTCCTCCTCGTCCTCCTCCTCGGCGACGGCCTCGGCCGGCGCCTCGGCGGCGGGCTGCACGGCCTCGGCGGCCTCGAACTCCTCGGCCTCGCCACGGCGACGGCGGCGGCCGCCGCGACGGCGACGGCGGGACGGACGACCGTCCTCCTCCCACTCGCCCTCGGTCTCGGGAGCGACGGCGGGGGCCTCCGCGGCGGGCGCCTCGACGGCCGGGGCCTCGGCGGGGGCCTTGACCGGCGCCTCGGCGACCGGCGCTGCGGCGACCGGCTTGCGGCGGGTCGGCTCGACCCGGGTACGGACCCGGCGACGGCGGCCGACGCCGCTGTACTCGTACTCTTCCTCTTCGACGCGCTCGGCGGCGGCCGGGGCCTCGACCGGCGCCGGGGCGGCGGCGGGCTGCTGCGGCGCGGACGGCGCGGTGTAGGGGGCTGGCTCCTGGAAGACCGGGGCCTGGAAGATCGCGGTGGCCGGGCGGACCGCGCGGCGGCGCACCCGGTGGGGCGGCTCGGCCTCGGCGGCCGGAGCGGGGGCGGCGGCCGGCTCGGCGGCAACGGGTGCCTCGGCGGCGGCGGCCTGGACGGCCTCCTCGGCGGGCTCCTCCTCGACGGCGGGCTCCTCGGCCGCCGGCTCCTCGACCGGGGCCTCGACCACCGGCGCGGCCTCGACCACGCGACGGCGGCGGGCCCGGCGGGCCGGAGCGGCGGGGGCCTCCTCGGCCACCGGCTCGGCGGCGGGCTCCTCGGCGGGGGCCTCGACCGCGGGCGTCTCGGCGGCGGTCGCACCGGCCGGGGCCTCGGCCCGCTTGCGGGTGCGGCGGGCCCGGACGGGCTTCTCCGCCTTCTCGTCCTTCTTCGCGGCCTTCCCGGCCGGCTGGTCCTTCTCCGCCACCGGGGCCTCGTCGGCCGCCGGCTCGGTGACCACGATCGCGGTCGCCTCCGGCGCACCGGCCGGGGCCTCGGCGCGCTTGCGGGTCCGGCGGGCCCGGACCGGCTTCTCGGCCGCCGGAGCCGGCTCGGCCGCCGGAGCCGCCGCGGCGGGCGCCTCGTGCGTCTCCGCCGGCAGGACCGTCTCGGCCACCTCGGCGGCCGCACCCTGCGGGGTGCCCGCCGGGCGGGACACCGCCCGGCGACGACGGCGCGGCGGCGCGGCGGACGCGCCCTCGCCGCCGGTCGCGGCGGTTTCGTTCTGTTCCGTGGCCGCAGCCTGCTGCGGATCGGTGTTCTCGAGCATGCGGGTGGATCTCCCGTCAGGCCCCCGGGCTCCACATCCGGGCACGGCGCGGCACCAATGGACGGCCGGCATCGCGACGATGCTCGGGCCGGACCCTTTGACGGTGCCGCCGCGCGGACGCGAGGCCGCACAGGGGCTCGTAGTCTCGCTCGGCGCCCCACGCTCGGCGGGGTGTCGAAAGTCTTCTGGTCTGACCAGTCTTCTGAGGTTTTCCCAAGCTGCGCCATCCCCCAACCCCGGGTGGCTCCCGGACGGGGCCCCGGGCCCACCGACCGTCCTGGTCGGCGGGCCCCGAGTGGCCGGCCTGTGCTGCGACGACGCTCGCTCCCCTGGGGAGCCGCGGGAACCCTGGAGGACCGTCGGGCCCAGTGAGGCACTGGACCCGGCCTCCGCCCACTAGGCGGACGCGGTAGCGCGCGGCCCGCCGGCCGTTTCTCAGCCGGCCGGGGCCGCGGCGCGGTCGAGCGCCAGCGGGTCGGTCACCGTGCCGGACTCCTCGTCGAGCGGCCCCTGCGCCAGCCTGGTCACCTCTGCGGGGACCGGCGGCGCCAGGTCGGCCGTCGCACGGAGACCGGACAATACGTCGTCGGGTCGTACGGCGGGTGTGGCGTGTCGTACTACCAGGCGCAGTATCGCACAGGGACGGCCGGTCCGAACATCGCGGTCGGTTCCGGAGGCTGTGTCCGCACCGCCGTCGACCTGCGGCTCGACGACCGCGAGTGCGGCCACCGCACCGCGCGCGTCGAAGACCCGCACGCCGTTCTTGGTCCGGCGCTCGACCTCGACCATCTCCTCGGCGAGGAACTTCTCCACCGCCTGGACCGCCTGGGCCGGCTCGACGCCGTCCAGCCGGACCAGCCACTCGGAGGCCTCCAGGCGCTCCACGAAGTTCGGCGTGCGGACCTCGACCGCGTCGATCACGTCCAGGCCCGTCGGCAGCGAGCCGTCCAGCTGCGCCCGCAGCTGCTCGGGGTCGCGCGCGGCGGCCAGACCGATCTCCAGGTACTCCGCCTCGCTCGCCACCCCGGTCGGGGCCGCGTTGGCGTAGGAGACCTTCGGGTGCGGGGTGAAGCCGGCCGAATAGGCCATCGGAACGGCGGACCGGCGCAGGGCGCGCTCGAAGGCGCGCTGGAAGTCGCGGTGGCTGGTGAAGCGGAGCCGGCCGCGCTTGGTGTAGCGGAGACGAATCCGCTGCACCGTCGGCGCGGGCGGCGGACCGTCGGGCGTACGGCGTGCCAGGGTCGCTCAGTCCTTTAGTCAATTGTCCCCGTCCGGCGCGGCGCGTTCCCGCCACTGTCCGGACTCTGTCACCTCAAAGGGTACGCGCCCCGCCGCACCCCTCGCTCCGCCCCAGGTCAGCCACACCCCTCGGCCCCCACCCGGAACGCGCCGAGCGGGGGCCGAGAAGTGTACGACGCCTACTTGTTGACGACCGTCAGCGGCAGCATCTTCTTGCCGGTGGGGCCGATCTGGATGCTCGTCTGCATCTGGGGGCACACGCCGCAGTCGAAGCACGGGGTCCAGCGGCAGTCGTCGACCTCGACCTCCTCCAGGGCGTCCTGCCAGTCCTCCCACAGCCAGTCCTTGTCGAGGCCGCTGTCCAGGTGGTCCCAGGGCAGCACCTCCTCGTAGGAGCGCTCGCGGGTGGTGTACCAGTCGACGTCGACGCCGGTGCCGGCCAGGCCCTTGTCGGCGCAGGCCATCCAGCGGTCGTACGAGAAGTACTCGCGCCAGCCGTCGAAGCGGCCGCCGTCCTCGTAGACGGCGCGGATGATGGCGCCGACCCGGCGGTCGCCGCGGGAGAGCAGGCCCTCGACGATGCCCGGCTTGCCGTCGTGGTAGCGGTAGCCGATGTTCTTGCCGTACTTGCGGTCGCCGCGGATCGAGTCGCGCAGCTTGGCCAGGCGGGCGTCGGTGGCCTCGGCGGACAACTGCGGGGCCCACTGGAACGGGGTGTGCGGCTTGGGCACGAACCCGCCGATGGAGACGGTGCAGCGGATGTCGTTCTGGCCGGTGACCTCTCGGCCCTTCTGGATGACGTTCTTCGCCATCTCGCCGATCTGGAGCACGTCCTCGTCGGTCTCGGTGGGCAGGCCGCACATGAAGTACAGCTTCACCTGGCGCCAGCCGTTGCCGTAGGCGGTGGCGACGGTGCGGATCAGGTCCTCCTCCGACACCATCTTGTTGATCACCTTGCGCATGCGCTCACTGCCGCCCTCGGGGGCGAAGGTGAGGCCCGAGCGGCGCCCGTTGCGGGACAGCTCGTTGGCGAGGTCGATGTTGAAGGCGTCGACGCGGGTGGACGGCAGCGACAGACCGATCTTGTCCTCGGTGTAGCGGTCGGCCAGGCCCTTGGCGATGTCGCCGATCTCGGTGTGGTCGGCGCTGGACAGCGACAGCAGGCCGACCTCCTCGAAGCCGGTCGCCTTCAGCCCGCGCTCGACCATCTCGCCGATGCCGGTGATGCTTCGCTCCCGCACGGGGCGCGTGATCATGCCGGCCTGGCAGAAGCGGCAGCCGCGGGTGCAGCCGCGGAAGATCTCCACGGACATCCGCTCGTGCACCGTCTCCGCGAGGGGGACCAGCGGCTGCTTCGGGTACGGCCACTCGTCCAGGTCCATCACGGTGTGCTTGGACACCCGCCACGGCACGCCCGGGGCGTTCGGCACGACGCGGCCGATCCGGCCGTCGGCCAGGTACTCCACGTCGTAGAACTTCGGGACGTACACCCCGCCGGTACGGGCCAGGCGCAGCAGCAGCTCGTCGCGCCCGCCGGGGCGGCCCTCGGCCTTCCAGGCGCGGATGATCTCGGTGATGTCGAGCACGGCCTGCTCGCCGTCGCCGATCACCGCGCAGTCCAGGAAGTCCGCGATCGGCTCCGGGTTGAAGGCCGCGTGGCCGCCGGCCAGGACGATCGGGTCCTCGTCCGTGCGGTCCTTGGCCTCCAGCGGGATGCCGGCCAGGTCGAGCGCGGTCAGCATGTTGGTGTAGCCGAGCTCGGTGGAGAACGACAGCCCGAAGACGTCGAAGGCCTTCACCGGGCGGTGGGCGTCCACGGTGAACTGCGGGACGCCGTGCTCACGCATCAGCGCCTCGAGGTCCGGCCAGACGCTGTAGGTGCGCTCGGCGAGCACGCCCTCGCGCTCGTTGAGCACCTCGTAGAGGATCATGACGCCCTGGTTTGGCAGCCCGACCTCGTAGGCGTCGGGGTACATCAGCGCCCAGCGGACGTCGCAGGCGTCCCAGTCCTTGACGGTCGAGTTGAGCTCGCCGCCGACGTACTGGATCGGCTTCTGGACGTGCGGGAGGAGGGCCTCCAGGCGTGGGAAGACCGATTCGACAGTCATGTACTAGGAACCCTTACGACGTGATTCGGTGCCGCGAGCCGGCACGGGAGGGGTGACCCTCAAGGGTAGCCCAATCCGGGGAACGGCCCGTCTGCCCGGGATCCCCGCCGGAACCGGACCCGGCCGACCCTGCCCGAACCGGGCCCGGCCGACCCCCGGTGCGCTCCGGCGCGATCCGCCCCGCCCGCACCCACCCGTACCCGCCCCGGCACGCACGGTGCGCGCCCGCAGCCCGGCGCCGTCCGCCGTTGACACGCCCGGACGGCCCGTGCGGTACTGACAGCGCCCTACCCAAGGCCCTGCACCCCTTCCGGAGACAGGAGTTGGGTCGTACGCTCGGCCAACGCCGACTCCCCCGGCGGCCCGTCTCGCCCAGCACGACCTCCCCCGTCCCCCGCGAGGCCCCCTCCCCCGGCCCCGCAGAGCCCGTCCCCGGCCCGCAGGCCGCGTCCGGCGGCGCGGCACGCCCGCGCCCCGGCGGCCGTACGACCGGTCGCAAGGAGAACCATGACCGACACCGGTCGACGGGTCCGGCCCCTGCGGATCCTCGACACCGGGCCGGCCCGCTACCCCACGCAGGCCCAGGCCGAATCCGCGGCCCGACGGCTCGCCCTGCGCCGCCCGGACCGCTGCCGGCTGCGCGAGGTCGGCCGTTCCCGGGCCGGGCGCCCGCTGCTGCTGCTCTCGGTCGACCGCGGCCCCCGCGCCGTCCTGGTGGTGGGCGGGCCGCACCCCAACGAGCCGATCGGCACCGCCGCCGCGGTCCGCCTCGCCGAGGTGCTGCTGGAGCGCCCCGCCCGGCCCGGCCTGTCCTGGCACCTGCTGCTCTGCCTGGACCCGGACGGCGCCGCGCTGAACGCCGACTGGCTGGACGGCCCGCTGACCATGGGCCGCCACTACGAGCACTTCTTCCGGCCCGCCTTCGAGGAGCAGCCCGAGCTGCTGCCCGCGCCCGGCTCCGGCCGCCCGCCGATGCCGGAGAGCCTGGCGCTGACCGGGCTGATCGACGAGCTGCGCCCGTTCCTGCAGTGCTCGCTGCACGGGGTGGACTTCGGCGGCGCCTTCGTCCAGCTGACCGGCCCGGTGCCGGGCCTGTCCGAGCGCTTCGCCCGCTCCGCCGACCGGGCCGGCCTCCCGCTCGACGTGGACTCCTACGACGCCATCGGCTGGGCCAGCCCCGCCCCCGGCACCTACCTGATGCCGAGGCCCGGCAGCGAGGGCACCTCGCGGGCGCTGCCGGACGAGCCCGAGCTGTCCACCTGGTCCTACGCGGCCCGGTACGGCGCGGTCACCGCCGTCCTGGAGGTCCCGATGTGGGCGGTGGACGCGGTCGGCGACGCCCGCCCGCACCCGGCCGGGCCGCAGGCCGTCGGCGAGGCCGCCCGCGACCTGACCGCGCGCACCGCGGAGCTCAGCACGCTGCTCGCCCTGGTCCCGGCGCAGGCCCGGGAGGCGCACGGCGCGCTGGTGCGCACCGCCGAGTTCAACCTGGCGGTCGCCCCGCGGGTCGCCGACGAGTGGTTGGAGCTGTGGTGCCCGCGCCCGCTGAGCGTCTCCCGGGCGACCACCGCCGGACTGGTCGCCGCCCGGCTGCCGCTGCGGGTCGCCTCGATCCTGCTGCGCCTGCTCGCGGACGCCCACGGCCCGGCCGCCGAGGCCGCCCGGGAGCGCGCCCGCGCCGTGGTCGCCGACAGCCTGGACCGGCTGCGTCACCGCTTCGGCGCCCGCTGGGTCCCGGTGCAGGAGCAGCTGGCCCACCAGACCCGGGCGGTGCTCACCGCCGCCGACTGCCTGCTCCACCCGTCCTGACGAACCGCCAACTCGCTTTCAACGCAAGGGAAAAGGGCCGGTCCGGGACGAACCCGGACCGGCCCCGACAGCAGGCGGGCTCAGGCCGCTATCGGCCGCTGGCTGCGTACCGCCTGGAGCAGCCCGACCCCGATCCAGACCGCGAACATCGAGGAGCCGCCGTAGGAGACGAAGGGCAGCGGGATGCCCGCGACCGGCATGATGCCCAGGCACATCCCGATGTTCTCGAAGGCCTGGAAGGAGAACCAGGCGATGATCCCGGCCGCCACGACCGTCCCGTACAGGTCGGTCGCCTGGCGGGCGATCCGGCAGGCGCGCCACAGGATCACGCCGATCAGTCCGATTATCGCGAGCGCGCCGACGAAGCCCAGCTCCTCACCGGCGACGGTGAACACGAAGTCGGTCTGCTGCTCCGGCACGAACTGCCCGACGGTCTGCGTCCCGTGGAACAGCCCCTTGCCGGTCAGTCCGCCCGAGCCGATCGCGATCCGGGCCTGCGCGGTGTTGTAGCCGACGCCGTTCGGGTCGAGCTGCGGGTTGGCGAAGGCGGCGAAGCGGTCGATCTGGTACTGGCTCAGCAGTCCGAGCTTCCAGATCGCGATGCTGCCGCCGACGCCGGCCGCGAGGATGCCGAGCACCCAGCGGTTGGCCGCGCCGGAGCCGAGCAGGATGCCGAGCACGATCGCGGACATCACCATGGTCGACCCGGCGTCCGGCATCAGCAGCACCAGGCCCATCGGCAGGCAGGCCCAGATCAGACCGCGGAACACCGCGCGGTGCGAGGGGAACTCCCGCTCCCCCGCGTCCACCTGGTCCGACAGCACGACCGCCATCGACAGCACGATCCCGAGCTTCGCGAACTCGGCGGGCTGGATCGAGAAGCCGCCGCCGAGCTGGATCCACGAGTGCGCGCCGTTGACGGTCGAGCCGATCGGGCTGAGCGTCGCCAGCAGCAGCAGGATCACGGCGACGTAGACGAACGGCACCAGGGTGCGGACACGCCGGGCTCCTATCGCTATCACCACGGCGCACAGCACCAGGCCGACCACGAAGTTGGTCAGGTGCCGGTAGAGGAAGTACTGCGGGTCCCCGTGGGTGAGGTTGTCACGACCGCGGGTGGCCGACCAGACCAGCAGCGAGCTGCCGAGCGAGAGTGCCAGCGCGGCCAGCAGCAGTATCCAGTCCAGCCGCCACAGCGGCGAGTCCTTGGCCAGGGCCTTGGAGACCCCGGTGCGCTGCGGGCTCAACCGCAGCTGCCGGTACGAGCCGTAGGAGGTCATGCCCGTCCCCTTCCCGCGCGGTTCGGTTCGAGCGCGGCATCGGCCGCGGTGTACGGCACGGGGCTGTCGGACGGCGGCGCCGGATCGAGCCAGGCCGTCGCGGGAGCCGCGTCCGCCTGGGCGAACTGAACGGGCTGCACGGCCTGAACGGGCTGGACGGCCTGAACGGGCTGCGCCGAGCCGGCGGCCGGCAGCACCGGGGCCGGGGCGACCGCGCCCGGCGCCGGGTCGACCGTGTACGAGGCCGGCTTGATGATCGCGGTGCCGTCCTGGTTGAACTTCGGCAGCTCGGTCTGCGGCGTCGGCAGCAGCGCCTTGCCGTTGTCGATGTTGCCCTTGTCGTCCACGCCGTACAGCGCCTGGTAGATCCGGCGGATGGCGTCACCGGAACCGCCGGAGCCGGTGCCGCCCTGGCTGATCGTCATGACGATCGCGTAGTCCTTGCTGTACGTGTCCAGCCACGACGTGGTCTGCTTGCCCTCGACCTCGGCGGTGCCGGTCTTGGCGTGCAGCTCGATCTTGTCCTGCGGCCAGCCGTTGAACTTCCAGGCGGCGGTACCGCTGGTGATGACGCCCGCGGTGGCCTGGTTGATGTAGCTGAGCAGCTTCTGGTCGCCGGGGAACTTGGCGTCCTCGTGCGGGGCGATCTCGCGGACGAGGTCCCCGCTCGGGCTTATCACCGCCTTGGCGATGGTCGGCCGGTAGAAGGTCCCGCCGTTGGCCAGCGCCGAGTAGATGCGAGCCATCTGGACCGGGGTGACGAGCGTGTCGCCCTGGCCGATCGCGTAGTTGACGGCGTCACCGGCACGCATCTGGTAGCCGTCGACGCAGTTCTCCCGGGCGATCTGGTCGGAGAAGCTGTTGCCGCCCTTCTGCGCCTGCGCGCACCAGGCGTCCTTGTTGTTGTCGTAGAAGGACTGCTTCCACTGCCGGTCCGGCACCCGGCCGGTGACCTCGGCCGGCAGGTCGACGCCGGTCTTGGCGCCGAGGCCGAACTGGTGGGCGGCCTTGAAGAACCAGTCACCCGGGTCCTTCTTCGGCTTGATGCCGCCGTCCTTCATCCACTGGTCGTACGCCAGGCCGTAGAAGACGGTGTCGCAGGAGACCTCCAGCGCCTTCTCCAGGGAGATGGAACCGAAGTTCTCGCTCTCGAAGTTCTTGAACTCGCGGCCGCCGATGGTCATGGCCTTCGGGCACGAGTAGGTCCCGTCCAGCGAGTAGCCGGCCTCCACGGCGGCGGTGGTGGAGATGACCTTGAAGGTCGAGCCGGGGGCGGACTGACCCTGTATGGCCCGGTTCAGCAGCGGGAAGTTGGAGTCCTTGCTGGTCAGCGACTGGTAGTCCTTGCCGCTGATGCCGCCCACCCAGAGGTTGGGGTCGTAGGTCGGGGCGCTCGCCATCGCGATGATCCGCCCGGTGTGCACGTCCATCACGACGGCGGCGCCGGAGTCGGCCTCGTAGTTGCGGTTGGTGACCTTGTCGAAGGTGTTCCGGGCGTCGGCCATGGCCTGCGCCAGGTTGTCCTCGACCACCTTCTGCACCCGGGCGTCGATGCTGGTGACCAGGTTGTTGCCGGTCTGCGGGGCGACGGTGCCGGCGGTGCCGATCACCCGGCCGAGGTTGTCCACCGCCAGCTTGGTGATGCCTGCGGTGCCGCGCAGGTCGCGGTCGTACACCGACTCCAGGCCGGCCCGGCCGATCTGGTCGGCCGGCAGGTAGCGGTCCAGGCCGCTCTTGTCGGCGGTCTTGCTGACCTCGTCGTCGGTGACCGGCGAGAGGTAGCCGAGCACCTGGGCCAGGTTGGCGCCCTCGGCGCCGGTGTAGCGGCGCACGGCGGTGGGCTGCGCGGTGATCCCGGGGAAGTCCTCGCGGCGCTCCATTATCTGCATCGCCTGCTGGGTGGTCGCCTCCTTGGTGACCGGGATCGGCTGGTACGGCGATCCGTTCCAGCATGGCTGCGGGGTCTTGGCGTCGCAGAGCCGGACCTTCTCCTGCACGTCCTTGGCCGGCATGCCGAGCACCTCGGCGAGGCGGCCCAGCACCGCCTTGCCGCCGTCCTTCTGCTGCAGCAGCGAGGTACGGCTGACGGACACCACCAGCCGGGCCTCGTTGCCGGCCAGGATCCGCCCGGAGGCGTCCAGGATCTCGCCGCGGACGGACGGCTCGACCACCTCGCGGATGTGGTTGCCGGTCGCCTTGGCGGTGTACTCCTTGGCGTTGCGGATCTGCAGGTACCACAGCCGTCCGCCGAGGGTGGCGAGCAGCGACAGCACCAGGATCTGCAGCACCACCAGACGGATCGTCACCCGCCGGGTTCGGCCGGTCTCGGGGATGTTGCTCACGTCTCGTGCGCTCCAGGGTGCGGGAAAGTCGGGAGTTCGGGGGCCTGGACGGGCCGGTTACGGGCGCCGGGCGAAGCCGGGCACGCGCCGCTTCTTGTACTTCGGGCCGGTCGAGACCTCACGCGTGGTGCGGTAGCGGGACAGCGTGCCGAGGCCCGGTCCGCCCTCGTCGTCGCCGCTGGCCGCGGCCACCGGGTCACGGCCGAAGCGGCGGCCGAGCAGCATCACCAGCGGCACCACGAACGGGGCCAGCAGCAGGTCGTACAGCAGGGCGCTGATCACCAGACCGCCGAGGCCGACGTGCCGGGCCGCGGTGTCGCCGACCAGGGCGCCGACGACCGCGTACAGCAAGGTGGAGGTGATCGCGGCGGCGCCGACCACCAGCAGCGCGCTGGAGACCGAACGCTGGCGGCCGTGCTCGGGGCGCAGCAGCCCGGCGGCGTAGCCCATCAGACAGAGCACCAGGGCGTAGCGGCCGATGGCGTGGTCGGAGGGCGGCGCGAGGTCGGCGAGCAGGCCGGCCGCGAAGCCGACCAGGCAGCCGCCCCTCGGCCCGTAGACCATGGCCAGGCCGACCACGACGAGCAGCAGTATGTCCGGGGTGGCACCCGGGAGCTGGAGCCGGCCGAACACGCTGACCTGGAGGATCAGACCGAGGAGGATCAGTACGGCGGAGACGGGGATGCGGGCGAGGCGCATGGCTCAGTTCCCCCCATTGGGCTTGGCGGGCGGGGTGGCGGGCGCGGTGGGCTGCGGCTGGGCGGGCGCGGCCGGGGCCTGGCTCTGCCCGGGGGTGGGGGCCGGCGGCAGGACGGCATCGCGCGGGTCGGTGCGCGGCGGCACGACCACCACGCCGACCAGGTCCAGCCGGGTGAACTGGACGAAGGGCTCGACCAGGACGGTCTTGGTCAGCTGGCCGGCGTTGGCCTGGACCTCGGTGACCTTGCCGACCGGGACGCCGGGCACGAACGGACGGCCGCTCTGCGAGCCGAAGGTGACCAGCCGGTCGCCGGCCTTGACCTGCGCCTTGCCGTTGAGCAGGGAGACCTTCATCGGGCTGTCGCCGCCGCCGGAGGCGAAGCCGATCTCGCCGCTGCCCTCCAGCCGGGTGCCGGCCGAGAAGCCGGGGTCGGAGGCGAGCAGCACGGTGGCGGTGGTCCGGGCGATGGTGGTGATCCGGCCGACCAGGCCCTGACCGTTGATCACCGTCATGTCGCGGGTGAGGCCGTCGTCGCTGCCGGCGTCGATGGTGATGGTCCAGGAGAAGCCCTGGGCCGGGCCGATCGCGATGACCTGGGCGGCCTTGACGGTGTATCCGCCGACACCGGCGGTGCGCAGCAGGTCGTCCAGCTGCTTGGTGCGACCGCTCGCCATGTCGGAGGAGGCGAGCTTCTGCCGCAGTTCGGTGTTCTCGCGGGCGAGCTGGTCGGTGCGGCCGTTGTGGGTGGCGGCGTCGCGGAAGGCGCGGACGGTGTTGGCCACCGGGTCGACGACGGTGGCGGCGCTGCGCTCGACCGGGCCGAGGACGCTGGCGGCCGCGTGCCGGGCCGGGCCGAGCGGGGAGTCCGCACCGCCCTTGATGTCCACGGTGATGAGCGCGAAGGCGACGGCCACCAGCAGGATGAGCAGCAGCCGGCTCTCTCGTGTGTCCCTCACGGTGCTGGTACTGCCCCTTCGTACCTGGCGGCCGCCCGGGGCCGTGGGGCCCGGGCGGCGGCCCGTTCAGTTGAGTGTCGGATGTCTCGTCGTGGTGCTAACGGCGCGGCTGGGCGTCCAGTACCTGCTGGAGCGCCTCGAACTCCTCGACGCACTTGCCGGAGCCGAGCGCGACGGAGTCGAGCGGGTTCTCGGCGATGTGGATCGGCATGCCGGTCTCGCGGCGCAGCCGCTCGTCCAGGCCGCGCAGCAGGGCGCCGCCGCCGGTGAGGACGATGCCGCGGTCCATGACGTCGCCGGCCAGCTCGGGCGGGCACTGGTCGAGGGTGGTCTTGACCGCGTCGATGATCGAGTTGACCGGCTCGTCGATGGCCTCGCGGACCTCGGCGGCGGAGATGACCACGGTCTTGGGCAGGCCGCTGACCAGGTCGCGGCCGCGGATCTCGGCGTGCTCGTCCTTCTCGCCCTCCAGGCCGAAGGCGCTGCCGATGCTCATCTTGATCTGCTCGGCGCTGCGCTCGCCGAGGAGGAGCGAGTACTCCTTCTTGATGTGCTGGACGATCGCGTTGTCCAGCTCGTCGCCGGCCACCCGGATGGACTGGGCGGTGACGATGCCGCCGAGGGAGATCACGGCGACCTCGGTGGTGCCGCCGCCGATGTCGACGACCATGTTGCCGGTGGCCTCGTGGACGGGCAGGCCGGCACCGATCGCGGCGGCCATCGGCTCCTCGATGATGTGCACCTGGCGCGCGCCGGCCTGCGAGGAGGCCTCGATGACGGCGCGGCGCTCCACGCCGGTGATACCGGAGGGCACGCAGACCACGACGCGCGGGCGGGCGAGATAGCGGCGGCGGTGGATCTTGAGGATGAAGTAGCGCAGCATCCGCTCGGTGATCTCGAAGTCGGCGATCACGCCGTCCTTGAGCGGGCGGATGGCGACGATGTTGCCGGGCGTACGGCCGATCATCTTCTTGGCCTCGGCGCCGACCGCGAGGATGCCGCCGGTGTTGGTGTTGACCGCGACGACGGACGGCTCGTTGAGGACGATCCCCTTGCCCCTGACGTACACCAGCGTGTTGGCAGTTCCGAGGTCGATCGCCAAGTCGCGGCCGATGAACGACAGGTTGCTCGCCATGGGGTGTGGGTGCCTTCCCGGGCTCGGAGTTCATGGGGTGTGGACGGATGCAGCGCCCACGCTTGGGCGGAGACCAGCTGAGCTGCCTTACCGGGCCCTTGAGTCGCGTCCATCGTAGTCACGCCGCGCGGCACGGACGTCGACGTGGGGCACACCGTCCATTGTCCGGAGCGTGATCGCTTCTCCGAGCATTGGGACGCCGTGTCGGCATCCCCAGTTCCCTATTTCACGATAAGAATGCCCCGGCCGGGCCAATGGTCCCGACCGGGGCAGTCCCAAGGTCCTGCGGGCCGTGACGAGCTGCCCGCCGGGGCGGATCGTCCGGCCTTCCCGGGCATGTCGCCCGGCTCGGATCAGGCGTGAGCCGGGAAGAAGATCTTGATCTCGCGCTCGGCGGACTCCGGGGAGTCGGAGGCGTGGATCAGGTTCTCGCGGGTGATCGTCGCGTAGTCGCCGCGGATGGTGCCGGCCCCGGCCTCCAGCGGGTTGGTGGCACCGGCCAGCATGCGGATGCCCTTCACGACCTCCTCGCCCTCGACGATCATCGCGATCGACGGGCCGGAGGTCATGAACTCCAGCAGCGGCTCGTAGAACGGGCGGCCGACGTGCTCCTCGTAGTGCTGCTCCAGCGTCGCCCGGTCGAAGGTGCGCAGCTCCATGGCGGCGAGCTGCCAGCCGGCCTTGCGCTCGATGCGGCTGATGATCTCGCCGGCCAGGCCGCGGCGGACGGCGTCGGGCTTGAGCAGGACGAGAGTGCGCTGGGACACGGTGCGTCTCCTGGGGATTCGGTTCGGCAGACAGTCGGGTCGCGAGGCGGGAGCCGACAGGGCAGAGGTTACCTTGCGTACACGGCGTGTCGGTCCGCCGGTCCCGGCCCCGGCCCTGTACGGCCGCCGGCTCAGGCCTGTACGGCCGCCCCGGCCTCGGCGGCCGCGCGGGCGGCCTTGAACTCGTCCACCTTGCGGCCGTAGTGCACCGAGCACCACCACAGGCCGGCGAAGACCACGCCGAGGCCGAACATGGTCGGCAGGATGAAGCCGCTGGCGATCAGGCCGATCTGCAGCACCCAGCCGATCTGCACCGCGCCGGGGCGGTTGATCATGCCGCAGAGCGCGACGCACAGCGCCATCGCGATCCCGCTGACGATCCACACCGTGGCCGTCGAAACGCTGGAGAGCTGCATCGCGACCAGCGCCGCGAAGAGAACCAGCAGCGCCTCGCCGATCAAGGTCGAGGAGCAGAGCGTCCTCATGTCACTTCCTCCCGAGCAGCAGGCGGGCCTCGCCCACCGTGATGACCGAACCGGTGACCAGCACCCCGGCGCCGCCGAGGTCGCCCTCCTCCTCGGCCAGGGTGACGGCGGCGGCGATGGCGTCGTCGAGCCGGGGCTCGACCTGGACGCGGTCCTCGCCGAAGATCTCGACGGCCAGGGCCGCGAGCGCGTCCACGTCCATCGCACGATGGGTGGAGTTCTGGGTGATGACGACCTCGGCCAGGATCGGCTCGAAGGCCTCCAGCACGCCGGCCACGTCCTTGTCCCCGGAGGTGCCGATCACACCGACCAGGCGGGTGAAGCCGAAGGACTCGGAGATCGCGGCGACGGTGGCCTGGGCGCCGTGCGGGTTGTGCGCCGCGTCGAGGATGATCGTGGGGCTGCGGCGGACGATCTCCAGGCGGCCCGGCGAGGAGACGCCGGAGAAGGCCTGGCGGATCTTGTCCACGTCAAGCTGCCCGCCGCGGGCGCCGCCGACGCCGAAGAAGGCCTCGACCGCGGCCAGCGCCAGCGCCGCGTTGTGCGCCTGGTACTCGCCGTGCAGCGGGATGAAGACGTCCTCGTACTCCTCGCCGCCGAGCCCGCGCAGCGTCACCAGCTGGCCGCCGACGGCGAGTTCACGGCGGATCACACCGAACTCCATGCCCTCGCGGGCGACCGTGGCGTCCACCTCGACGGCCCGGCGCAGGATGGTCTGGGCGGCGTCCAGCTGCTGCTGGGCGACCACGGCGACGGCGCCGGACTTGATGATCCCGGACTTCTCGACCGCGATCTCGCCGGTGGTCTCGCCGAGCTTGTCGGTGTGGTCCAGCCCGATCGGGGTGATCACGGCGACGGCGGCGTCGATGACGTTGGTGGCGTCCCAGGAGCCGCCCATCCCGACCTCGACCACCGCGACGTCCACCGGGGCGTCGGCGAAGGCGGCGTAGGCCATGCCGGTCAGCACCTCGAAGAAGGACATCGGCACCGGCTGCGTCGCGTCGACCATCTGCACGTAGGGCTCGATGTCGCGGTAGACCTCGACGAACCGCTCGGGGCTGATCGGGGCGCCGTCCAGGCTGATCCGTTCGGTGACGGTCTCCACGTGCGGGCTGGTGTAGCGGCCGGTGCGCAGCTCGAAGGTGTTGAGCAGCTGCTCGATCATCCGGGCGGTGGAGGTCTTGCCGTTGGTCCCGGTGATGTGGATGGAGGGGAAGGACCGCTGGGGCTGGCCCAGGATGTCCATCAGCGCCTCGATCCGGTCGAGCGAGGGCTCCAGCTTGTTCTCCGGCCAGCGCTTGGACAGCTCGAGCTCGACGTCGCGCAGGGCGTCGCCGGTGCCGCCGTCGGCGGGGCGGAGGGTGTACGGGTTCGGGTCGGCCTTGTCGCTCACGACCACAGTCTACGGAGCGGCGGCGGTCCGTCCCCACAGGGTGAGAGCGGGGGCGGTGGCGGGGGCGGCGGCCGCGGCGAGAACGGCCAATTTGCCCGGGCTCTGCCCCATGCCTCCGATTTACTCCCTTTGCTATTGTTTTAGCGAGTTTGAACGGCAATGAAGCATCGATTCGCAAGTCATAGGAGCTGACAGCCTTTGATCATGAGGCCCTTGATAGTGAGGAGAGCCGCGCCATGCCCGACACCCTGCACGACTGGATCGTGTTCCGTCAGGAAGAGATCGTCTGGGTCGCCGGACTGATCTCCCCGGCACTCGTCGGCTACATGGCCTTCGTCTTCGGACGCTTCCTCGTGTACCGGGCCGGCTCCCGCCACGCCTTCGAGCACAACAAGCCCGCCGAGCCCGGCGACCCGTCCGCCTTCCAGTGGCACCTGGTCATCCCCTGCCGCGACGAGGAGGCCGTGGTCACCCAGACCCTGGCGGGTCTGCGGGCCGGCGCGCCCGACGCCCACCTGTGGGTGATCGACGACGACAGCGAGGACGCCACCCGCGACCTCGTGCTCACCGCCGCGGCCCGCGACCCCCGCATCCACCTGGTCCAGCGCCGCCGCCCGCACGCCCGGACCGGCAAGGGCGCCGCCCTCAACGTCGCCTACCGCGAGATCTCCGCCTGGCTGCCCGAGTCCACCGACCGCTCCCGCGTGGTGATCGGCGTGGTCGACGCCGACGGCCGGCTCGGCCCGGGCACCCTCGGTCAGGTCTGCAACCCCAAGGCGCTCGGCCGCCCCGACACCGGCGCCGTCCAGATCGGCGTGCGGATGCGCAACGCCGACGACGAGCGACCGCTGCCCGGCCGCGGCCGCACCGCCAACGCCTTCGCCCGCGCCCTGGTCCGGATGCAGGACGTCGAGTTCCAGGCCAACAACGCGGGCATGCAACTGCTGCGCCGCCGCACCGGCAGCGTCGGCCTCGGCGGCAACGGACAGTTCGTCCGGCTCACCGCCCTGGACTCGCTCACCACCGAGGAGGGCCGGGCCGGCCGCCCCTGGCCCGAGCGCGCCCTGCTGGAGGACTACGAGTCCGGCCTCGACCTGCGGCTGGCCGGCTGGCGGCTCACCCACATCACCGAGGCCCAGGTCTCCCAGGAGGCCCTGGTCTCGCTGCGCCGCTTCCTCACCCAGCGCACCCCCTGGGCCCAGGGCAACATGCAGTGCCTGCGCTACACCGGCCGGGTGCTGCGTTCCCCGCACTACACCTGGTCCGGCAAGGCCGAGCTGCAGGGAGGTGATGTACACCTTCCTGCAGCCCGTGGTCTGTGTGCTGCTGGTGCTGCTCTTCCCGCTCTCGCTCGGGATCACCGCCGCCGGGCTGGTGCTCTTCCCCGCCGAGACCGCCGAGTTCCAGCTCCGGTTCGGCCCGTGGATGCTGCTCGCCTTCGCGCTCGCCGCCCTGTCGATGGTGTTCTGGGGCCTCGCCTACCGCAAGCACGTCCACACCGACCGCAGCCGGCTCACCGGGCTGCTCTGGGGCGTCCTGGTCTGGCTCTACGCCTACCACCTCTTCGTGGTCGCCCCACGTGCCGCCGTACGGATACTGCTCGGCCGCAACGGCTGGGCCAAGACCCGGCGCAATGCCGAGAAGGTCGCCTTCGGCGCCCCCACGGCGCTCGAATCCTGTGCACCGCTCCACCGAGCGCCCGGAGGCGATGGCGGCCGGCTTCGCCGCGCTGGTGCAGCCCGGCGAGGAGCTGGACGAGCTGGCCCGCGCCTGGCTGTCCGACACCCCGGAGCGGCTGGCCCGGCTGGCCGCCACCCCGAGCCCGTACGGCGACGGCCTCGCCTCGGCCCTGATCGCCACGCTGACCGCCGAACTGGCCACCGGGTCGGCCGGGCACAGCGAGGCCCCGGCGCTGCCGCTGGCCGCGTAGGGCCTCTTGACGACCGGATCGGCCCACTCCACCTTGCGAGTCAAGTCTCCTTTGTGGAAAGGGACTTGAGCTGGTCGACCAACCGGACCGCCAGAACGGGCGATCCGGCCGCCGACGCCGTCGGCACACCCTTCGGCTCGGGGCACAGGGCCCGGGCCCGTCGAGGGGTCAGGCCCCGGCCCGGGCCTCGGGGACGTGCGCGGAGCCGCCGTGGCGACGGCGCAACTCGGCCGTGATCTCGGCCAGTTCGCCCTCGGGCAGCAGCGGCAGCATCATCGCGACGCCCTGCAGCAGGCCGCCGAGCAGGAAAGTGGTGTCCGCCGTCGCGGCGACCAGCCCGCGGACCTCGGCCACCTCGCCGGCCGCCACCGCCTCGATCAGCTGGGCTGCGGACGCGGTCTCCTCGTCCACCTGGACCGCCGCGGTGTCCTCGGGGGCCCGCCGGGCCATCGACCGCAGCACCCGGTCGCCGACCTCGGGGGCGTACGCCTTGCGGACGGCCTCGGCGGCGATCCAGGTGAGCAGCGTGGTCACCTCCCGTTCGACGTTCTCCTCGAACAGCAGGTCCAGCTCGTGGTCGAACGCGAGCTGGTTCCCGTGCCGGAAGGCGAGCAGCAGCGTCGCCGCCCTGGCCTTGGCCTCCTCGACCGCCGCGGCAGGCAGCTCCTCGGCCAACTCCTCGGTCACCACCACGCCATGCCCTCCCGTCCGTCGTTCACTAGGAACGCTCAGCAGAAACGCCTTCGGAAACTCCGTGCACACCGTACACATCCGACCTGCAAACTTCCGCGAACGCGCGCGGGCAAGACCGGAATCAATTCGCTCGGAATAGGACCCCACCCGGTCCAGGATGAATATTCGCCGGAAGGGAGCAATGTTTCTGCTCTATTAGGCGTAGCGACTGCGACTTTCCGGAAAAGCCCGAGGGGCCGCACCCCGCGTGTCGCGGAGTGCGGCCCCTCGAAGGGCGATCGGGCTCAGCCCTGCGGCAGCGCCGCGAGCTGGGCGGTGATCCGCGCGATGTCGGCCTCGGCGGCCTCCTGGCGGCCCCGGATCTTGGCGACCACCTCGTCCGGCGCCTTGGCCAGGAAGGCCTCGTTGCCGAGCTTGGCGGCGGTCTGGGCCTTCTCCTTCTCGGCGGCCGCGAGGTCCTTGGCGAGGCGCTTGCGCTCCGCCGCGACGTCGATGGTGCCGGAGAGGTCCAGCGAGACGGTGGCACCGGCGACCGGCAGCGAGGCGGTGGCCGCGAAGCCCTCCTCGGGGGCGGTCAGCCGCAGCAGCGAGCGGATCGCGTCCTCGTGGGCGGCCAGCGCGGTGCCGTCCAGCTCCAGCTGCGCCGGGACGCGCTGGCCCGGCTTGAGGCCCTGGTCGGTGCGGAACCGGCGGACCTCGGTGACCACCTGCTGCAGCGTGGCGATCTCGGCCTCGGCCGCGGTGTCACGGTAGCCGCTGTCCTTCGGCCAGTCGGCGATGACCACCGACTCGGCACCGGTGAGCGTGGTCCACAGCGTCTCGGTGACGAAGGGCACGATCGGGTGCAGCATCCGCAGCGTGACGTCCAGGACCTCGCCGAGCACCCGGCGCGCGGCGTCGGCCTGCGGGCCGCCCTTGGCCAGGGTGGTCTTGGAGAGCTCGACGTACCAGTCGAAGACCTCGTCCCAGGCGAAGTGGTACAGCGCCTCGGAGAGCTTGGAGAACTGGTAGTCCTCGTACAGCGCGTCCACCTCGGCGACGGTGCTGCCCAGACGCGACAGGATCCAGCGGTCGGTCGCGGTCAGCTCCTCCGGCGCGGGCAGCGGGCCCTCGACGGTGGCGCCGTTCATCAGCGCGAAGCGGGTGGCGTTCCAGATCTTGTTGGCGAAGTTGCGGGCCGCCTGGACCCAGTCCTCGCCGATCGGCACGTCGACGCCGGGGTTGGCACCGCGCGCGAGCGTGAAGCGCAGCGCGTCGGAGCCGTACTTGTCCATCCAGTCCAGCGGGTTGACCACGTTGCCGAAGGACTTCGACATCTTCTTGCCGTTCTGGTCACGGACCATGCCGTGCAGCGCGATGGTGTGGAACGGCGGGGTGCCGTCCATCGCGTAGAGGCCGAACATCATCATCCGGGCGACCCAGAAGAACAGGATGTCGTAGCCGGTGACCAGGACGGAGTTCGGGTAGAACTTCGCGAGGCTCTCGGTCTGCTCCGGCCAGCCGAGCGTGGAGAACGGCCACAGGCCGGAGGAGAACCAGGTGTCCAGGACGTCGGTGTCCTGGTGCCAGCCCTCGCCGGCGGGCGGCTGCTCGTCGGGGCCGACGCAGACGATCTCGCCGTTCGGGCCGTACCAGACCGGGATGCGGTGACCCCACCACAGCTGGCGCGAGATGCACCAGTCGTGCAGGTTGTCGACCCAGTCGAAGTACCGCTTCTCCATCTCCTGCGGGTGGATCTTGACCTTGCCGTCGCGGACCGCGTCACCGGCGGCCTGGGCGAGCGGGCCGACCTTGACCCACCACTGCATGGACAGCCGCGGCTCGATGGTGGTCTTGCAGCGCGAGCAGTGGCCCACCGAGTGGACGTACGGGCGCTTCTCGGCGACGATCCGGCCCTCGGCGCGCAGCGCGGCGACGATCGCCGAGCGGGCCTCCAGGCGGTCCAGGCCGAGGAAGGGGCCGTGCGCGGTGATGACGGCGTGCTCGTCCATCACGGCGATGTTGGGCAGGCCGTGCCGCTGGCCGATCTCGAAGTCGTTCGGGTCGTGCGCGGGCGTCACCTTGACGGCGCCGGTGCCGAACTCCGGGTCGACGTGGGCGTCGGCGACGACCGGGATGCGACGGCCGGTCAGCGGCAGCTCGATCTCGGTGCCGACCAGGTGCTTGTAGCGCTCGTCCTCCGGGTGGACGGCGACCGCGGTGTCACCGAGCATCGTCTCGGCGCGGGTGGTGGCCACGACGATCGAGTTCTCACCCTCGCCGTAGCGGATCGAGACCAGCTCGCCGTCGTCGTCCTGGTACTCCACCTCGATGTCCGAGATGGCGGTCAGGCAGCGCGGGCACCAGTTGATGATGCGCTCGGCGCGGTAGATCAGCTCGTCGTCGAAGAGCTTCTTGAAGATGGTCTGGACGGCCTGGGACAGGCCCTCGTCCATGGTGAACCGCTCACGGGACCAGTCCACGCCGTCGCCGAGGCGGCGCATCTGGCCGGAGATCTGGCCGCCGGACTCCGCCTTCCACTTCCAGACGCGCTCGACGAAGGCCTCGCGGCCCAGGTCGTGGCGGGACTTGCCCTCCTTGGCGAGCTCGCGCTCGACCACGTTCTGGGTGGCGATGCCGGCGTGGTCCATACCGGGCTGCCACAGCGCCTCGTAGCCCTGCATCCGCTTGCGGCGGACCAGCGCGTCGATCAGCGTGTGCTCGAAGGCGTGGCCCAGGTGCAGACTGCCGGTGACGTTCGGCGGGGGGATGACGATCGTGAACGGGGGCTTGTCGCTCTTCGCGTCCGCGGTGAAGTAGCCACGCTCTACCCAGCGCTCGTACAGCTCGCCCTCTACGTCCGCGGGGGTGTAGGTCGTCGGGAGGGTTGCCGCATCGTCCCCGGTGGTGTTCACGGGGCGCTGGTTCGTCGTGTCGGTCACGACGCACAGTTTACGTAACCCCGGGCGCTGGTTACGAACCGCTTTCGGTCCGTGGACTCGCCCCGCCCGAACGCTCCCTCGACGGGCACCGTGCGGTAGCGTGCCCGGGCACTTGTCCGGGTGTCCGGGCGTGCACGGAACTACCCAACACCACGATCGGCCGCGGGTGCGGCGGGGGAGCACGAGGACAGATGTACGGCCAGGGACAGCAGTATCCGCAGGGTCAGCCTTACGGCGGTCAGCCTTATGGCGGCCCGCCGCCCCAGCAGCCCTACGGCGCCCCGCAGCCCCAGTACGGATACCCGCCGCAGCAGCAGCCCTACGGCGCCCCGCAGCAGCCGTACGGCGTGCCGCCGCAGGCGCCGTACGGGCAGCCGGGCTACCCGACGCAGCCGCAGAAGGGCAAGGGCGGTCTGGTGATCGGCCTGGTGATCGGCGCCCTGGTGCTGGGCGGCGGCGGTTTCGCGGCCTGGAAGTTCCTCGGCGGCAGCGACGCGGGCGGCCAGTACAAGCTCACCGCCCCGCAGACGCTGCTGGACGGCTACGTCCAGAAGTCGGCGAAGGACCAGCCCGCCGACATGAGCAACCCCCAGGCGGCGAAGTTCGGCAAGGACCTGCACGGGCTGGGCGCCAGCTACAGCAAGGGCGCCGACATCAAGAACATGGACTCGCTGTCGATCATCGGCATCTATGGGGACCTCAACGACCCGGACCAGATCATCGCCGACTCGAAGAAGGACAGCGGCGGACTGACCTGGACCACGCCGATGACCGACTACCCCGCGCAGGACAGCCACGCCTCCGCGGGCAAGCTCAGCTGCGGCGTGGCCAGCGTCATCGCGGGCAAGCCCGGGCCGACGATCTGCGTGTGGGCGGACAAGTCCACCTTCGGCCGGGTCACCTTCACCCACCTCAGCCTGGGCAGCACCGGCGGTGACACCAACCAGGGCATCACCCCGGACCAGGCCGCGGAGAAGACCCGGGCGATCCGCGACGCCATGAAGGTCGCCAAGTAACGGGCACGTCATGCGAAGGGGCCCCGCACCGGATCCGGTGCGGGGCCCCTTGCGTGACTGCCGTCGGGTCAGGCGCTCTTCTCGCGGCGCTCGCGCTTGATCATGTCGCGCGGGACGAGGGTGGGGATGGCGTGCTTGGAGACCACGTCCCCGGTGACCACCACGCGGGCGACGTCCTGGCGCGAGGGCACCTCGTACATCACGGACATCAGCACCTCCTCCATGATGGCCCGCAGACCGCGCGCGCCGGTGCCGCGCAGGATCGCCTGGTCGGCGATCGCCTCCAGCGCGTCCCGGGAGAACTCCAGCTCCACGCCGTCCAGTTCGAAGAGCTTGCGGTACTGCTTGACCAGCGCGTTCTTCGGCTCGGTGAGGATCTGCAGCAGCGCCTCGCGGTCGAGGTTGTGCACGCTGGTGATCACCGGCAGACGGCCGATGAACTCGGGGATCATGCCGAACTTCACCAGGTCCTCGGGCATCACCTGGCGGAAGTGGTCGCTGGCGTCCGACTCGCGCTTGGAGCGGATGTTGGCGCCGAAGCCGATGCCCTTGGCACCCGCACGGCCCTCGATGATCCGCTCCAGGCCGGCGAACGCGCCGCCGACGATGAACAGCACGTTGGTGGTGTCGATCTGGATGAACTCCTGGTGCGGGTGCTTGCGCCCGCCCTGCGGCGGCACCGAGGCGGTGGTGCCCTCCAGGATCTTCAGCAGCGCCTGCTGCACGCCCTCGCCGGAGACGTCGCGGGTGATCGACGGGTTCTCGCTCTTGCGGGCGACCTTGTCGATCTCGTCGATGTAGATGATCCCGGTCTCGGCCTTCTTGACGTCGTAGTCGGCCGCCTGGATCAGCTTGAGCAGGATGTTCTCGACGTCCTCGCCGACGTAGCCGGCCTCGGTCAGCGCGGTGGCGTCCGCGATCGCGAAGGGCACGTTCAGCATCCGGGCCAGGGTCTGCGCCAGCAGGGTCTTGCCGGAGCCCGTGGGGCCCAGCAGCAGGATGTTCGACTTGGCCAGCTCGATGGCGTCCTCGCGGCCGTTGCCGCCGCTGCGCCCGGCCTCGCCGGCCTGGACCCGCTTGTAGTGGTTGTAGACGGCCACCGACAGCGCCTTCTTGGCGAGGTCCTGCCCGACCACGTACTGGTCCAGGAACTCGTAGATCTCGCGCGGCTTCGGCAGTTCCTCGAAGCGGACCTCGGAGGTCTCGGCGAGTTCCTCCTCGATGATCTCGTTGCACAGGTCGATGCACTCGTCGCAGATGTACACGCCTGGGCCGGCGATCAGCTTCTTCACCTGCTTCTGCGACTTGCCGCAGAACGAGCACTTGAGCAGGTCGCCACCGTCTCCGATGCGTGCCACGAGGTGCTTCCCCTTCGCCAGGGGCCCCGCAGGGGTTCCGGGGCCTGGTGCTGTGGACCGTCCGCGCCGACGGCGCTCGGTCTCGCTATCCGACGGTACTCTGCCGGGCTGGTGATTCCGTCCTCTTCGCCGGGTCTGCCCTACGCCCTGGGCGAATTGATACCGAACAGATGCCGTGCCAGAGCCCGCCGACGGGTCGGGGCGGGACGCGCGACCGGGTGCGCGTCCCGCCCCGACGGTGCCGGCCTCAGGAGGTCAGCGAGGTCTTGCGGGTGGAGATGATCTGGTCGACCAGACCGTACTCGACGGCCTCCTCGGCGGTCAGGATCTTGTCGCGCTCGATGTCCTCGCGCACCTGCTCGACCGACTTGTTGGAGTGCTTGGAGAGCATCTCCTCCAGCTGCTCGCGCATCCGGAAGATCTCCTTGGCCTGGATCTCCAGGTCGGACACCTGGCCGCGGCCGGTCTCGGTGTACGGCTGGTGGATCAGGATGCGGGCGTTCGGCAGCGCCATCCGCTTGCCGGGGGTGCCGGCGGCGAGCAGCACGGCCGCGGCGGAGGCCGCCTGGCCCATGCAGACCGTGGTGATGTCCGGCTTCACGTACTGCATCGTGTCGTAGATGGCCGTCAGGGCCGTGAACGAGCCGCCGGGCGAGTTGATGTACATCTGGATCTCGCGGTCCGGGTCCATCGACTCCAGGCACAGCAGCTGCGCCATGATGTCGTTCGCCGAGACGTCGTCCACCTGCGAGCCGAGGAAGATGATGCGCTCCTCGAACAGCTTGGCGTACGGGTCGTACTCGCGGATGCCCTGCGTGGTGCGCTCGACGAAGCGCGGGACGATGTATCGGCCCTCGGCGCGCATGTCCTCGACGCGGGCCTTGGCGGCCGACAGGCTGGGGATGTTCATGGGGGTTCTTGTCCTCCGGGGCGTTGGGGCTGTGGTCTCGTGGGCCGGGCCGAGGCTCAGGCGCCCGTGCCGCCGCCGCCGGGGACGTCCGCGGCGCTGTGCATGATCGCGTCGATCAGGCCGTACTCCAGGGCCTCCTCCGGCGTGAACCAGCGGTCGCGGTCGGAGTCCCTGGTGATCTGCTCGAAGGACTGGCCGCTGTGGAACGCGATCAGCTCGGACATCCGCTTCTTGGTGCGGAGCAGCTGCTCGGCCTGGATGCGGATGTCGGTGGCGGAGCCGCCGAGGCCCGCGGAGGGCTGGTGCATCAGGATGTTGGCGTTCGGCAGCGAGAAGCGCTTGCCCTTGGCGCCGGCGGTCAGCAGGAACTGGCCCATCGAGGCGGCCATGCCCATCGCGATGGTGACGACGTCGTTCTTGATGTACTGCATGGTGTCGTAGATCGCCATGCCGGCCGAGATCGAGCCACCCGGGGAGTTGATGTAGAGGAAGATGTCCTTGTCCGGGTCCGCGGCCAGCAGCAGCAGCTGGGCGGTGATCTTGTTGGCGATGTCGTCGTCGACCTGCTGGCCGAGGAAGATGATCCGCTCGCCCAGCAGCCGGTTGTAGACCTGGTCGCCGAGGCCGCCGAGCACGTCACCAGCGGCGGCGTGCGGCGCCATCGGGCCAGGCATCTGCATCTGCGGGAACGTCACTTAGCCACCTGCTCAGTCGATTTGGACGGTCGCTCCACGGCCGTCGCGGTGTCGCACAGCTTCCGGGTATCACGTCGTGATTGTTGCTGTCCAAGGACCCTAACGCGCAGGCCGGGCCGCAGAATCCCTCACGCAGAACTGTTCGCTGTGAGCGCAGGGTCGCGGCGGTGCGCGGGGGGACGACAGCGGGGCCAAGGGAAAGGAGAAAGCCCGGGCACCCCTTCTCCCCCCCCGGGGCCCCCCAGGCCCCCCCCCCCCTCTCTTCCGGCCGCCCCCCCCCAGCGCGGGTGGTGTGTGGGTGGGGGGGTGGTGTGGTGGGTGTGGGGGGGACACCGGCCGTTCCCCCCCCCCCCTCCCCTCCCCTTCCCCCGCTGGGCTGCCTCAGGGGGCTACCGGGGCTCAGGCCTCGGTGTTCTCCTCGGCGGCGGCCTCGACGGTCTCGCCCGTCTCGTCCTCGTCGTCGAAGTTGATCTCGTTGCCCTCGGTGTCGACGACCTTGGCGGCCTCGACCACGGTGGCCAGCGCCTTGCCGCGGGCGACCTCGCCGACCAGCAGCGGAACCTGGCCGCCCTGGACGACCTGCTGGGCGAACTGGTCCGGGGTGAGGCCGGAGCCGGCGGCGCGGCGGATGAGGTGCTCGGTGAGCTCCTCCTGGTTAACACCCAGCTCCTCGTTGGCGACGATCTGGTCCAGGACGAACTGGGTCTTGATGCCCTTCTTCGCCTGCTCCTCGATCTCCGCGTCCCACTCCTCGCGGGTCTTGCCCTGGGTCTCCAGGTAGGTGTCGAGGTTCAGGCCCATCGGCTCGAGCTGGTGGTGCTCGACGTTGTGCTTGCGGGTCTCGATCTCGTCCTTGAGGAGCTTCTCGGGGTACTCGATCTCAACCAGCGCGAGCAGCGCGTCCAGCACCTTCTCCTGGGCCTGGGTGGCCTGGTCGTACTCCTTCATGCGCTCCAGGCGCTTGCGGGAGTCGGCGCGCAGGTCCTCCAGGGTGTCGAACTCGCTGGCCAGCTGGGCGAACTCGTCGTCCAGCTCCGGCAGCTCCTTCTCCTGGACGGTGGTGACGGTGACGGTGACCTCGGAGGTCTTGCCCGCCTGGGTGCCACCCTTGAGCTCGGTGCTGAAGGTCTTCTCCTCGCCGGCGGACAGGCCGGTCACGGCCTCGTCGATGCCGTCGATCAGGCGGCCCGAGCCGATCTCGTAGCTGACGCCGTTCGCGGTGCCGTCCTCCGGCACCTCGCCGTCGACCTTGGCGACCAGGTCAACGACCACGATGTCGCCGGCAGCGGCGGCGCGCTCGACGTCCTTGACCGAGGAGAAGCGCTCGCGCAGCTGCTCGAGCGACTTCTCGATGTCCTCGTCGGAGACGGCGATCGGGTCGACGGTCACCTCGATGGAGGAGAACTCCGGCAGGGTGATCTCCGGGCGGATGTCCACCTCGGCGGTGAACTTCAGGTCACCACCGTCGGCGATCTTCTCGACACCCTCGATGTTGGTGATGTCGGGCTGGCCGAGGACCTCGATCTTGCCCTCGTCGACGGCCTGCGTGTAGAAGCGCGGCAGGGCGTCGTTGACGGCCTCCTCCAGCACGGCGCCACGGCCGAAACGCTGGTCGATGACGCGAGCCGGGATCTTGCCCTTGCGGAAGCCCGGAACCGTGACCTGCTGGTTGATCTTCTTGTACGCCGCGTCGAGGCTGGGCTTGAGCTCCTCGAAGGGCACCTCGACGGTGAGTCGAACCCGGGTCGGGTTCAGAGTCTCGACGGCGCTCTTCACGGTTAGGTCTCCTATGGGCTTGCGGTCAGATTGTCTCCGCCTGTTCCGTTCCGTTCGGACGGGGCCGGTACGGGCGGTTCGGGCGAGACGGGCGATGGGCGGTTGGAGCTGCATCTCCCGTGGGCGGACGGTGAGCGTGACTCCTCGCCCTCGTGCGGTTGACCTGGGTGGACGCCACAGGGACTACCGCCAGCGCCCCATCCTACCGGTACCACGAAAGGCGGACGCCAGACGCCACCGTACCGCCCCGACAGAACAGGGCCCCGCCCCGATGGGCGAGACCCTGCCGCACTCACTGTCGGGGTGACCGGATTCGAACCGACGGCCTTCCGCTCCCAAAGCGGACGCGCTACCAAACTGCGCCACACCCCGTGGTGCCGAGAGGAAGCGTACACGCCGGGCCTGTACGGCTCGCCGACTATTTCGGGGCGGGGCGCAAGCGGGTTCGCGGGGAATGCGGTGTGCACAGGAGCGACCGGACCAGGTACGCTGTCTCCCGAACTTCCGGCCGGAAACGGCCCGGGGGGTCGCGCGGGCGTAGCTCAATGGTAGAGCCCTAGTCTTCCAAACTAGTCACGCGAGTTCGATTCTCGTCGCCCGCTCTTCCGGCCCGGCCCCGGTGCGCCCAGCGCATCGGGGCCGTCGGCGTTTTCGGCGTGTCCGGGGTTCCCGGCGGGATCAGAGCCCGAGCCGGGCGGCCCGGGCGGCGGCCCGGTCGAGCAGCTGGTGGATGTCACCCTCCCGGGTGGTGGGGCGGTCGTTGTACTCGTCCGGGGAGCGTGCCGGGCGCCCGGTGGCGTGCAGCACCTCCATCAGCTGGGCCCGGGCGGTGCGCACGGTCGCCGGGGTGCCGTAGCCGTACGCCAGGACGGCGGCCTGGGCGCCGAGCAGGCAGACCCGGCCGGAGTGGTCCCACATCGCTCCCTGCAGCCAGCCGTGGGCGCCGATGAAGCGGGAGGCGAGCCGCAGGTGGTCGGCGGCGCTGACCGGGACGGGACGGGCGGGCCGGCGCAGCGCCCGGTCGAGCAGGGTGGCCCGGGGCGCCGGGTGGCCGGCGTTCCAGGGGCGCAGGGTGCTGCCGTACCGGCAGACGTACGGCGCCGGGGTGCGCGCAGGGGCCGGCAGCGAGGCGAGGTACGCCTCGATCTCGGCGACCAGGCCGGAGCCGTCCGGGCCCGCCGGCAGCCCCGACAGGGGGGCCGGGAGCTGCGGAAGGGGCGTCAGGTCGGTGCGGGGCATGCGGGCTCTCCAGGCGGGCGGCCTTCAGGTTCCGCTCACCAAAGTGGGGCATTCGGAACATTTCCGCGACCGGAGGGTGGGCCTGCGCGAACGGTTTCCCGGTTGGCGGTCGGGCCGATAGCCTCGGCGGCGTTCGAGCGCAGTTCGAGCGCAGTTCGAGCGCGGCCGCAGCCGGCGCGCTCCCTAGGTGGAGGAGTCCCGGTGCGTCCGCAGGAGCGACTGGCCGTCATACAGCGCTGCGTGGTCCGGGAGATGGCGCGACTGGGTCAGGAGTTCCATCCGGACGGCGAGATCGTGCGCGGCCCGGGCACCACGGCGGTGGCGGTGCGCGAGCACCCCGGGGACGACGGCGCCGGGCACGTGGACCTCGGCTTCGTGCTGCAGCTGGGCCGGGCGGACGCGCCGGTGGTGTGGGACTGCGCGGCGGGCCTCGGCAAGACCGAGGAGGAGAAGCTCGCGAACGCGGTGAAGATGTGGGCGACCACCACCGCCTCGGTGCTGGTCGAGCTGGCCGAGGGCCGCGGGGTGCACGCCGACCACGCCGATCTGCCCCAACTCCCGGGCTGGCACGCGGTGCAGGGGCCGGCGGCGGTGTTCGGCTTCGGCAACGAGCACCTGGCGGCCTGGCTCGCCGAGCACCGGGTGCTGCCGGCGCTGGCGCCCGCGCTGCGGGCGGAGCTGGCCGGGCCGGGCCCGGTGGGGGTGAAGCTCTTCCTGGGCGGGAAGGCGGGCGACGACGTCGCCGAGGTCCGGGTGGGCGGCGAGGTGTCGGAGGCGGCCTCCGCGGCGCTGCGCGCGCTGGACTGGCCGCGGGGCGAACGGCTGTGCTGGGCACGGCTGTTCGTGCTGTTGACGGCGGAGCGGACAGCACCGGTCACGGCCGCGCCGGCGGGTGCCGCGGCACCCGCACCCGTGCGCGTCCCGGCCCCGGCGGCGATGCGCCCCCGGGGTCTGTTCGCCCGCTGGCGGGAGGCCCGACGGGCCGGCCGGTGAGAGCGATTCGCCCGCTCGCCCCCTTCGGCTCGGGGCCGGCGTGGTGCGAGAAGCCCGGCGGCCCGTACCCGGTCAGCCGCCGGTGATGCTGGAGATGCTGTGCGCCAGGTTGGACAGCAGGGAGTTGATCGAGCCCGCCATGGTCGTCTCGTGCAGCATGAAGCCGAACAGGGCGGCGACGATGCCATGGGCGATCTTCATCTGCTTGTTCCGGATGAAGATGATGCACAGGATCGCGAACAGGACCAGCGCGGAGACGGAGAGTGCCACCCGGACTCACTTCCTCGTTTCATAGCGTGGTGCCGCCGCCCGGCGGCACCTGCGAAGCCGGACCCCGGCCTGTCCGACGGTCCCGAGGCGGAATCGCGGACCGTCCGGCGCAGTGCCGGTGAGGGAGCCCACGCTCGAGCGCTGTCTGCCGTACCGCACGTGTCGCCCCCCATCCCCCGAATCCTGAACAGTCCCGCCCGGACTCAGTGTGGTCGACCGTGCCGATTGCGTAAAGGTCTGACAGTCAGCCCAACGCCGATATCCTGCGATGCGAGACGAGTTTCCGCCGACCGGGACGATATCGGAGCCGTCCTGACGAATCGTCGGCGGGGCGTGCTGAGCGGCCGGGAAACGCCCGGAGGCGGGGAGCGGAAGCCGCTGATCCGGTCAGCCGACGGGGCGCCCGATATGGCCGAAGATCAGCTGCCAGGCTTGACAGCGAGGCTGCCGGTGGCACATGACGCGAACCCACGCCCCGAGCCGAAGGGGCGCGCCGGTGCCGAAAAGGAGAAGCGACCAGCGAGGTACGAGCGCCGGAGCGCCGACCGTCGGCACCGGGTCCGAGCGCCCCGGAGGCGAGCGGGCGAGTAACAGCTCAGTCGCGCCAGAGCAGCAGGACCGCTCGGTCGTCGTTGATGTCCCGGGCCACCGTCTCGATCAGCGCGGCCGCGGCCCCCGCGCCGCTGCCCGGGCCGCCGCCGGGGACCAGCCGGTCCGCCTCCCCCATCAGCCGGTCCATGCCCTCGGCGAGGTCCCGGCCCGGCGCCTCCACCATGCCGTCGGTGCACAGCATCAGCACGTCGCCGCGGTTCAGCCGGCCGCGCACGCCCTCGAACTTGGCGCCGTCGTAGATCCCGAGCAGCGGTCCCTCGGCCTGCTTGACCTCCCAGCGTCCGGCGCCGGCCAGTCGCTGCATGCCCGGCAGGTGCCCGGCCGAGAGCAGTTCGTACTCGCCGGTGTCCAGGTCCAGTACCAGGTGGACGGCGGTGGCGAAGCCCTCCTCCCAGGACTGGCGCAGCAGGTAGCCGTTGGCGGCGGGCAGGAAGTCGTGCGCGGGCAGCGAGCCGACCAGGCCGCCGAAGGCGCCGGAGAGCAGCAGCGCCCGGGAGCCGGCGTCCATGCCCTTGCCGGAGACGTCCGCGAGGACCACCTCCAGCAGCCGCTGGCCGGGGCCGGTGCGGGCGGCCACCACGAAGTCCCCGGAGAAGGACTGCCCGCCGGCCGGGCGCAGCGCCATGTCGGCGTGCCAGCCGTCCGGCAGCCGGGGCACCCGGCTCTGCACCCGCAGCCGCTCGCGCAGGTCGAACAGCATGGTGGAGCCGCCCCACCAGGGAACGCCGACCCGGGCCCGGAACTGGGCCAGCAGCAGGCCGCCCACCCCGGCGGCGCCGACCACCAGGGCGGCGCCCGGGGTCACGCCGTAGACGTAGGCCTCCGGGTTCTCGCTGGCGACCCGCTGGCCGGTGTGGATCACGGACTCGGCGGACAGCCCGAGGGCGGCCAGCGCGTAGAGCACCACCAGGCTGCCGGGGCGCAGCAGCAGCGCGCCGGCCAGGATCGGCAGGACCAGGGCGGTGGGCGGGGCCCAGTCGGGGATCCAGACGTTGAGCAGGATCAGCAGCGGGACGAGCAGGGCCAGCGCGCAGAGCACCGGCCAGTCGGCGGCGCCGCCGCGGAAGTAGTCGACACCGGCCGTGCGCAGCCTTCGGCGGACCCGGCGGAGCCTCTTGCGCAGCCGGGCCGTCACGGGCTCGGACGCCGGGGCGGCGCCGGGCCTCGTCGCAGTCGTCTGGGGCGGTGCGCCCGGCGGTCTGCCAGCCATGGGGCCCGACCCTATCCACGGGTGCGGCCCGGCGTCGACGGCCCGGGGGCGGGCAGCGATGTCGACGCGCGGGGGGCTCAGCGGGTTTCGGCCGATCGGAGCGGTGCCGGGCGCGCCGTCAGGAGGCATGCGCCGGTTGGGCGTACGGAGCCTGCGAGTGGCGTGCGCGCCCCGCGTGCGGGGGTGTGCGTGCGCCGGGGCCTGTGGCCGATCCCACAGGTCCGGGGGCCGGGGCGGGTCTCGCGGATCTCCGCCGCGCCCCCGGGGCGGAAACGGCGGCGGCCGGTCGCACCCGAGGGTGCGGCCGGCCGTCGTGGGCGGGTGGGTGGCGGGATCAGCCCTGCGGGTGGTGGGCCGGGATCGGCGGGAGTTCGCCGGTGGTCTCGTACTCGCTCAGCATCTCGATCCGGCGGGTGTGCCGCGGCTCGCCGCTGTAGGGGGTGTTGAGGAAGACCTCGACGAACTTGGTGGCCTCCTCCTGCGTGTGCATGCGGCCGCCGATGGAGATCACGTTGGCGTTGTTGTGCTGACGGCCGAGCTCGGCGGTCTGCAGGCTCCAGGCCAGCGCCGCACGGACGCCCTTGACCTTGTTGGCGGCGATCGCCTCGCCGTTGCCCGAGCCGCCGATCACGATGCCCAGGGCCTCCGCGTCGGCGGCGGTGCGCTCGGCGGCGCGCAGGCAGAACGGCGGGTAGTCGTCCTCGGCGTCGTAGATGTGCGGCCCGCAGTCGACCGGCTCGTGGCCGGCCTCCTTCAGCCACTCCACCAGGTGGTTCTTCAGTTCGTATCCGGCATGGTCGGAGCCCAGGTACACGCGCATGCCATGAGTGTGGCATGCGCGCGCGCCCGGGCCCGACAACGGGGTGTCAGCGCTTGCCGAGCAGCTTCCAGGCCAGCGGCAGCGCGCCGGCGGCGAAGGCCGCCTTGAGCGCGTCGCCGACCAGGTACGGGTAGAGGCCGAGCTCGGCGGCGCGGGCGAGCGACACGTGCAGGGTGAAGGCCAGGTACGGCACGCCGACCGCGTAGATGGCGAGGCTGCCGAGGACCATGGTGACGGCGGTGTTCACCGGGGTGCGGTCGGCGCCGCGGCGGGCCAGCGCGCCGGTCAGGGCGGCGGCGAGGACGAAGCCGAGCACGTAGCCGAAGGAGGGCATGGCCCAGCCGGAGGTGCCCTCGGCGAACCAGGGCATGCCCGCCATGCCGGCCAGCAGGTAGAGGGCGAGCGAGGCGACGCCGCGGCGGGCGCCGAGCGCGGTGCCGACCAGCAGGGCGGCGAAGGTCTGGCCGGTGACCGGCACCGGCGAGCCGGGGACGTTGACCGACAGCTGGGCGGCCACACCGGTCAGCGCGGCGCCGCCGACCACCAGGGCGAGGTCACGGGCCTGCGCGCCGAGGCGGGTGGAGGCGGCGGGCAGCAGGTCGGCGAGGACGGCGCGGCGCGCTATCGGGGTGGTGGCAGTGGCCATCGGGGGATCCTCCGTACGGGTCCAGGTGAGTGAACACCTGTGAACCTACGCGGTGATCCACTGCGTCGCCGCCACGGTTTCGGACAAAGCCCCGCCCTCGGGCGTTGTCGGAACCGACCCGAAGCGACGTTCCGCAATCGGTCGGTCACGCCGGGGTGCGACCCGGTCCGCATGGTGGGCCGGAAGTGGACATTGTTGGCATGACCGGAGGGGTCCCCGGATATTGGACAGCTCATGCCGCATTCCGCACAGTCTGGATCCACCCCTATGGCCCCCACCTCCGCGCCCACGGCGTCCGGGACCACCGACGCCGCCCAGCCGGACGCCGGCCCGGCGTCCGGCCAGCAGCTCAGCCACGGGCTCAAGCAGCGCCACCTGTCGATGATCGCCCTCGGCGGCGTCATCGGCGCCGGCCTGTTCGTCGGCTCGGGCGCCGGCATCGCGGCCGCCGGTCCGGCGATCATCCTCGCCTTCGCCCTCTCCGGCCTGCTGGTCATGCTGATCATGCGGATGCTCGGGGAGATGTCCGCCGCCCGTCCGGCCTCCGGCTCGTTCTCGGTGCACGCCGAGAAGGAGATCGGCCCCTGGGCCGGGATCACGGCCGGCTGGATGTACTGGGTGATGCTCTGCTGCGGCGTCGCCGCCGAGGCCACCGCGGCCGGGAAGATCGTCAACGGCTGGATCCCCGGCGTCTCCGCCTGGGTCTGGGTCGGGCTGTTCATGGTCTTCTTCTGCGTCAGCAACCTGACCGCGGTGAAGAACTTCGGCGAGTTCGAGTTCTGGTTCGCCACCATCAAGGTCGCCGCGATCGTCGCCTTCCTGGTCCTCGGCGCGCTCGGCGTCGCCGGGGTGATCGGCCCCGGCGCCCCCGGCGCTGGCAACCTCACCGGGCAGGGCGGCTTCCTGCCCAACGGCGTCAGCGGGCTGATCGTCGGCCTGCTCGCCTCGGTGTTCGCCTACGGCGGCCTGGAGACGGTGACCATCGCCGCGGCCGAGTCCGACGACCCCAAGAAGAACGTCGCCAACGCGGTGCGCACGGCCGTGTGGCGGATCGCGATCTTCTACATCGGCTCGATGGCCCTGGTGGTCACCCTGGTCTCCTGGAAGGACCCGGCGGTCGTCGCCGACGGCCCGTACGTCACGGTGCTGCGCCACCTCGGGGTGCCCGCGGCCGGGACGATCATGGAGGCGGTGGTGCTGATCGCGCTGCTGTCCGCCATGAACGCCAACATCTACGGCGCCTCCCGGATGGCGTACTCGCTGGTCGGCCGCGGCCAGGGCCCCAAGGCGCTGGCCAAGGTCAGCGGCGGGGTGCCGCGCCGGGCCGTGCTGGCCTCCTGCCTGTTCGGCTTCGGCGCCGTGCTGGCCGCCAAGTTCTGGCCCGCCACCGTGTTCACCTGGCTGATGAACACCACCGGCGTGGCGATCCTGGTGGTCTGGCTGTTCATCTGCATCGTCCAGCTGCGGATGCGCCGCCGGCTGGAGCGCGAGGCGCCCGAGCTGCTCACCGTGAAGATGTGGGGCTACCCGTACCTGACCTGGATCGCGACGGCCGCGGTGGTCGGCATCCTCGCGCTGATGACCACCACCGACGGCAACCGCCAGCAGCTGTACGCGGCCGGGGTGCTGGTCGCGCTGCTGAGCGCCGCCGGCCTGCTCAAGCAGCGCCGGGACGCGGCCGCGCGCTGAGCCCCGGGACACGCGGAAGGGCCCGGTACCGCCACACGCTCGGTACCGGGCCCTTCCGCGTGCCGGACGGACCTACTCGAAGGACGGGCCCGCCGTACGGGTGCGCTTGATCTCGTAGAAGCCCGGGGTGGAGGCCACCAGCAGGGTGCCGTCCCAGAGCCGGGCCGCTGCCTCGCCCTTCGGGGCCGGGGTGACGACCGGGCCGAAGAAGGCCACCCGCTCGCCGTCCGCGCCCTCGACCGCGATCACCGGGGTGCCGACGTCCTCGCCGACCAGGGTGATGCCCTCCTTGTGCGAGGCGCGCAGGGCCTCGTCGTACGCGTCGGTGTCGGCCGCGTCCGCCAGCTCGGCGGGCAGGCCGGCGGCCACCAGGGCGGCCTGGATGGTCTCCCGGTTCTGCGGCAGGCCCTGGTTGTGGAAGCGCAGGCCCAGCTCGGTGTAGAGCCGGCCCAGCACCTCCTCGCCGTGCTGCTGGGCGGCCGCGATGCAGACCCGCACCGCGCCCCAGGCGTTGTCCAGCAGCTCGCGGTACTCCTGCGGCAGGTCGCGGTGCTCGTTGAGCACCGACAGGCTCATCACGTGCCAGTTCACGTCGACCGGGCGCAGCTGCTGGACCTCGATCAGCCAGCGGGACGTCATCCACGCCCACGGGCAGGCCGGGTCGAACCAGAAGTCGGCGGTCTTGCGCTCAGCGGCAGTCGTCACTGGGTCTCGTCCTTCGTGCGGTGATCCGAGGCAGCGGGGTGTTCCCCCACCCAGCCCCAACACCCGTCCGGCGCCGGTGATTCCGGCCCCGACCTGACGGCCTGTGCAATGGTACTGGCCGGGGCGGGCGTGAAAGGATGCCCCTGCGTGCACGGCGCACACCGCGCACGGGACATCCACGGACGCACCACCGTACGAGCCGGACAAAGGAGTACCGCCGTGCCGGGCAAGAACCTGAGCCGCGACGAAGCACAACAGCGAGCCGGCATCCTGGCCGTGGACGGCTACCGGGTCCGGCTGGACGTGACCTCGGCCCCCGACCCGGCCGCCGCCACCTTCCGCTCCACCACCACCGTCGCCTTCCGCTGCTCCCAGCCCGGCGCCGCCACCTTCCTCGACCTGCTCGCCCCGGCCGTCCGCTCGATCACTCTCAACGGCCGTGCCCTGGACCCGGCGACCGCCTACGACGGCGCCCGGGTGCACGTCGACGGCCTGGCCGCGGAGAACGTCCTCACCGTCGAGGCCGACTGCGCCTACAGCCGCACCGGCGAGGGCCTGCACCGCTTCGTCGACCCGGCGGACGGCGAGACCTACCTCTACACCCACTACGAGCCGGCCGACGCCCGCCGGGTGTTCGCGAACTTCGAACAGCCCGACCTGAAGGCCCCGTTCAGCTTCACGGTGACCGCCCCGGCCGCCTGGGACGTGTGGTCCAACGCCGTGCACGAGAGCGTGACCGAGGAAGGCGCCGCCCGCACCTGGGAGTTCGCGCCGACCAAGCCGATCTCCACCTACCTCACCGCCGTGGTGGCCGGCCCGTACCACGTCGCCCGCGACCACTACAGCCTCGAACTCGCCGACGGCACCACCCTGGAGATCCCGCTCTCCGCGATGTGCCGCAAGTCGCTCGCGCCGTACTTCGACGCGGACGAGATCCTCGGCGTCACCAAGCTCGGACTCGACTTCTTCCACGAGGAGTTCGACTTCCCGTACCCCTTCGGCAAGTACGACCAGGCCTTTGTCCCCGAGTACAACATCGGCGCGATGGAGAACCCGGGCTGCGTGACCTTCAAGGAGGAGTTCGTCTTCCGCTCGAAGGTCACCGACGCCGCCTACGAGGCCCGCGCCAACGTCGTCCTGCACGAGATGGCGCACATGTGGTTCGGCGACCTGGTCACCCCGCGCTGGTGGGACGACCTGTGGCTGAAGGAGTCCTTCGCCGACTTCATGGGCTCCTACGGCCTGATCGGCGCCCGCACCCGGTACTCCTCCGCCTGGGTCACCTTCGCCAACCAGCGCAAGGCCTGGGCCTACCGGCAGGACCAGTTCCCCACCACCCACCCGATCACCGCCGACATCCGCGACCTCGAGGACGCCAAGCTCAACTTCGACGGCATCACCTACGCCAAGGGCGCCTCCGTCCTCAAGCAGTTGGTCGCGTACGTCGGTTCGGAGGCCTTCTTCGAGGGCGCCCGGCGCTACTTCAAGCGGCACGCCTTCGGCAACACCGAACTGGCCGACCTGCTGGGCGTGCTGGAGGAGACCGGCGGGCGCGACCTGAAGAGCTGGGCCGCCGCCTGGCTGCAGACCGCCGGGGTCAACGCGCTCACCCCGCAGGTCACCACCGACGCCGAGGGCCGGATCACCGAGCTGGCCGTGCTCCAGGACACCGCGGACGATCCTGCGACTCCGTCGCGTGGCGTACTGCGCCCGCACCGGATCGCGGTCGGCCTGTACGACCGGGACGCCGACGGCGCCCTGGTGCGCACCGAGCGGATCGAGCTGGACGTCACCGGCACCCGTACGGTCGTCACCGAGGCGGTCGGCCGCCCGCGCCCGGCCCTGGTCCTGCTCAACGACGAGGACCTGACCTACTGCAAGATCCGCTTCGACGCCGAATCGCTGGAGGCCCTGCGCACCGGCCTCGGCGACATCCGCGACGAGCTGGCCCGCGCGCTCGCCTGGTCCGCCGTCTGGAACCTCACCCGGGACGGCCTGATGCCGGCCCGCGACTACGTCGCCCTGGTGCTGCGCTTCGCCGGCCAGGAGGGCAACATCGGCGTGCTGCAGTCGCTGCACGCCCAGGCCAAGACCGCCGTCGACCTGTACGCCGCCCCCGAGTGGCGTGCCGAGGGTGCCCGGCAGCTCGCCGACGGCGCCCTGCGCGAGCTGCGCGAGGCCGTTCCCGGCAGCGACCACCAGCTGGCCTGGGCCCGCTTCCTGGCCCAGACCGCGGGCGGCGCCGAGCACCTCGGTCTGGTCCGCGGCCTGCTGACCGGCAGCGCCCGGATCGACGGGCTGGAGGTCGACCAGGAGCTGCGCTGGTCGCTGTGGCTGGCGCTGGCCGCCGCCGGGCAGGCCGCCGACGAGGAGCTGGCCGAGGAGCTGGCCGCCGACAACACCGCGGGCGGCAAGCGCCAGTACACCCAGTGCCTGGCCGCCCGGCCCACCCCGGAGGCCAAGGCCGCCGCCTGGTCGGCCGTGCTCGACTCGGACGAACTGCCGAGCGCCATGGTCGAGGCCAACACCGCGGGCTTCTCGATCCCGGCCCAGCGCGACCTGACCGTCCTCTACGCGGCGCCGTACTTCAAGCTGCTGGAGAAGGTCTGGGCCGAGCGGACCATCGAGATCGCGATGCGGATCGTCGGCGGCTTCTTCCCGATCGCCCAGACCGACGAGCAGACCCTGGCCGAGGCCGACGCCTGGCTGTCCGGCCACCCGCAGGCGGCGCCGGCGCTGCGCCGCCTGGTGCTGGAGCGCCGGGACGACCTGGCCCGCGCGCTGCGGGCGCAGTCCTGCGACCGCGCCTGATCCACAGGTGACCGAAGGGCCCGCCGTACACGGCGGGCCCTTCGGCGTGGACCACGGCGTCAGCTCCGCTCGGGCGGCGTCGCCGGCCCCTTCGCGGGCGAGGAAACCGCGAGGAGGCCGGACCGCGGGGTGCGGTCCGGCCTCCCTGAGGCGCTCGGGCTCAGCCCTGTGCCTGATTAACCGATGAGCGAGCGCAGCACGTACTGCAGGATGCCGCCGTTGCGGTAGTAGTCCGCCTCACCGGGGGTGTCGATGCGGACGACCGCGTCGAACTCCTTCTCACCGGCCTTGACCTTGACGGTCTTGGGGGTGCGGCCCTCGTTGAGCTCGGTCACGCCGGTGATGGAGAAGGTCTCCTCGCCGGTCAGGCCGAGGGAGTCGGCGTTCTCGCCCTCCGGGAACTGCAGCGGCAGGACGCCCATGCCGATCAGGTTCGAGCGGTGGATGCGCTCGTAGGACTCGGCGATGACGGCCTTGACGCCGAGCAGCGCGGTGCCCTTGGCGGCCCAGTCGCGGGACGAGCCGGAGCCGTACTCCTTGCCGGCCAGGACGACCAGCGGGGTGCCGGCGGCCTGGTAGTTCTGCGAGGCGTCGTAGATGAACGACACCGGGCCGTCGGCCTGGGTGAAGTCGCGGGTGTAGCCGCCCTCGGTGCCCGGCGCGATCTGGTTGCGCAGACGGATGTTGGCGAAGGTGCCGCGGATCATGACCTCGTGGTTGCCGCGGCGCGAGCCGTAGGAGTTGAAGTCACGCTTCTCGACACCGTTGGCGGTCAGGTACTGCGCCGCCGGGGTGCCCGGCTTGATGTTGCCGGCCGGGGAGATGTGGTCGGTGGTGACCGAGTCGCCCAGCTTGGCCAGGACGCGGGCGTCGGCGATGTCGGTCACCGGGCTCGGGGTCTTGGCCATGCCCTCGAAGTACGGGGGCTTGCGGACGTAGGTGGACTCGGCGTCCCACTCGAAGGTGTTGCCGGTCGGGACCGGGAGCGACTGCCAGCGGTAGTCACCGGCGAAGACGTCCTGGTAGCCCTTGTCGAACATGTCCTGGTCGATGGAGCCCGCGACGGTGTCGGCGACCTCCTGCTCCGACGGCCAGATGTCGGAGAGGAAGACGTCGTTGCCGTCGGCGTCCTTGCCCAGGGCGTCCTTGGTGATGTCGACGTTCATGTTGCCGGCGAGGGCGTAGGCGACCACCAGCGGCGGGGAGGCCAGGTAGTTCATCTTGACGTCGGGGTTGATCCGGCCCTCGAAGTTGCGGTTGCCGGAGAGCACCGAGACGACCGCGAGGTCGGACTCGTTGACGGCGGCCGAGACCTCCTCGGGCAGCGGGCCCGAGTTGCCGATGCAGGTGACGCAGCCGTAGCCGACCAGGTTGAAGCCCAGCTTCTCCATGTACGGGAGCAGGCCGGCCTTCTCGTAGTAGTCCATGACGACCTTGGAGCCCGGCGCCAGGGTGGTCTTGACCCAGGGCTTGACCTGCAGGCCCCGCTCCACGGCCTTCTTCGCCAGCAGGGCGGCGCCCAGCATGACGGAGGGGTTGGAGGTGTTGGTGCAGGAGGTGATCGAGGCGATCACGACCGCGCCGTTGTCGATCTCGTAGGTCGAGCCGTCGGGGGCGGTGACGGCGGTCGGCTTCGAGGCCTCGGCGGAGTAGGTCGGCAGCGCCTCGGCGAACTTCTGGGCGGCCTCGGCCAGGATCACGCGGTCCTGCGGGCGCTTCGGGCCGGAGATCGACGGGACGACGGTGGAGACGTCCAGCTCCAGGTACTCGGAGTAGACCGGCTCGACCGACGGGTCGTGCCAGAGGCCCTGCTCCTTGGCGTACGCCTCGACCAGGGCGAGCTGCTGCTCGTCGCGGCCGGTGAGCTTGAGGTAGTTGATGGTCTCGGCGTCGATCGGGAAGATCGCGCAGGTCGAACCGAACTCCGGCGACATGTTGCCGATGGTGGCGCGGTTGGCCAGCGGGATGGCGCCGATGCCGTCGCCGTAGAACTCGACGAACTTGCCGACCACACCGTGCTTGCGCAGCATCTCGGTGATGGTGAGCACCAGGTCGGTGGCGGTGGTGCCGGCCGGCAGCTGGCCGGTCAGCTTGAAGCCGACCACGCGCGGGATCAGCATGGAGACCGGCTGGCCCAGCATCGCGGCCTCGGCCTCGATGCCGCCGACGCCCCAGCCCAGCACGCCCAGGCCGTTGACCATGGTGGTGTGCGAGTCGGTGCCGACGCAGGTGTCCGGGTAGGCCTGGCCGCCGCGGACCATGACGGTGCGGGCCAGGTGCTCGATGTTCACCTGGTGGACGATGCCGGTGCCCGGCGGGACGACCTTGAACTCGTCGAAGGCGGTCTGGCCCCAGCGCAGGAACTGGTAGCGCTCCTTGTTGCGGCCGTACTCGATCTCGACGTTCTGGGTGAAGGCGTCCTTGGTGCCGAACTTGTCGGCGATGACGGAGTGGTCGATGACCAGCTCGGCCGGGGCCAGCGGGTTGATCTTGGCCGGGTCGCCGCCCAGCTCCTTGACGGCCTCACGCATGGTGGCGAGGTCGACCACGCACGGCACACCGGTGAAGTCCTGCATGATCACGCGGGCCGGAGTGAACTGGATCTCCTGGCTCGGCTGGGCGTCGGCGTCCCAGTTGCCGAGGGCGCGGATGTGGTCGGCGGTGATGTTCGCGCCGTCCTCCGTGCGGAGCAGGTTCTCCAGCAGCACCTTGAGGCTGTAGGGCAGCCGCTCGGAACCCTCGACGGCGGAGAGCTTGAAGATCTCGTACGACTCGTCGCCCACCTGCAGCGAGCTGCGGGCGTCGAAGCTGTTCGCGGACACGACTGACTCCTTCTGGGTGCTTCGTGCTTAGTCCGGCCGTCACGCGGTGGTAAGGTCAGCCTTACTTGGGCTGACCTTGCCCGCATCGCCGGGGAGCGCCTCTCGGCAAGTATCTTGATGTCGAGATATATCGTAAGGGGCAGTTATCTCGATGTCGAGATAAACCATAGTGCATGCCGCCGCCATCACCACCGCAGGCATGCCCCGGGGTGCGACCGCGCAGGTCACCGGCCGTCCGGGCCGCGACGCTTGCGCTCCAGCCGGATCAGCCAGACCGCTCCCGCCACGACGGCGGCGGCCACCAACAGCACCACCACCAGCTCACCACCGGAGCCGCCGGTCGGCGAGGGGGCGATGTCCGCCAGCAGGGTCATCGTGCTCATTCCTTCTCCTTCTCATCCGCCTGGTCCGCGCCCAGGCCCAGGACCAGCATCAGCAGCACCGGGAACTCCAGATAGGCGTGGTAACTGGCCAGCGCCGCGTACACCGAGCGACCCTGGGCGTAATCCACGACGAACAACAGGGCCAGCAGCGCGCCCGCGCCCGCCCCCAGCGCCCAGGCCCGAGCCCCGCGCAAGGACGGCACTCGGGCTTCGAAGCGCTCCGCCGCCTCCGGCGCGTACCGCGGCAGGAACCACACCCAGACCACGTAGTGCATCGTCTGCAGGAAGGCGAACACCGCCAGGAACCGCAGACCGCCCTCCGGGCTCAGCCAGGCCGGCGGGGTGTAGGCGGCGGCCAACCTGTCCGTCCAGCCGCCGGGGCGCTGGGACAGCACTCCGTCCAACAGCCCGCTCAGCAGCAGAGCCGGAACCAGCAGCACCCAACCGAACTGCAGCGCCAGGAACGCCGCGCGCCCCCGAGCCAGCCGGCGCGACCACTCGGCCAGGAACAGCAGCGGCACCACGTTGTGCAGATGCGCCAGCACCACGAAGTGGTACGCCGGGAAGGCCAGCGAGGCGGCGCCCGCACCCGCCAGGCCGACGCCGCTCACCACCAGCAGCCGCGGCCGGCCGCGCAGGCCGTACCAGCAGGCCGCCGCCAACAGGCCGTAGGCGAGCAGGATCTCCGCCGACTGGGACAGTCGGGAGGGCGGCAGCAGGCGGCACACCACGATCCCGGTCACCAGCGCCAGCAGCAGCCGCAGCAGCGGACCGGCCAGCACCGCGGCGAAGCGGCCGGCCACGTAGCGCAGCTCCAGCACGTTGTGCAGCAGGCCGAAGGCGGCCAGACCCAGCACCGCCAGACCGGTCGGCGCGCGCAGGGCCAGCGCCAGCGCCAGGACGGCCGACAGCGCGAAGCCCGCGAACGGCGCGGCGGACAGCCGGGCCGTCGGGCCGGGCGCGGGCCAGGGGCCGACTCCGGTGCCCGCTCGGATCCCCGTGGTCGCCATGCTCCCCCTCCCCGTGGCACGATCCCCGCCGTGCGCTACCCGGTGGCCCTCGCCCTCACCCTGCTGACCGAGACACCCGTCTACACCGCCGCCCTCACCCGGATCGGGCGGGTGCGCCCGGCGCGGGCCGCCGCAGCCGGCGTGCTGGTCAACCTGGCGACGCATCCGCTGCTCTGGTGGACCCTCCGGCACTGGACCGACGGACCCGCCGCAGCGTACTGGACGGGCTTCGCGCTCAGCGAGACGTCGGTCGTCGTGGTCGAGGCACTGCTGCTGTGCCCGGTCACCGGACTGCGCCCGCGCGACCCGCTGCCCTGGATCGCCTCCCTCACCGCCAACGCGACCTCGCTGCTGGCGGGGCTGCTGCTCGGGACCTGACCGCCGACGGCCCGTAACGCGGTCTCCGGGCTCGGGCGTCTAACCGTGCGCAGAGGGCGCGCCGTGCGCAGATGGTGCGGAGCCCACCACATCACGGGGTTCGAGGGGACAGCAGTGATCAGGAAGACGCGACGGGCCGAGGAGAGCGCGGAGTTCGAGAGCTTCGCGCACAGCCGGGGGCAGCGACTCTTCCGCACCGCCGTACTGCTGTGCGGCGACTGGCACCTCGCCGAGGACCTCACCCAGGTCACCCTGGCCAAGCTCTACGCCTCCTGGTCCAAGGTCCGCCGGGCCGAGAACCAGGACGCGTACGCCCGCAGCACACTCGTCCGCTCCTACCTCTCCCACCGCCGGCTGCGCCGCACCGGCGAACGACCCGCCCTCGGCGAACTGCCGGAGGGCGTCTGCCCCGAGGGCGACCCGGCGCTGCGCGTCACCCTGCTCACCGCCCTCGCCGAACTCCCGCCCCGGGACCGGGCCGTACTCGTCCTGCGCTACTGGGAGGACCGCAGCGTCGAGGAGACCGCCGCCGAACTCGGCCTGAGCGCCGGGGCGGTGCGCAGCCAGGCCCTGCGCGCCCTCGGCCGGCTGCGCACCGCCCTCGGCCCGGACGCGGCCGAGCAGCTCACCCGCTCCTGAGTCCACCACCACCTGGTCTCTGAAAGGAACCTCACCATGAACGAGCCTGACGTGGACGGCCACAGGCTGTCCGCCACCTTCGAGCAGGCGATGCACGGTGTCGGCCCCGACCTGGGCCCGCTGATCGCCGCGGGCGCGCAGCAGGGGCGCTCGATCCGGCGCCGCCGCCGGCTGACGGTCGCCGCCGCCGTGACGGCGGTGGCCGCGCTGGCCGTCGGCGGCTCGGTCGCCCTGCGGGCGGGCGGAGGCGCTTCTGCCACTGTGGCCGCCGCCTCGGCATCACCCTCGGCTTCGCCATCGCCGTCGTCGGCCGCGGCGACTCCCGACAAGAAGGACCCCCAGCCGGTCCGGGAGTCGGACGACGGCGCCGAACAACCGCTTCCGGGCAACGGCCCCAACGCGGGCAAGGTCGGCCTGACCGGCCACGCCACACTGCTCGCCCTGTCCCGGGCGCTGCCGGCGAACGGTCGGACGTCGGGCTACGCCGGCTACTCCCAGACGGTGGGCTGGACCGGCCCCGAGCGGAAGGACGTAATGGTCCGGGCCCGTCTGACCTACGACGACGGCACCGGACCGGCCGAGGTCGGCATCGTCGTCGAGGGAGGCATCGGCGCGCAGTTCCGGCCGGGCTCCCACCCCGTGGGCCCCGGCTCCGATCCGTACATCATCGGCTACGACGACTACTTCAGCTGCGACAAGCTGAACGCGACCGGGCAGCTCCGCTCCTGCTCCGGCAGCGTCCTCCCGGACGGCAGTCACCTGGTCCTCACCGAACGGGCCGTCGGCGCCACCGTCTCCCGCAACGCCAGCCTGCTGCGGCCGGACAACACCAAGGTGACGGTCACCGCCTCCAACACGCGACTGATCACCTACCAGGGCGGGCCCGTCGTGCTCCGGGACGGGTTGCCGCTCACCCTCGACCAGTTGAAGGCCGCCGTCATGGCCACCGGCTACCAGGAATGGATCACGCCGGAGGAGGCGAAGCAGGCCGAGCAGACGATCCGGCCGTTCCACGACGACACGCCGGAACGGAACATGCCGTCCCCCCTCCCCACCGCGACGCCCGTCACGAAGCCCGCCGACCAGGGCTGAGGCCCGTCCCGGTACGGTGGCCGGTGAGTTGACGTGCGGAAACGGGCAGGGGCCGACTGATGATCGTGGTGGACGCATCCGCGCTGGTGCTGGCGCTCGCCGACCAGGGCCCGCGCGGGGCCCGGGCCCGCGCCGAACTCGCCGCCGACGGCGAGTGGTTGGCGCCCGAGCACATCGTCATCGAGGTGATGCAGTCGCTGCGCGGGCTCTACCTGGCCAAGGAGCTGACCGCCGAGCGGGTCGCCGAACTCACCGGGGAGCTCGCGGCGGTGACGATCCGCAAGGTCGAGGTGGCGCCGCTGCTCGGCCGGATCTGGGAGCTCAAGGACAACCTCACGCCGGACGACGCCGCGTACGTCGCGGTCGCCGAGCAGTACGGGGTGCCGCTGGTCACCGCCGACCTGCGGCTGATGCGGGCCAGCGGGCCGCGCTGCGAGATCCGGGGGATCCGGCGGGACGCGGACTGAGGGTGTCCTCGGCGCCAGGCGCGAGGCGGACCGGGGGTGTCCTCGGCGCTCCGGCCGCGTTAGCAGGGTGACCGTCGCCCTGCCCGTGGAAGGCCCGTCCCGATGCCCGCTCAGTTCGCCGCCGCCCTGCTGCCGCTGGCCCTGCTCGCCCCCGCCGCCTCGCCGGTCTCCGTCCTGGACGCGCACTTCGACCCGGCGACCGCCTTCGTCCCACCGGCCGCGATCAGCTACGCGGACGACCTGGTGCCGTACGGCTCGCACGCCCGGGTGGTCACCGACCGCTCGGTGCCCGGGCGGACGGTGATCACCCTGACGGTGGCCGGGCTCGCCCCCGGCCACGAGTTCCCGGTGCACCTGCACACCGGCAGCTGCGGGGCGGACCCGGCCGCCTCCGGCCCGCACTACCAGGACGTGGTCGACCCGGTGCAGCCGTCCACCGACCCGGCGTACGCCAACGCCCGCAACGAGCTGCGGCTGGTGCTGCGCACCGACGGGCGGGGCGACGGCACCGCCTCGGCCGCGGTGGACTGGCGGCCGCGGCCGGGCAAGGCTCGCTCGCTGGTACTGCACGCGGGCACCCCGGCCGGGCCGCACGCGGCGGGCGACCGGGCGGCCTGCGTCCGGCTGGAGAAGTAGCCGGTCGGCTCCCCGGGGGCAGCCGGTCCGTTCGTTCAGGAGCCCAGGGTGGCGACCAGGACCGCCTTGATGGTGTGCAGGCGGTTCTCGGCCTGGTCGAACACGATGGAGTGCGCCGACTCGAACAGCTCGTCGGTGCACTCCAGCTCGGTCATGCCGGTCACGTCGTACATCTGCCGTCCGACCACGGTGCCGAGGTCGTGGAACGCGGGCAGGCAGTGCAGGAACTTCACGTCCGGGTTGCCGGTCGCCCGGACGGTGTCCACCGACACCTGGTACGGCTTGAGCAGCTCGATCCGCTCCGCCCAGACCTCCTTGGGCTCGCCCATCGACACCCAGACGTCGGTGTAGAGGAAGTCGGCGCCGGCCACGCCCTCGGCCACGTCCTCGGTCAGGGTGATCCGCGCGCCGGTCTCCTCGGCCAGCTGCTCGGCGGCCTTCCGCACGTCCTCGGTCGGCCAGAGGGCGCGCGGGGCGACGATCCGGATGTCCATACCGAGCAGAGCGCCGGTCACCAGCAGCGAGTTGCCCATGTTGGAGCGGGCGTCGCCCAGGTAGGCGAGGGCGACCTCGGTGAGCGGCTTGGCGGTGTGCTCGGTGACGGTGAGCACGTCGGCCAGCATCTGGGTGGGGTGCCACTCGTCGGTCAGGCCGTTCCAGACCGGGACGCCGGCGTACTCGGCCAGCTCCTCGACGATCTCCTGGCCGTGGCCGCGGTACTCGATCCCGTCGAACATCCGACCCAGCACCCGGGCGGTGTCCTTCACCGACTCCTTGTGGCCGATCTGCGAGCCGGCCGGGTCCAGGTAGGTGGTGGTGGCGCCCTGGTCGTGGGCGGCGACCTCGAAGGCGCAGCGGGTGCGGGTGGAGGTCTTCTCGAAGATCAGCGCGATGTTCTTGCCGCGCAGCCGGGGCTGCTCGGTGCCCGCATACTTGGCCGCCTTGAGCCCGGCGGCGAGGTCCACCAGGAAGCGGAACTCCTGGGGCGTGAAGTCGAGCTCCTTGAGGAAGTGCCTGTTCCGGAGGTTGAAGGCCATACCGGGCTCCTGGGGTGACGGGACTACAAGGAAGGCGGCAAGTGTATACGACAGATGGAATTTCTATACAGAATGGCGGTGAACGAAGGGGGAGCCCGGAGTCGGACTCCCCCTTCACCGGCCGTACCGGAGGTCCTCGCCGCCGGCCTGCCGACCCCCGCTACAGGCGCGGATCGACCGGCTCGGACTCCAGCGCCAGCACCGCGAACACCGGCTCGTGCACCCGCCACAGCGGCTCACCGGCCGCCAGCCGGTCCAGCGCTTCCAAGCCCAACGCGTACTCGCGCAGCGCCAGCGAGCGCTTGTGGCCCAGCGAGCGCTGGCGCAGCCGGTCCAGATGCCCCGTGTAGTCCGGGCCGTAGATGATGCGCAGGTACTCCCGCCCGCGCACCTTCACACCCGGCTGCACCAGCCCGCCCGAACGGCCCTCGCCGCGCATCGTCCGCGCCACCGAGGCCAGCGGCTTGACCACCATGCCCTCACCGCCCGCGCCGGTCAGCTCCTCCCACCAGGCGGTGGCGGCGGCCATCGAGGCCTCGTCCTCGGTGTCCACCAGGACTCGGCCGGTGCGGTGCAGCATCGGCTCCTTCCCGACCGCGTTCCCGGCGTCGGCGTTTCCGGCGTCGGCGTTCCGCTCGTCGGCGTCCACCAGGCGGTCGATCCAGGCCAGGTGCTCGTCGTGCGGGCGCACCGCGAGGTTCGCCCCCTCGGCGGCCAGCAGCTGGAACGGCGCGAGCCGGATGCCCGACAGTCCCTCGGTCGGCCAGCAGTAGCGCCGGTAGGCCTCGGTGAACGCCGCCGCGTCGGCGGCGCGCCGGCGCTGGCGATCGGTCAGCTCCACGAGGTCCAGCCCGCGCCCGGCGGCCCGCTCCAGCGCGGACAGCACCTCGGGCAGGGCGGCTCCGGCCGCCGCGCCGACCGCCGCGTACTGACGGCGCAGCAGCTCCACCGCCTTCAGCGACCAGGGCATCAGCTCGGCGTCCAGCAGCAGCCAGTCCGTGCCCAACTCCTCGAACAACCCGGCGCGTTCGGCGGCCTCGCGGACCCGCCCGAGCACGGCTCCGGTCAGCTCCCCGTCGTTGAGGAAGGCCCGGCCGGTCCGGGTCCAGATCGCACCCGGCCCCGCCACCCCGAAGCGCCGCTCCAGCGCGGCGTCGTCCCGGGCGACCAGCACCACCGCGCGCGAACCCATGTGCTTCTCCTCGCAGACCAGGTGCCGGACGCCGTCCGCGCGGTAGGCGAGGAAGGCCTCCTCCGGGCGCTCCAGGTAGCCGTCCCGGCGGGAGGTCGGGCTCGGCGCCATGGTCGGCGGCAGGTAGGTGAGCAGCCTCGGGTCCAGCGCGAAGCGGCTCATCACCTCCAGCGCGGCCGCCGCGTTCTCCTCCCGGACGGCGACCCGCCCGTGCAGGCCGGTCTCCACGGTCCGGCGCCCGGCCACGTCGGCGAGGTCCAGCGGACGGCCCTCGCGGGCGCCCGGCGCGTCGGTGAGCAACGGACGCACCGGCGCGTACCACTCCTGCTCGGCCTCGACGCTCACCAGCTCGCGCTCGGGGTAGCGCAGCGCGGTCAGACTGCCGCCGAAGACGCAGCCGGTGTCCAGGCAGATGGTGTTGTTGACGAAGCTCGCGCTCGGCACCGGGGTGTGGCCGTAGACCACCAGCGCCCGGCCCCGGTACTCCTCGGCCCAGGGGTAGCGCACCGGGAGGCCGTACTCGTCCGTCTCGCCGGTGGTCTCCCCGTACAGGGCATGCGAGCGGACCCGGCCGGAGTTGCGGCCGTGGTACCTCTCCGGCAGACCGGCGTGGCAGACCACCAGGGCGCCGCCGTCCAGCAGGTAGTGGCTGACCAGGCCGCGCATGAAGGCGCGCACCTCGGCCCGGAACTCCTCGCTCTCCCCGGCCAGCTGGTCCAGCGACTCCTGGAGGCCGTACGAGACGGTGACCTTCTTGCCGTCCATCGCCCGGCCGAGCTTGTTCTCGTGGTTGCCGGGCACACAGATCGCGTGACCGGCCGCCACCATGCCCATCACCAGGCGCAACACTCCCGGGGTGTCGGGGCCACGGTCCACCAGGTCGCCGACGAAGACGGCGGTGCGGCCCGCGGGGTGGGCGGCGTCCACCGGGCGGCCCTCGGCGTCCCGGGTGAGGGTGTAGCCGAGGCGGGTGAGCAGGGTCTCCAGCTCGGAGCGGCAGCCGTGGATGTCGCCGACGATGTCGAAGGGGCCGGTGAGGTGGCACAGGTCGTTGTAGCGCTTCTCCAGCTCGATCTCGGCGGCCGCCACCTCGGCCTCACCACGCAGGATGTGCACCTTGCGGAAGCCCTCGCGCTCCAGGTCGCGCAGCGAACGGCGCAGCTCGCGGTTCTGCCGCGGGACGACGTGGGCGGCCAGCTGGCGGTCCGGGCGGGAGCGGTTGCGCTCGGCGCACACGCCGGGTGGGACGTCCAGCACGATCGCGATCGGCAGCACGTCGTGCTCGCGGGCGATCCTGACCAGCTGCTTACGGGCCTCCGGCTGGACGTTGGTGGCGTCCACGACGGTGAGGCGGCCGGCCGCGAGGCGCTTGCCGACGATGTAGTGCAGGAGGTCGAAGGCCTCGGCGGAGGCCGACTGGTCGTTCTCGTCGTCGGCGACCAGGCCGCGGCAGAAGTCGGAGGAGACCACCTGGGTGGGCAGGAAGTGGCGGCGGGCGAAGCTGGACTTGCCCGCGCCGCTGGTGCCGATCAGGACGACCAGGGAGACGTCGGTGACGGGGAGGCGGCGGGGGGTGGTGGTGCTCCCGGTTTCGTCGTCGGTCATCGGAGTCCGCCTCCTTCGGGCGTCGCGGTGGTGGTCGTCGTGGTGTTGGCGGCCGTGGTGGTGGCGGCCGTGGTGGCCGTGATGGTCCGGTCGGTGCCGGAGCCGGAGCGGAACAGGGCGAGTTGGGTCGGGGCGCCGACCTCCTCGTCCTCGGGACCGACCGGGCGCAGCTCGACCGTGTAGCCGTACGCGGCCGCGACCTTCTCGGCCCAGGCGCGGAACTCGGTGCGGGACCACTCGAAACGGTGGTCCGCGTGCCGGACGCTGCCCGCCGGGAGGCTCTCCCAGCGGACGTTGTACTCCACGTTGGGCGTGGTGACCACGACGGCCTTCGGGCGGGCGGCGCCGAACACCGTGTACTCCAGGGCGGGCAGCCGCGGCAGGTCCAGGTGTTCGATCACCTCACACAGCACCGCCGCGTCGTAGCCCTTCAGCCGGGCGTCGGTGTAGGTCAGCGCGCCCTGCGCCAGCGTCACCCGGGCCGCGTGCCGCTCGGGCAGGCGTTCCAGGCGCAGCTTGCGGTTCGCCGCCTGCAGCGCCCGCGCGGAGACGTCCACGCCGAGGATGTCGGTGAACCGGGCGTCCTTCAGCAGCTCGCCGATCAGCTCGCCCTGGCCGCAGCCGAGGTCGGCGACCCGGGCCGCGCCGGTCTCGCCGAGGGCGGCGAGGATCGCGGCGCGGCGCTGCTCGGCGAGGGAGGGCGGCCGGGGCTCCCGCCGCTCCCCGATCTCGGCCGTCTCGGCCGTCTCGGCGGTCTCGGCGGTCTCGGCGGCGTCGGCGGTCTCGGCGCTCTCCTCCTCCGGCCGGTCGTCGACCGCGTTGTCGATCTCCTCGACCTCGCGGTCGTCCGCCTCGGCCAGCCGGGCCAGCTCCAGGCGCTCCATCGCCGCCCGGGTCAGCGACCAGCGCCGGGACAGGTAGCGGCGGGCGATCAGGGCGCGCTCCGGGTGGGCGGCCAGCCAGCCCTCGCCGGCGGCGAGCAGCTTGTCCACCTCGTCCGGGGCGACCCAGTAGTGCTTGGCGCCGTCCAGCACCGGCAGCAGCACGTACAACTGCTGGAGCGCGTCGGCGAGCCGTACGGACTCCGAGGAGAGCGCGATCCGCACGTAGCGGGACTCGCCCCACTCCGGGAAGGCCTCGTCCAGCGGGATCGCCGTCGCCTCGACCCGCCAGCCCAGCGGTTCGAACAGCCGGGCCACCATGGCCGGGCCGCCGCCCTCGCCCGCGCCGTTCGCGGGCACGGCGGGCAGCTCGATCCGCAGCGGGCGGGTCTGCCCCGGCAGTTCGGGGCGGGCCGGGCAGGCGCCCTTCATCGCGGACCGGAACACCGTCCGCAGCGCCACCGCGAGCAGCGAGGACGCGGCGTACGGGCGGTCGTTGACGTACTGCGCGAGGGCGAAGTCGGGCGAGCCGCCGCGGCCTTTGCCGTTGCCCCGACCCTTGCGGACGAGGGCGATCGGGTCGATGTCCAGCAGCAGCGCCGCCGTGCAGGCCTCGTCCCCCGCCTCGGGGTAGAAGACGTGGGCCTCGCCGTGCGACGTCGTGAACCGCTGGACCTTGCCGGGATGCTTGTGCAGCAGGAACCCGAGATCCGTGGCCGGGTTCTCGGCGCTGCCGGTGGTGGAGATCGACATGAACACCCGCCGAAGTATTGCCCAGCACACGACCTCCGAGCACCGGGTTTTCCCTCCGCACGGTCCGCCGACCTGCGGCTCCGCCCGGCACGTCCGCACGGTGGGCGTGTTCGGCAGTGGGGCCCCGCATTGGTTAACGTGCACGGTGTGACTGCTGAATCCACCTCCCTTCCGAACGGCGCCGTGGCCACCGGTCTGGCCACCATCGCCGCCGACGGCACCGTCCTCGACACCTGGTTCCCCGCCCCCGTCCTGGCCGCCGAGCCCGGCCCGGCCGGCACCGTCCGCCTGACCGCCGAGCAGGCCGAGGCCGAGCTCGGCGCCGGCGCCGCCGACGCCCTGCGCGCCGACGCCCGCCGGGGCGTCGAGGTGGTCGCCGTGCGCACCACCATCGCCTCGCTGGACGAGAAGCCGCTCGACACCCACGACGTGTACCTGCGCCTGCACCTGCTCAGCCACCGCCTGGTCAAGCCGCACGGCCAGAACCTGGACGGCATCTTCGGTCTGCTCGCCAACGTCGCGTGGACCAGCATCGGCCCCGTCCCGGTGGACAAGGTCGAGCAGGCCCGCCTCGCCGTCCGCGCCCAGGGCGGCCAGCTGGCCGTCTACGGGATCGACAAGTTCCCGCGGATGACCGACTACGTCGCCCCGACCGGTGTGCGCATCGCCCACGCCGACCGCGTCCGGCTCGGCGCGCACCTGGCGTCCGGCACCACCGTGATGCACGAGGGCTTCGTCAACTTCAACGCCGGCACCCTCGGCACCTCGATGGTCGAGGGCCGGATCAGCGCGGGCGTCGTGGTCGGCGACCACAGCGACATCGGCGGCGGCGCCTCGATCATGGGCACCCTGTCCGGCGGCGGCAAGCAGGTCGTCTCGGTCGGCGAGCGCTGCCTGCTCGGCGCCAACGCGGGCATCGGCATCTCGCTGGGCAGCGACTGCGTGGTCGAGGCCGGCCTGTACGTCACCGCCGGCACCCGGGTCACCACCCCGGACGGCACGGTGGCCAAGGCCGTCGAGCTGTCCGGCCAGGACAACCTGCTGTTCCGCCGCAACTCGCAGACCGGCGCGGTCGAGGTCATCGCCCGCTCCGGCTCCTGGGGCGGTCTGAACGCGGACCTGCACGCCCACAACTGACCTTCGGGCAGTGGCCCTCGGGGTCCGGCGCCGGATGCGCCGGGCCCCTTCGGCGTTCTACGGGGTTAACGGCCGGCGCGGCCCCTGTGCGCGCGGCACCGGACACGCCCGCCGCACCGGACACGCCCGCCGCAGCCGGCGCCCGCCGAGCCCGAGCCCGGCACACCGAGCACCCGACCGCCGTCGCGCCCTACGGCCGACGGTGGCGCCCCGGTGCCTTCCGCTGCCGCGGCGCCGAGTAGGGCGGCCGCCGCACCCCGTCGCCCTCGATCCCGTGCAGGATCCGCTGGGCGGCGGCGTAGTCCTCGGCCACCGTCTCCGCCAGCCACTGGTAGCCGTCCCACCGCACGATCAGCCGCGGCTCGCCCGGCGCCACGTGAGCGCCCCGCCGTTGCTCGTCCGTGAGCCGTACGGCCATCAACTGCCCGACTGGCCGCAGCCGTTGCTCCCACTTCGCGGCCCACGACGCCAGCGGTTCGTCCTCGTCCATCGTCCCAGTCTGGCCTCCTCACCCTGTTGATCGGCACCCTCGTCACTCGACCGGGGGACGCACCGGCCCCGGCGCCCGAAGCTCTCCGCTCCCCCCCCGGTATCCACCGCGATATCCACCGCGATCCACCACGAACTATCGCGCCATCAGCGGCTCCTCAGGACGGCGAGCTGCTGGGTCGCCCTGGTCATCGCGACGTAGCGGTCGACAGCCCCCTCGACGCCCTCGCCGAACGCCTCCGGGTCGACCAGGACGACCAGGTCGAATTCGAGGCCCTTGGCAAGCTGCGGGGTGAGCGAACGGACCCTCGGCCGCTCCCGGAAGCCCGGGTCGCCGATGACGCACGCGACCCCTTCGGCGTGCTCGGCGAGCCAGGTGTCGAGCACCGCGCCCAGCTCCGCCACCGCCCCGTGCCGGACCGGGATGCCGCTGCTGCGCACCGAGATCGGCACGTTGGCGTCCGGCAGGGCCGCCCGGATGGCCGGCTCGGCCTCCGACATGACCTCCTCCGGCGTCCGGTAGTTGATGCTCAGCGAGGCCAGGGTGGCGCGGTCGAGCCCGACCCGTTCGAGCCGCTCCTGCCAGGACTCGGTGAAGCCGTGCCTGGCCTGGGCGCGGTCCCCGACGATGGTGAAGCTCCGGGACGGGCAGCGCAGCAGCAGCATCTGCCACTCCGCGTCGGTGAGTTCCTGGGCCTCGTCCACGACGATGTGCGCGAACGGGCCGGCCAGCGGCTGCGCGTCGGCGCCGGGCAGCGCGGCCTCGTCGATCAGGGTGTCCCGGAGGTCCCGGCCGCGCAGCATGGTCACCGCACCCTCGCCGTCGTCGTCGGCCTGGAGGAGGTCGCCGATCACGTCGGCCATCCGCGCCCGCTCGGCGGCCACCGAGGCCTGGTGGCGGTTCCGGCGCAGGGTGGCCTCGCGGTCCCCGAGCCGCTGGCGGGCCGCGTCCAGGAGCGGCAGGTCGGAGACCGTCCAGGCCTGCGGGGCGTGCTTGCGCTGGAGCGTGCGGACCTCCTCGGGGGCGAGGTGGGGGGCACACATCCGCAGGTAGGCGGGCACCGACCAGAGGTCGCCGACCAGGTCGGTCGCGTCGAGCAGCGGCCAGGCGCGGTTCAGCGTCTCGACCAGCTCCCGGTCCTGCCGCAGCGAGCGCCGGAACAGCTCGGGCGAGACCTCCTCCTCGTCCTGCTCCAGCTTGTCCATCAGGATCGAGGCCAGCTCGTCCCAGATCTGCTCGCGCGCCTCGTTGTGCGGGGTGCCCGGGTCCGGGGCGTCGAAGGCCTCGACCCAGTCCTCGGCGCTCAGCCAGAGGTCGGACCAGTAGGTGGTGACCGCCATCCCCTCGGTGGGCGGCTCCTCGTAGAACCGGACGGCCTTCTCGATCGCCTTCACCATGTCGACGGAGGACTTCAGCCGGGCCACCTCCGGGTCGGCCTCCGGCACCGCGCCCGCGCCCTCGGGGAGCAGGTCCCGCACGGTGCAGGTCCGCACCCCGTCCTCGCCGAGGCTGGGCAGGACGTCGGCGACGTAGGCCAGGTACGGCTGGTGCGGGCCGACGAACAGCACGCCGCCGCGCCGGTGGCCGAGGCGGGGGTCGGAGTACAGGAGGTAGGCGGAGCGGTGCAGCGCGACGACGGTCTTGCCGGTACCGGGGCCGCCGTCGACCACCAGGGCGCCGCGCGAGCCGGCCCGGATGACGGCGTCCTGGTCGGCCTGGATGGTGCCGAGCACGTCCCGCATCCGGGCCGAGCGGTTGGTGCCCAGGCTGGCGATGAAGGCGGACTGGTCATCCAGCGCGGCGTGCCCCTCCAGGCCGTCGGCGGTGAACACCTCGTCCCAGTAGTCGGCGATCCGCCCGCGGGTCCAGCGGTACCGGCGGCGGCTCACCAGACCCATCGGGTCGGCGTGGGTGGCCGCGAAGAACGGCTCGGCCGCGGGCGATCGCCAGTCGACCAGCAGCCGGCGGCCCTCGCTGTCGGTGAGCCCGAGCCGGCCGATGTACACCGGCTCCTCGTCGTCCGCGGCGACGATGCGCCCGAGGCACAGGTCCAGGCCGTAGCGGCGCAAGGCGCGCAGTCGACCGCTCAGCCGGTGGACCTCGATGTCCCGGTCCATCGCCGCCTGCCCAGCACCGCCCGGGGCCCGGCGCACCACGTCGAGCTGGTCGGACAGTTCGGCGATCGCCCGCTCCAGGCTCTCCGCGATGTCCGCGAAGTGCCGCTCGTCGCCCGCGATCAGCGCCGGGTCGGCCTTGGCGGAAAGTCGCTCGGGAAGGTCGAAAGCACTGGTGGTCAGGGGGTTCATGGCATCAGCTCCGATCTGAGGTCAGCGATTCTGCGCCATCACCGGGGCCTTGCCGCAAGACCCCCGGTGCGCTATACGTTGAGAGTGGCAAGGGGTGGGTTCTCCCCCTTTCCCTCTTCCTCCCGCCCCTTCGGCAGTCGCTCTCGACTCCTTTCGCCGTCGCTCCCGTCGCTCCCCCGTCGGCCCGGGCCCTAGCCGAGGCTGCGCCGCGGCGGCAACCCCGGCTCACCCGGGAGGCTTACGGCGTACCGGAGTTGGACCGCATCGGGTGGTCCGCGGTGACCGCCCGCCGGAACGGTTCGTTGGTCGCTGCGGCATACCGCACCACCGATCCGAAGAGGTCCCGCCATGTCCGAACCCTCTGCCCCGCCGCAGCTCCCGAGCAGCCCTACGGGCTCGGCCACCGGCGCCGCGGCCGGGCCCGCGACCCCCAAGAGCCTGCTGGAGCAGATGCAGGAACTGCTCGCCTCGGTGACCGCGGACCTCGCCGAGCTGCAGTCCGGCACCCGGCAGGCCGCCCCGGCCGCCGCCTACCCGGCCGGCACCGAGAGCTCCGAGGCCTCGGCCGCGCCGGGCACCCGGTAGCCCGGCGCCCGCTCCTGCTCCGTCGGCCCGCCCTCACCCGGCGGGCCGAGCCGGACCACGAGCGACGGCGAACCGTGACCGACCCGTTCCGGCTCCGCGCCACCGAGCGCCGTACGCTCCGCTCCTCCGCCCCGGTCGGCCGCCTCCCGCAACCGGGCGGTCACGTCCTTGCACTCCGACATCGCGTCGACACCGTCGATGCACGTCCAGTAGAGACTCTCGGTATCGGCTCCGCAGGCCAGCACCACGAGCGTCTCGCCAACCTCCCTCAGCAGTTCGTCCAGCGCTCCCAACGTCGGCGCCGGTTCGCCGAGTTCGGTGAGCCGCCGGGCCCGTCCGCCACTCACCAGGCTGCCGCCGGCGACGGACCTGTCCAGGCAGACCGCCGCGTGCGCCCCCGCCTCGGAGAGCTGCTGGCCGAGCCCGGCCAGTTCCTCGTCCTCCGACTCCGCCAGCCTGGCACCCACCGCCTCGGTGAGCAGCGCGGCCTGCCGCGCCTCGGCCAGCACATCCGGTACGTGTCTGGCCTCGGCCAGAGCGTGCCGGGCCGTTCTGATCAGTCGCAGCGCCTCCATGGGCCCCGCTCCTTCCGCTCGCTGTCGCCGTCGCCCCCGACCGCCGCACCGGGGCGGTCGAGTGGTCACGGCGAAAGCGTGCGGGGAAGCGGGTCGACCCGCATCCACCAATTCCGAAGCTGTGGAAAACCCCGGGGTTGTGGATAACTTCCTTCCCCCACAAGGGTGATCAGCCCACGTCAGGGTTGACGTCGGCCGCCCCTCCCGGCACCGGGAAGCGGTGCTCGTTGCGCTCGATCTTGGCCGCGAGCGCCTCCAGCGGATCCACCCCGACCGCGGTGCAGAACTGCACCAGGTAGGCGAGAACGTCCGCGACCTCGTCGCGCACCCGGTGGGCCCGCTCCGGGTCGGACATCACCGCGGCCGCCTGATCGGGCGTGAGCCACTGGAAGATCTCCAGCAGCTCCCCCGCCTCCACGCTCAGCGCCGCCGCCAGGTTCTTCGGCGTGTGGTACGGCCCCCAGCCCCGGGCCGCCGCGAAGTCCACCAGCCGCCGCCGCAGGCCCTCCAACGTCAGCTCCGCCGGCACGTCCCGCTCCCCCGGCCCCGTCTCTCGCTCGTTCACGCCCCCAGGTCTACCGCATCCGCGTCCCCGACCGCCGCAGGGGCACCACCGCCCCGGTCCCCGTCCCCACCGCCGTCCCCGCGCCCACACTGCACCGGCACCCGGGCCGCCTCCGGCCGCAGCACCGTGAGCCCCGACCCCGGATCGCGCCGGCACTCCACCAGCGCCACCGCCCCCGACCGTTCCCCGCCCGCCCCGAACGCCTCCCGCGCCGCCGTCGGCTCCTGCAGCGCGGCCACCACCCTCAACTGGTTGCGCCCCGCCATGTCCCGCGCCAGCCGCAGCAGCGAGGCGGTCTGCTCGGTGGCGAGTCCGGCCCCGAGGTCCTCGGCGAGCACGGTGAGCTGCCGGTGCGCCCAGGGCACCTCGGCGGCCACGTCGAGGTCGAGCACCCCGGCCCCGGTCAGCAGCACCGCCGCGAAGGCGAGGTGGCGCAGCATGCCGTCGGAGGCCTGGTCGGCTCCGGTGCGTCCGAGCACGCCCTCGTCGAAGACGGCGAGCACCCGCGGCACGCCCCCGCTCTCGCGCGCCGCGAGGGTGAGCCCGAGCAGCGGGTGCGGCGCGGCGGCCTGGACGGCCCGCAGCAGCTGCCCGTACCGGCGCGGGCACTCGTTGCTGAGCCGGTTGATCAGGGCCGAGATGTTGGCGGCGTTGCTGCGCAGCCGGGCCTGCGGATCGGCCTTGGCCCAGCCACGCATCAGCGCCGGGACGGGGTGCAGCGGGAAGACCTCGCGCAGCGCGGTGAGCAGGTCCTCGACGGCGGCCAGGACCAGCCGCTCGCCGGTGGAGGAGCCGGCCACCCGCAGCGGCAGCTGCGCGGTGATCATGGTGCCGCTGGGGAGCGGCGCCCGGATGTCGCCCTGCCGGGTGTCGTTGTGCCAGCAGACGTTGACGCGCCGGCTGCGCACGTCCTGCTCGCCGGTGTCCACCAGCGTCCGGCCGTCGAGGCTGAGCGACTCCCGGGCGATCCGGACCGGGCCGTCGGTGCGGATCACCAGGTCGAGCCGGATCCGGCCGCGCGGCGAGCGGACGGTGCAGCCCAGGATGACGGCGTCCCGCCCGTGCGGCACGCACCCGTCCAGGCCCCCGCGCACGGGTGCGGCGAGCGGGCCGGTGCGGTCCGGCAGCCCGTCCAGGGAGTCGGCGATCTCCTCGCCGAGGGCGAGCCGGGACAGCACGGCCAGCGCGTCGAGGGCGTTGGACTTGCCCACCCCGGCCGGCCCGTGCAGCACGGTGAGCGGCGCGAGCGGCAGGACGGCGCGCCGGTACGACTTGAAGGCGGTGAGCCGGAGCTCCTCAACGGTGGGACGTGGCACGGGCGGCCGGTCAGGCCCCGGAGTGCCCGGTCGCAGATGGGCCGGCCCGGCGGGCGCGGCGGCGTCGCGGTTCACCCGTCGGACGTTAGCCGCAGCCGGATCGGGAGAAACGTGCCTGCTCAGCAGATTCATCCCAACGTGCGGCCACACCCCGACGCGGTGACCTAAGGCCGCCGGTACCCGGCCACCGTCACCGAGGCGGTCACCTCGACCGGGTCCGGCAGGCCCGCCAGGGCGGCGGCGAGCCGGTCAGGGTCGGTGTGCCAGGCGCTCGGGCCCATGCCGACGACGGTACGGACGTCCTGCGGGGCGAGCCGCAGGGTGAACTCGACGTCCCGCTGCTCCACCGGCGTCAGATGGGGGCCGAGCTTCTCGTCGATCCGGCGCTGCTTGTCCTCGTCCACCGACAGCAGCCCGAGCGCGGCCACCAGTTCGCGCAGGTGGCGAGCGGTGGGCGAGACCAACAGCAGGGTGCCGCCGGGGCGCAGCACCCGGCGGATCTCGGGTCCGTTGCGCGGGGCGAACACGTTGAGCATCAGGTCGGCGGAGGCGTCCCGCAGCGGCAGCGGACGCCAGGCGTCGCAGACCACGGCGCCGATCCTGGGGTGGGCCTTGGCGGCGCGGCGCAGCGCGTACTTGGAGATGTCGAGCGCGGCGCCGACCCGGCCGGGCAGGGCGTCGAGGACGTGGGCCAGGTAGTGGCCGGTGCCGGCCCCGAGGTCGGCGACCAAGCCCTCCGCGGCGGCGGCCGGAGCGGCCAAGGCGGCGGAAGCGGCCTCGGCGAGGGCATCGGCGATCGGCCGGTAGTGGCCGGCGGCGAGGAAGTCCGCGCGGGCGGCGACCATCTCGGCGGTGTCGCCGGTGCCGGTGTGGGCGTCGCCGGCGAGGAGGCTGACGTAGCCCTGCTTGGCGAGGTCGAAGCTGTGCCCGGCGGGGCAGCGCAGGCTGCGCTCGTGCCGGGTGAGGGCCTGCGCGCAATGGGGGCAGGCCAGGTAGGGCTCGATGTCCTGCAGCAACGTTCCGTCTTCTCTCGCCGTTCGCCCCAGCTGTTCGGAGGCGCCAGCCAGCCTAACGACCCCGGCCCGCCGAATCCCGACCCCGCTCCGCAGCCAGCCGCAACGCCAGCCCGGCGAGCGCCTCCGGCGCGCCCGGCCGCCCGCGCGCCCCCGGGAACGCGTTGACGTCCACGATGACCGGCTCCGCCGCCCCGTCCAACAGGTCGACCCCGTACACGTCGAGCCCGAACACCTCCCCCACCCGCAGCGCCAGCGCGGCCAGCCCGGCGGACGGCTCCCACTCCCCCGCCGTCCCGGACCCGCCCTCGTCCGGGGACAGTTCGGAGCGCCGCCGAGCCGCGAACACCCGCCCGTCGACCACCCACAGCTTCTGGTCCCAGCCGCTCCCCGGCAGGTACGGCTGGGTGACCACCTCCTCCTCCGGCCAGCGCTCGACGAGTTCCCTCAGCCGGGCCGCGCCGTCGACCCGCGCGACCAGGTCGTGCCGTCAGCTGTGCCGACTCTTGACCACGAACGGGTAGGCCGGAGGCGCCAGTTCGCCCAGCCGCCCGGCCGCTACGGTCGCCGCGAACGGCAGTCCGGCGCCCCGGGCGAGTTCCGCCATCCGTACCCGGTCCTGGCAGAGCTCCGTCGCCGCCGCCGAGTTGACCACGACCGCGCCCCGCCGCTCCAACTCCCTCGCCAGGGACAGCGCTTGCGGCGTACGGGCCTTGAGCAGATAGACATCGGCGAGCGCCCCCACCCCGCCGCCGAGCGGCACGACCCCCACCCTTCCGCCGGGCAGAACGACCTCCACCTCGCACCCGCGCCGCACCAGCACCTCGGCGGCGGCCGCGAGCACCGGGTGCCCCGGGTCTCGCGCGATCAGCCCGACCCTCACAGCAAGTCACCGTCCACGAGGCCCAGCCGGCCGTACGAGGCGCCGCCCGCAGGCACCAGCACGGGCGCCGACACGGCCGTCCCGCTGCGCGCGAGCCGCAGCACCGCCCGGGCGACCCGGGCCACCGCGTCCGGCACCTGCCGGAAGCTCGGGAAGTCGTTGACGTCCACCACCACCGGCCCGTCCGGCCCGAGCAGCACGTCGAGCCCGTACAGGTCCAGCCCGAACACCTCGCCCACCTGTGCCGCGATCCGCGCCACGCTCGCCGGCAGCGGCACCTGCCGTTCGCGCACGCCCTGCCCGGTGTGCAGCGGGGAGGAACGTTCCGTCGCGAAGAACTCGCCGTCGACGCAGTACACCTTCAGGTCCGTCCCGGAGTTGGGCACGTACGGCTGCGCGATCAGCAGCCCCTCGTCCGCGAGTTCGGGCCCGAGGCCGGGCAGGTCGTCGGGCCCGGCCACCAGCCGGACGCCCCGCCCCGAGCTGCCGTCGGCCGGCTTGACGACCAGCGGGTACTCGGCGGCCGGGAAGAGCTGTGGAGGATTCAGCATGCCCGGCGTATACGCACAAGATCACCGCGAGCCGGTGAGCGTTCGGCAACAATCCACGACCCGCCGCCCGGGCATCCGCACAAAGCGGTGGCGGACCGTCAACACCCCTGCTTGGATGCACGCCGTGACTTCCGTTGATCATGCTCCCGACGACCGCGCCCTGCTCGACGAGATCGAGCGCTACTACGACGCCGCGCCCCGCAGTGCCGCCGACGCCGAGGACTTCGGTCCGCTGACCCTGTTCGTCCGCAGGGGCGACACCGGCTGGCAGTACTACGCCCGCCCGACCCTCGGCCACGACGGCCCGGCCGCCACCGCCGAGGACGTGCGCGGGGTGCTGGAGCGGCAGCGGGAGTTGGGCGCTCCGGAGGCCTTCGAGTGGGTCGCCGAGCAGAACCCCGAGCTGCGCGCGGCCGTGGAGGCGGCCGGGCTGACGGTGCACGAGCACCCGCTGCTGGTACTGGGCCCGCAGGACGAGCCGGCCCCGGCCCCCGGCCTCCCCGAGCGGGTGGAGGTGCGGGTAGTGGGTGCGGACGCCCCCGAGCTGGCCGACGCGGTCGCCGTCCCGCACGTGGCCTTCGGCAACCCGGGCACCGCCACCGGCTCCGCGGGAGCGGCCGAACTGGCCGAGATCGCGGCGAAGTTGACGGTCGACGGCGGAGTGGCGCGGATCGCCCGGCGACTCACCGACGGCGTGACCGTGCTGGCCGCCGCCCTGGACGGCACCGAGGTGCTGTGCGCGGGCCAGCACAACCCGGTGGGCCCGGTCACCGAGGTGGTCGGGGTCGGGACGCTCCCGTCCGCGCGCCGTCGTGGCCTGGGCCTGGCCGTCACCGCGGCCCTGGTGGCGCACGCGCGCGCCAACGGCGTGCGGACGGTGTTCCTGTCCGCCTCTGACGAGGACGTCGCCCGGATCTACCGCCGGGCCGGCTTCCGCCCGTTCGCGACGGCCCTCATCGCGGAGCCCTGAGTCGCAGCGACGACGACGACGGCGATCAGGCGGTCAGGCGGTCAACCGGTCAGGGGGTCACCGGTCACCGACCGGGCGGCCGGCCAAACGGTCGAACAGCCCCGCGGTCAAAAGGCCCGGCAATCAGTCGTCGTCCTCGTCCTCGTCGTCCGCCCCGCTGACGCCCTCCCCCTCGGCCTCGTCCACCACCCAGGCCGCCAGCCGCTCCGCGACCCCGGACACCCCGAGCCTCCCCTCCCGGATGGCCCGGGACAGGCTGCGCACCTCGCGGGCGGTGGTGGCGACGGTGCAGCCGCTGGCGACGAGGTAGGCGTAGGCGACGGCGGTCGCGTAGAGCTCGTTGGTCTTCTCCAGGGCCGGCACCCGGATCAGCTGGTGCATCAGCGCGGCGGCGCGGTCCTGGGGTTCGGGGTAGACGGCTATGTCGAAGATCTCGGCCTGGTGCCGGGTGACGGCCGCGAGCAGCGAGCCGTAGTCGGTGACCTGCGGGTCACCGGGCGTGTACTGCTCGGCGGTCATGAGCAGCCACGAGAGGTCCACCTCCAGTTTCAACGGCGCACGTCCTGGATCTCGCCCGGCTCCCCGAACTCGGCGAGGAACGCCGTCTCGTACTCCTTCATGAACTGCGCGGCCGCGTCGACGAAGGCCCGCCCTGACTCACCCATGTCCTGCTGGACCAGGCGCTCGATGTACTGGTTCATGCTGATCCCCTGCTGCTCCGCCCGCTCCCGGGCCATCTCCGCGGTCGTGGCGTCCACTCGGACGTTCAGCTGCTTCTTGCCCATGCCGTTCAAGCTAGCGCTGAAGTGCTAGCACAACAAGGGCGCGCGCACACCGCCCGCACACCTGCCGCACGCCCCCGCGCAACCTTCCGTCAACGAAGTTGTCACCGAAGTTGTCACCGAAACCGTCACCGGACCCGCCGGAGGCGGCCCAGCTCCCATACCCGTCCCGCCGCCACCCCATCCCCACCAGGACGAGCGAGACTTGAAGAGTCCTTCACCATCCGGGACTCTGAACGCTCCTGAGCGTTCCCCCGAGCGGCACCGACCGGTCTGGAGGCCGGCAATGACAGCCATATTCGACCAAGAGCTGCGCGAGCAGCTCGCCCAGGCCCGCCGGGACCTCGCGGAGGCCCAGGCCCAAGGGGACGCCGACGGCGTCCAGGCGTACGAGGGCCGGATCGCCGAGCTCCTCCGGCTCGCCGCCCAGCACAGCATCGACCTTCCGCACAGCACCGACGAAGAGGAGCACAACGACTGACCGCGCCCCGAAAACGCCGAGGAGGCGGCACCCGTGCTGGACGGGTGCCGCCTCCTCGACAACGGGGTCACTCCCCGGCCGGCTCCAGGATCGCCACGCACTCGAAGTGGTGCGTCATCGGGAACAGGTCGAAGGCCCGCAGCGACACCGGACGGTAGCCGCCCTCGCGGAAGAACTTCAGGTCCCGGGCGAGTGCCGCCGGGTCGCAGGCCACGTACGCGATCCGGCGCGCCTCCAGGCCCACCAGGTGGGCGACCGTCTCGCGGCCGGCGCCCGAGCGCGGCGGGTCCAGGACGATCAGGTCGGTGGCGGTGATGCCGGTGCGCGGCAGCAGCGTCTCGACCCGGTCGCACTCGATCCGCACGTTGTCCAGCGCGGCCAGGTTGTGCCGGGCGTCGACCACGGCCTGCTTGGCCGACTCGATGCCCAGCACCGCGCCGTCCTCGCCGACCCGGTCGGCCAGCGCGCCCGCGAACAGGCCGACGCCGCAGTACAGGTCGAGCGCGTTCTCGCCCCACTGCGGGTCCAGCCCGTCCAGCACCGCGTCGACCAGGGTGTCCGGCGCCTCCGGGTGGATCTGCCAGAAGCCGCCGTTGCTGACCCGCCAGGTCCGCCCGGCCGCCCGCTCGCGGACGAAGCTGCGCCCGTGCACCTTGTGCACGTCGCCCTGCTCGTCCACCCGGGCGATCGACACCGGCTTGTCCAGCTCGACCAGCGGCAGCTGGGCGCCGTCGCGCGGGGTCAGCACCACCTGGCGGTCCGAGGAGCCCGTCGCGGCGATCACCTCGACGCTCGCCACGCCCGGCCAGTCGCGGGACTCGATGCCCAGCTCGGTCACGCCCTCGGCGGCGATCAGGCAGCGGTCCACCGGCTGCACCTCGTGCGAGCGGTACTTGCGCAGGCCGACCTTGCCGGTCTCCGCGTCCACCGCGTACTGCACCCGGGTGCGCCAGGCCGGCACCTGGCCGGCCGGCAGCTTGCCGCCGACCGGTTCGACGCTGCCGTCCCAGCCCGCATCGGCCGGGGTGAGCCCGGCCAGCTTCGCCAGCTGCTCGGTCAGCACCGCCGCCTTGAGCTTGCGCTGACCACCCGGGGTCACGTGCTGCCAGTCGCAGCCGCCGCACTTGCCCGGCCCGGCGAACGGGCACGGCGCCTCGATCCGGTCCTTGGCCGGCTCCAGCACCTCCACCGCGTCGGCCCGCAGGAAGCGCGAGGTGGTGGTGCCCTCGGTCACCAGCGCGACCACCTTCTCACCCGGCAGCGCGTGCCGGACGAACAGCACCCGGCCCTCGTGCCGGGCCACGCAGTGCCCGCCGCCGTGCGCGACCGGACCGACCTCGACCTCGTAGCGCTGGCCGACCAGCGGCTCGCCGGACGGCTTCTCCGGCCGCGGCGCCCGGGCGGCGGCCGCGCGCAGCGCCTTCGGCGGGCGCACCGCCTGCTTGCGCGGCGCCTTCCGGGCCGCCCCGGCGGCGCCCTTCTCGGCACCCGCACCCTTCTCGGCACGGGCGCCCTTCTCACCGCGCGCGGACTTCTCGGCCCTGACGGGCTTCTCGACCGGGGCCTCCGCACGGGCCTCCCCCGGCACGATCGGCGCCGTGCGCGCCGTCAGGCCGTCACGGTCGGTGGCCTCCGGGCGGTTCGGCTTGCCCCAGCGCGGCCGGGCGACCTGCCCGGGCTGGGAGCCGCCCCGACGGGCGCCCTTGCCCTTGCCGGAGGCACCGGAGGAGCCCGAGGAACGGGGCGGAGTGTTGCGCGTCACTGGGAGGAGTCCTTGCTGCGGTCGGAGGTGTCACCGGCGGTCGCACCGGCGGAGACGGAATCCTTCGACTTTACGGCCTTCGGCACCCGCGGCTCGCCACGGCGGACGGCACCCGGCGGCGACCAGGCCTTCTGCGGCTTGCGCCGCTCCGAGGACTCCAGCTGCCAGGGCACCGAGGTGACCATCACCCCGGGCTTGAACAGCAGCCGCCCCTTGAGTCGCAGCGCGCTCTGGTTGTGCAGCAGGTGCTCGTACCAGTGGCCGACCACGTACTCCGGGATGTAGACCGAGACCACGTCGCGCGGGCTGCTGCGCCGCAGGTTCTTCACGTAGTCGAGGACCGGCCCGGTGATCTCGCGGTACGGCGAGTCCAGCACCTTGAGCGGCACCTCGATGCCGCGCTCGTCCCACTCCCGCCGCAGCGCCGTGGTGTCCGCCGGGTCGACGTTGACGGTGATCGCCTCCAGCGTGTCGGCGTGGGCCAGCCTGGCGTACGCGAGGGCGCGCAGCGCCGGCTTGTGCAGCTTGGAGACCAGCACGATCGCGTGCACCCGGGTGGGCGGCACCACGTCGTCCGGCTCCTCGGCAGCAGTGAGCTCCTCGGAGACCCGGTCGTAGTGGCGGCGGATGCCCTTCATCATCACGAACAGCACGGCCATCGCGGCGATCGCGATCCAGGCATGGCCGATCTTGGTGACCAGCACGACGATCAGCACCGCCATGGTCATCACCAGGCCGAAGCCGTTGATCGCCCGGCTGCGCTGCATGTGCCGACGCTTGGCCGGGTCGGTCTCGGTGCGCAGCAGCCGGGTCCAGTGCCGGATCATGCCGGACTGGCTCATGTTGAAGGAGACGAAGACGCCGACGATGTAGAGCTGGATCAGCCTGGTCGGGTCCGCGTCGAAGGCGATGATCAGCAGGATCGCGGCGATCGCCAGCAGGATGATGCCGTTGGAGAAGGCCAGCCGGTCGCCGCGGGTGTGGAGCTGGCGCGGCAGGTAGCGGTCCTGGGCCAGGATCGAGCCGAGCACCGGGAAGCCGTTGAAGGCCGTGTTGGCGGCCAGCACCAGGATCAGGCCGGTGACGGCGGCGACGAAGTAGAAGCCGGGCGTGAAATTGTTGAAGACGGCCTCGCTGATCTGGGCCAGCGCGGTCTTCTGGTGGTAGCCGGGGCCGGAGCCGACCAGCTGCTCGGCCGGGTTCTCGGCCATCTGCACCCCGGTCAGCCGGGCCAGCCAGATGATGCCCATGAACATCACCACGGCGACGGAGGCCATCATCAGCAGCGTGGTGGCCGCGTTCTTGCTCTTCGGCTTGCGGAAGGCCGGCACGCCGTTGGAGATCGCCTCCACACCGGTGAGCGCGGCGCAGCCGGAGGAGAAGGACTTCAGCAGCAGGAACACCATCGCGAACCCGGCCAGCGAGTCGTTGCCCGGGGTGGCGACGAGGTGGAAGCCGGAGCTCTCGGCGGGCATGTCCTGGCCGAGCACGAAGTGCCGGAACACCCCGTAGCCCACCATCCCGATCACGCCCGCCATGAAGGCGTAGGTGGGCACCGCGAAGGCGGAGCCGGACTCACGGACGCCGCGCAGGTTCATGCCCATCAGCAGCACGACCACGACCACCGACACGATCATCTCGTGCCCGCGCAGTGCTGGAACGGCGGAGACCACGTTGGCGACGCCCGAGGTGGTGGACACGGCCACGGTCAGCACGTAGTCGACCATCAGGGCCGCCGCGACCACCAGACCGGCGGCCGGCCCGTGGTTGACGGTCGCCACCTCGTAGTCGCCGCCCCCGCTCGGGTAGGCGTGCACGTTCTGCCGGTACGAGGCGACCACGGCGAGCATCACGATCGCCACGACGAGGCCGATCTGCCAGGAGAAGTGGATCGCCGAGGCGCCCGCGACGGAGAGGGTGAGCAGGATCTCCTCGGGGGCGTACGCGACCGAGGAGAGCGCGTCCGAGGCGAAGACGGGCAGCGCGATCCGCTTGGGAAGAAGGGTTTCCCCGAGCTTGTCGCTGCGCAGGGCGCGCCCGATCAGGATGCGTTTCGGAAGGTCAGTCGGCATAGGCACGTTAAGGAATCGTAGGGGTTTCCCGGCAGGGCTTGCGCCGTTTATCCCCCCCTTCGTCGCGACTGCGTTCGGTGGACCGGCTAGCGTGTCGGATACGAGTCGGTGGGCAACACTCAGGTTGTCGAGCGGAGTCCGGCCGACGCCCCACGAGAACGCTCGCCCCGGAACCACCGGGCGGGAAAGGGAGATGAACGGTGTTTGCGCAGGTCAAGAACCCTTCGGAACGGGTGAGGTAGCGCCGGTGCACATCGTCATCATGGGCTGCGGCCGCGTGGGCTCCGCCCTCGCCAGAACACTTGAGAAACAGGGCCACTCGGTGGCCGTGGTCGACCAGGACCCGACCGCGTTCCGTCGGCTGGGCGCCGGGTTCAACGGGCGCCGGGTGACCGGGGTCGGCTTCGACCAGGACACCCTGCGCGAGGCGGGCATCGAGGAGGCCGGCGCCTTCGCCGCCGTCTCCAGCGGTGACAACTCCAACATCATCGCCGCGCGCGTGGCCCGGGAGACCTTCGGCGTCGAGAACGTCGCGGCCCGGATCTACGACCCCCGCCGCGCCGAGGTGTACCAGCGTCTGGGCATCCCGACCGTGGCGACGGTCCGCTGGACCGCCGACCAGATGCTGCGCCGACTGCTGCCGAGTGGCGCCGAGCCGCTGTGGCAGGACCCGAGCGGCAGCGTGCAGCTGGCCGAGGTCGCCTACCACCCGAGCTGGGTCGGCCACCGGATCAGCCTGCTGGAGGAGGCCTCCGGCGCCCGGGTGGCGTTCGTCACCCGGCTCGGTGAGGGCGTGCTGCCCTCGCCGCAGATGGTGGTGCAGGAGGGCGACCTGGTGCACGTGACGGTGCGCCGGAGCGACCTGACGGCGGTCGAGGCCGCGTTCGCGCAGGGGCCGAAGGAGGAGGGTCACTGATGCGGGTCGCCATTGCCGGGGCCGGTGCCGTGGGCCGCTCGATCGCGGGCGAGCTGCTGGAGAACGGCCACGAGGTCCTGCTGATAGACAAGAACCCGAACTCCATCTCGGTGGAGCGGGTCCCGATGGCGGAGTGGCTGCTGGCCGACGCCTGCGAGATCACCTCGCTGGACGAGGCGGCGCTGCAGCGCTGCCACGTGGTGATCGCCGCGACCGGTGACGACAAGGTCAACCTGGTCGTCTCGCTGCTCGCCAAGACCGAGTACGCGGTGCCGCGGGTGGTCGCCCGGGTGAACAACCCGAAGAACGAGTGGCTCTTCAACGAGTCCTGGGGCGTGGACGTGGCCGTGTCCACCCCGCGCCTGATGTCCGCCCTGGTCGAGGAGGCGGTCAGCGTCGGCGATCTGGTCCGCCTGATGCGCTTCAGCCAGGGCAACGCCAACCTGGTCGAGCTGACCCTGGCCGGCGAGGCCGAGCTGGTCGGCACCCGGGTCGGCGACGTGACCTGGCCGCAGGACACCGCGCTGGTGAGCATCATCCGCGAGGGCCGGGTGCTGGTGCCGGGCAAGGACGACACCCTGGAGGGCGGCGACGAGCTGCTCTTCGTCGCCGCGCAGGAGCGCGAGGAGGAGCTGGAGCAGCTGCTCTCGGCCACCACCGGCGCCCAGTAGGAACAGCGGGAGCACGGGACACGGCGGAGGGGGGGGGGCCACCCCGAGGGGGGGCCCCCCCCCCCCCCCTCCCCCCGGAAGAGGCAACCCCCCCGGCTCCCCCTCCCTCCATTCCCCTCCACCCCTACTCGTCGGTAACGACCCC
>NZ_JBHTTU010000040.1:0-76724 GCF_042794375.1 Kitasatospora sp. NPDC056531 | reverse complement strand
ACATTCCGAACCCGGAAGCTAAGCCTCACAGCGCCGATGGTACTGCAGGGGGGACCCTGTGGGAGAGTAGGACGCCGCCGAACAATCATTCAGAAGAACCCCCATCCGGATTCCGGATGGGGGTTCTTCGCGTTTCCGGGTCGTCGGCAGCGAAAAAATCTTGGCCGGTGATGTCGAGAACCCGTGGCCTGCTCCGTCCCCGGGGTGAACGCGGCCACAATGGGTCGCATCAGCACCGAGGGAGAAGCACGATGGCCAAGTACCTGCTGCTCAAGCACTACCGAGGCGCCCCGACGGCGGTCAACTGCGTGCCGATGGACCAGTGGACGCCGGAGGAGGTCACGGCGCACATCAAGTACATGCAGGACTTCGCGGCCCGGCTGGAGAAGACCGGCGAGTTCGTCGACGGCCAGGCGCTGGCGCCCGAGGGAACGTGGGTGCGGTACGACGGCGAGGGGCGTCCGCCGGTCACCGACGGTCCGTTCGCCGAGACCAAGGACCTGATCGCCGGCTGGATGGTGATCGACGTCGACAGCTACGAGCGCGCCGTCGAGCTGGCCGGGGAACTGTCGGCCGCCCCCGGGGCCGGGGGCAAGCCGATCCACGAGTGGCTGGAGCTTCGTCCGTTCCTGGCGATGCCGCCGACCATCACGGAATGACGTCTCCGATGAACGAGGTTCTGATCCGGAGCCTCACCCCGAGCGTGATCGGCGTCCTCGTCCGCCGCGGAGCTGACTTCGCGGCGGCCGAGGACGCCGTGCAGGAGGCGTTGATCGAGGCGGTCCGCGTCTGGGAGGCCGATCCGCCGAGGGACCCCAAGGGCTGGCTGGTCACCGTTGCCTGGCGCAAGTTCCTGGACGCGACCCGAGCGGACTCCGCTCGCCGCAGGCGTGAGGACCTCGTCGACCAGGAGCCGGAGCCCGGGCCCGCGGCCGAGGTGGACGACACGCTCCAGCTCTACTTCCTGTGCGCCCACCCGTCGTTGACACCGTCGTCCGCGGTCGCGCTCACGCTGCGGGCGATCGGCGGGCTGACCACCCGCCAGATCGCCCAGGCCTACCTGGTGCCCGAGGCGACCATGGCGCAGCGGATCAGCCGTGCCAAGCGCACGGTCTCCGGCGTGGGTTTCGAGCAGCCGGGCGATGTCGCCACCGTGCTGCGGGTCCTCTACCTGGTCTTCAACGAGGGCTACTCCGGCGACGTCGACCTCGCTGCTGAGGCGATCCGGCTCACCCGGCAGCTCGCGGTGGCGATCGACCACCCCGAGGTGGCGGGCCTGCTTGCGCTGATGCTGCTTCACCATGCCCGGCGGGCCGGGCGGATCGCGCCGGACGGGAGCCTGGTGCCGCTGGCCGAGCAGGACCGCGGTCGGTGGGACACCGGGTTGATCGCCGAGGGCGTCGGGATCCTGCAGGCGGCCCTGGCCCGCGACCGGCTGGGCGAGTTCCAGGCGCAGGCCGCCGTCGCGGCGCTGCACGCCGACGCGCCCACCGCCGAGGAGACCGACTGGGTGCAGATCGTGGAGTGGTACGACGAGCTCGTGCGGCTGACCGACAGCCCGGTCGTGCGGCTCAACCGCGCGGTCGCGGTCGGCGAGGCCGACGGTGCGCGCGCCGGGCTGGCGGCGCTCGGGGAGTTGGACGAATCGCTGCCCCGCTACACCGCGGTGTCGGCGTACCTCCACGAGCGCGACGGCGATCTGGCGACGGCGGCCAGGCAGTACGCCGAGGCGGCGCACAAGGCGTCCAACCTCGCCGAGCGCGATTACCTGACGTGCCAGGCCGCTCGGCTGAACGCGGGCCGCAACAGCTGAGGCAGCTGACTCAGCTGACCCATCGGGTCAACTCACAGCCGACCGGCGGCCTTCAGTGCCAGGTAGGTGTCGGCCAGCCCCGGGGCGATCCGGCTCGGCGGGGCGTCGAGGACGGTGACGCCGTGTCGGGTGAGCCGGTCGGCGGTGGCGCGGCGGTCGGCGCGGGTCTGCTCGGCGGCGGCGGCGCCGTAGACGGCTTCCAGGGTGCCGCGTCCGGCGGCGAGGACGTCCAGGTGCGGGTCGGCGACCGAGGCGAGGACGACCTCGTGGCGCTTGGTGAGCAGCGGCAGCAGCGGGCGCAGGCCGTCCTCGACGGGCGCCGCGTCCAGGCCGGTGAGTAGGACGATGAGCGAGCGGTGCGGCGCCATCTTGAGCGCCGTGGAGACCAGCGAGCGCATGTCGGTCTCGTGCAGCGCGGGCTCCAGGACGGCCATCGCGTTGGTGAAGGCGGGCAGGATCTCGTTCGCCGAGTTGCCGACCACGGCCGCGCGCTTGCGGGCGTCGTGGGCGAGCAGGTCGACCCGGTCGCCGGCGCGGGTGGCGAGGGCGGTGAGCAGCAGGGCGGCGTCGAGGGCGGCGTCCAGGCGGGGTGCGTCGCCGACCCGGCCTGCCGAGGTGCGGCCGGTGTCGAGGACGACGAGGATGTGCCGGTCGCGTTCGGGCCGCCAGGTGCGGACGGCGACGGTGTGTCGGCGGGCGCTGGCGCGCCAGTCGATGGAGCGGACGTCGTCGCCGGGCAGGTACTCCCGCAGCGAGTCGAACTCGGTGCCCTGGCCGCGGGTCAACACCGAGGTGCGGCCGTCGAGTTCACGCAGTCGAGCGAGCCGGGAGGGCAGGTGCTTGCGGCTGGTGAACGGGGGGAGCGCGCGGACCGTCCAGGGGACGTCGTGGGAGCCCTGACGGGCGGCCAGGCCGAGCGGGCCGTGCGAACGGACCGTCACCCGGTGGGCGTGGTGGTCGCCGCGGCGGCTCGGGGTGAGTACGGAGGTCGCCCGGCGGCGTTCGCCGGCGGGGACGGCGAGGGTGTGCCGGGAGGCCGTCTCGGCGGTGCCGGGGCGCCAGGCGGAGGGGGCCCAGGCGTCGCGGACCAGGGCTCGGAGCGGCCGCCCGGAGGCGTTGGTGACGGTCAGTTCGACCGAGGCGTTCTCGCCGAGTCGGACGGTGGTGTCGCCGCCCCGGTCGATCCGCAGACTGCGGACGGGGGCGGCGAGCACCAGGTCGACCAGGACGGCGAGCAGGACCGCGCCGGTGACGAGTCCGATCCCGGCCCAGGAGGCCAGCAACGGGCCCACGACGAGCGCGCCGAGCGCGGCGAGCAGGGCGGTTCGCCCGGTGAGGGCCATGCGGATGCGCTCCTTCGGAAGCCCGTGGATTCGGAAGCCCGTCGATTCGGCTGCCCGTGGGGCCGGAAGCCCCGGGACGCCGACGGGCGGTGGATCTGAGGGCGGTGGGTCAGCGGGGGGCGGGCGTCTGCGCCAGGACGGCCTGGATGACGGAGTCGGCGGTGACGCCCTCCATCTCGGCCTCGGCGCGCAGCGCGACGCGGTGCCGCAGGGTGGGCAGGGCGAGCGCCTTGACGTCGTCCGGGGTGACGTAGTCGCGCCCGGCCAGCCAGGCCCAGGCGCGCGAGGCCGCGAGCAGGGCGGTGGCGCCGCGCGGGGAGACGCCGATGGACAGCGACGGGGACTGCCGGGTGGCGCGGCAGAGGTCGACGATGTAGGCGAGGACCTCGGGGGAGACGGTCAGCTCGGCGATCTGCGCGCGGGCGGCGGCCAGGTGCTCGGGCCCGGCGACCGGGCGGACGCCGGCAGCGGCGAGGTCGCGCGGGTCGAAGCCGGCGGCGTGCCGAGAGAGGACCTGGAACTCCTGGTCGCGGTCGGGCAGCGGCAGGATCAGCTTGAGCAGGAAGCGGTCCAGCTGGGCCTCGGGCAGCGGGTAGGTGCCCTCGTACTCGACCGGGTTCTGGGTCGCGGCGACCAGGAACGGGACGGGCAGCGCGCGCGGTTCGCCGTCCACGGTGACCTGCCGCTCCTCCATGGCCTCCAGCAGGGCGGCCTGGGTCTTCGGCGGGGTGCGGTTGATCTCGTCGGCGAGCAGCAGGTTGGTGAAGACCGGGCCGGGCTGGAAGGAGAACTCGGCGGTGCGGGCGTCGTAGACCAGCGAGCCGGTCACGTCGCCGGGCATCAGGTCGGGGGTGAACTGGATCCGCTTGGTCTCCAGGCTGAGCGCGGTGGACAGGGTGCGGATCAGCAGGGTCTTGGCAACGCCGGGGACGCCCTCCAGCAGTACGTGGCCGCCGCAGAGCAGCGCCACCACGAGGCCGGTGACGGCGGCGTCCTGGCCGACCACGGCCTTGCCGATCTCGGCGCGCAGGGCGGTCAGGGCCGCGCGCGGGTCGGTGGCGGGGATAGCGGGCGCCGTGGCGGGGGTGGCGGGTGCCGTGCCGGGGGTGATGCGGAGCTGGGCGGTTGCCTGTTCGGTCACGGGTTCCGTACCTGCCTTTCGAGGGCGTCGAGGTCGTCGGCGAGCCGCAGCAGTGCGGCGTCGTCGGTCGGGGGCGGGCCGTACAGCAGGGCCCGGACGTCCCCGGCGGGGTGTGCGGGGAGGCGGCCGGCCACGGCCGCGCAGAGGGCTTCGGGCTCGGGCGCGCCGGCCTGCAACGGGACGCCGAGGGTGGGGGCCAGGCGGTGGGCGGCGGCGCGGCGCAGGGCCTCGGCGGCCCGGCCGCGGGCCTTGGCCCGCCGGTAGAGGCGGGCGCGGCCTTCGGTGGTCTCGGCGGCGCGGACCACCACGGGCAGGTTCTCGCTGACCACCGGGCCGAGCCGGCGCCCGCGCCAGAGCGCGGCCAGGCCGGCGGCGATCGCGAGCTGGTAGAAGGCCCAGTGCCAGCCCTTGGGGAGGTAGTCGTTGAAGGACTTGAGGTGGGTGCCCTCGGCCGGCGGGGCGCTGTAGTCGGGCAGGTGCCAGGTGAGGCGGGGCTGCGAGCCGAGCAGGCCGAGCGCGAGCGAGGCGTTGCCGTCCTTGGCGAGCTCGCCGTTGGTCAGGAAGGTGCCGCTGCCCAGCACGATGACGTCGCCGTCCTCGGTCGGGGTGCTGACCAGCGGGTAGCTGTGGCCGTGCGGGTAGCAGCCCTCGCCGCGGCTGCCGCTGGTGTAGAGCATGCCGCCCATCGAGGCGCTGCCGGCCCGGACGGCCTCGGGGAGCGAGCAGCTCATGTGGGTGCTGCGGACGGGGGCGTACGGAACGCCGCCGTCCTCGTCGGAGGGGCGGATGCCGGGGACGAGCGTGGTGAGGGCGGTCGGGCCGGGGGCGATCAGGATCAGCCGCTTGTGCCCGGCGGCGGCGATGGCGCGCAGCTGGGCCTTGTCGAGCAGGTCGGGCTCGGGCAGCACCAGGGTGTCGGCGCCGCCGGTCGCGGCCGCGGGGTCGGTGGTGAGGTCGGTCTTGAGGCCCTGGTGTTCGAGCAGCGCGACCACGGCGTGGGTGCCGTCGGCGTCGTAGGAGCGCGGGTCGGCCGGCGGGTACCGGTGTCCCCGGCCGAGGGTGGCGATGCAGACGGCGCTGATCAGCAGGGCGACGAGGAAGACCAGGTACCAGCGGGCCCGGCGGAGCAGGCCGCGCCCGGTGGGGGCGAGGCTGGTCGGTGCGGGGGCGGCGGCGGGCTGCTCGGCGGCGGGGGGAGCGGGGGCGGTGCTGGTCATGCGGCTCCTCCCGTGGTCGGAGGGGCGGAGGCCGTGACCGGGGCCTGGGCGAGGGCCGGGCGGGTGCGTTCCAGGGTCCGGTCGAGGTCCAGCAGCAGCTGGTACGCGGCCTGGTCGGCGGTCCGGTCGCCGTAGGCGATGTCGTCGAAGGTACGGGCGGCCGCGGTCAGCGCGGCGGCGTGTTCGGGCAGGGCCCGGCCGGCCTCGGCGGCGGCCTCGTCGGCGGTGCGCCCGGGGCGGGTGTCGAGCAGGGTGCGCTCCTCCAGGGCTCGGACCAGTGCGCGCATCTGCTCGCGGACGGCCTCGGTCCAGCGCCCGGCGGCGGCGTGTCCGGCGGCGTCCGCCCGGTACTGCGCGGCGCTGCGCGGGCCCTCGGTTCCGTACACGCCCAGGACGGTGCGGGCGGCGCGCTTGGGCGCGCCGAGGCGCCACCAGACGGCGGCGGCGATCAGTGCGGCGACGATCAGGAAGAGCACCAGTCCGGTGGTGCCGTCGGTGCCGTCGCCGGAGATGCTGCCGAGCGCGTGGTTGATGTGGTCCCAGAACCAGTCGGTGACCCGTTTCAGGACGGACGGGTCGTTCTTGTGGTACTCGGCGTTGAGCAGCTCCTCGCGGGCGGCGTCGCGGGCCGGGTCACGCGGAACGGTGACCGGGGCGCCGCCGGCGGCGAGGAGCCTGTCCCCCCAGATAGGCATCCGGCTCAGCGCCTCGCCGGGGTCTGGTCGGCCCGGCCGTTCCAGTCGGTGCCGCCCTGTTCGGGCAGGCCGGCGGCGCGGGCGAGCTCGATGTCCAGGGCCTCGCGGCGGATCCGCTGGTCGATGTAGACCAGCACGCCGACCGCGGCCATGAACGGGGTGGTGAGCGCGGAGGCGATGATCCCGGCGACGGCGACCATGACCAGCATGCCGATGGACTGCTTGCCCGGGTCCCCGAGGCCGTCGACGCTGCCGAAACCGAGCACCAGGCCGATGAACCGGGCCGGGATGAGCAGGACCATCCCGACGACCACCGACAGCACCTTGCTCAGCAGGACGATGCCGAAGACCCGCCACCAGGAGCCGCGGACCAGCCGCCGCGAGCGGGACAGCGCCGTCACCACGCCCTGCTTCTCGAGCATCAGCGCGGGGGCGGCCAAGCTGTAGCGGATCAGCAGCCAGCCGGCGACCGGGACGGTCAGCAGGCCGACGAACGCCAGCAGGGCCTCCGTTCCGGGCGTGCCGGAGCCGCCGGCCCGGTAGCCGAGCAGCGGGGTGAAGCCGAGCAGTACCACGCCGGCGCTCATCAGGGTGGTGAGCACGGTGAGCCCGAGCAGCTGCAGCAGCCGGGGACGGGCGTCGCGCCAGGCGTCCCCGGCGGTCACCGGCCGGCCGAGGACGGCTCGGCTGACCACCACGGTGAGCAGTGCGGTGGCGAGCGCGTTGAGCAGCAGCAGCACCGGCATCCGGGCCAGCAGGGTGAGCAGCTGGGTGGAGGCGCCGGTCTTGCCGTTGACCAGCAGCTCGGAGGCGATCGCCCCGGCCTGGTCGACGACGGCGATGCCGAGCGAGAGGGTGAGGGCCGTGCGCCAGTGCCGGCGCACGGTGGTGACGGCTCCGTCGAGCAGTTCGCCGACGGCGAGCGGGCGCAGCGGGATGACCCCGGGCCGGGGGCTGCGCGGGGCGCTCCAGCCGTACGGGTTCGGGCCGCCGGGCGTCTGTCCGCCCCGGGCGGACTGTCCGGGCGGGGTGTTCCAGCCGGGGGTGGCCTGCGGTGGTGCCGACGGTCCGGGCACGGCGGCGGGCGCGTCGGCCGGGGGCCGGGTGCCGTCGCGGGATGGCTCGGACGAGCTGGGCGAGGCCCAGCCCGGAGTGTCGGTCATCACTGCTCCTCGGAGGGCGTCACGGGCGCGGCTCCGGGCGGATCTTTCGCCCGCGCGCGGTGCCCATCGTGCCATGGGGCCCGAACAGGCCCCAGGGGTATCCGGTTGCTGATCGGCAACAGGGCTTTCCGGGAGGTGGGACGGCAGGTTCCGGACCGTTCGGAGGCGCTCCGGCGAGGGTTATTCGCCCGGTATGGCCGGAATGCCCCGGTGGAGGAGTTGGCCGTTGTGGAGCATTGGCACTGCTGTGCGGCAGGTCACAATCCGGTAATGAGAAGATGGACGCATGAAGGGACGCGTCCTCGTCGTTGATGACGACTCCGCACTGGCCGAGATGCTCGGCATTGTGCTGCGTGGTGAGGGTTTTGAGCCGTTTTTCGTCGCCGACGGGGACAAGGCGCTAGCCGCGTTCCGGGAGAGCAAGCCGGACCTGGTGCTGCTCGACCTGATGCTGCCCGGTCGGGACGGCATCGACGTGTGCCGGCAGATCCGGGCGGAGTCCGGTGTTCCGATCGTCATGCTGACCGCGAAGACCGACACGGTCGACGTCGTGGTGGGCCTGGAGTCCGGGGCCGACGACTACGTCACCAAGCCGTTCAAGCCCAAGGAGCTGGTGGCCCGGGTGCGCGCCCGGCTGCGCCGCGCCGAGGAGCCGACCCCCGAGCAGCTGACCATCGGCGACCTGGTGATCGACGTGGCCGGCCACTCGGTGAAGCGGGACGGCCGCAGCATCCCGCTGACCCCGCTGGAGTTCGACCTGCTGGTCGCGCTGGCCCGCAAGCCCTGGCAGGTGTTCACCCGCGAGGTGCTGCTGGAGCAGGTCTGGGGCTACCGCCACGCGGCGGACACCCGCCTGGTCAACGTCCACGTCCAGCGACTGCGCTCCAAGATCGAGAAGGACCCGGAGCGCCCCGAGATCGTGGTGACCGTCCGCGGCGTCGGCTACAAGGCCGGACCCAGCTGACGTGACGGACCGGGCTGACGACACCCCGCCGGGTACCGCGACCGGCGGGGCGGGGGCCGTGCGCGGGGACGTGCTGAGTTCGACCACCCGCCGCCGTCGCGGCCCTTTCGGAGTCTTCGGCCTGATGAAGCGCCAGTTCCGCCGTCCCGTGCACCGGGCGTCCGCGCTGTACCGCCGCTCGATCCAGCTGCGCGTGGTCGCGGTCTCCCTGTTGGCCTCCATCGCGGTGGTCCTGGTGCTGGGCGTGGTCGTGGTGGCACAGGTGCGCACCGGCCTGCTCGACACCAAGATCGACGCCGCCCGGGCGCAGGCCCGGATCGGCTTCCAGGTCGAGCAGAAGAAGATCGACGAGGCCCGCGACCTCAAGCTGCGCAACACCGCCGACCCGACCACCGAGGAGACCGGCACCTGGCTGCTGCGGCAGGTCAACGACCTGGCCGCGAGCGGGCAGACGGTCTACTCGGTGATCGCGATGGCCCCCGGCACCGGTGCCGTCGTCCCGGACACGGCCGGCTTCGCGCCGCGCTACTCGGGCGACATCCAGCCCAGCAGCGTCCCGGACACCCTGCGGGCCAAGCTCTTCGACGAGCCCGGCCAGATGTTCGACCAGCCGACCCGGATCCACCGCTCGCCCGAGAGCGGCGGCAAGAGCGAGCCCGGGCTGGCCCTCGGCATGCAGTTCGTCGGCCCGGCCGGGACCAGCTACCAGCTGTTCTACGTGTTCTCCTTCGGCCAGGAGACCGACACCCTCAACCTGATCACCGGCACCCTGGCGACCGCCGGCGTGTTCGTGGTGATCCTGATGGGCGGCATCGCCTGGGTCGTGGTGCGCCAGGTGGTCACCCCGGTGCGGATGGCCGCCGGCATCTCCGAGCGGCTCGCCGACGGGCACCTGGAGGAGCGGATGAAGGTGACCGGGACGGACGACATCGCCCGCCTCGGCGAGTCCTTCAACCGGATGGCCAACGCGCTCCAGGCGCAGATCCGCCAGCTGGAGGAGCTGTCCCGGGTCCAGCGGCGCTTCGTCTCGGACGTCTCGCACGAGCTGCGCACCCCGCTGACCACGGTCCGGATGGCCGCCGACCTGATCTACGACAGCCGCGAGGACCTGGACCCGATGGCGGCCCGCTCGGCGGAGCTGCTCCAGGGCCAGCTGGACCGCTTCGAGTCGCTGCTGGCCGACCTGCTGGAGATCAGCCGCTTCGACGCCGGCGCCGCGATCCTGGACGCCGAGCCGGTCGACCTGCGCGAGATCGTCGCCCGGGTGGTGGAGGCCGCCGACCCGCTGGCCCAGGCCAAGGGCAGCGCGATCGTGATCCGCGGCGACGGCGAGCCGGTGCTGGCCGAGGTCGACTCCCGTCGGATCGAGCGCATCCTGCGCAACCTGGTGGTCAACGCGCTGGAGCACGGCGAGGGCCGCGACGTCGTGGTCCGGCTGGGCTCGGCCGACGGCGCGGTCGCGGTCGGCGTGCGCGACTACGGCATCGGCCTCAAGCCGGGCGAGGCGTCCAGGGTGTTCCACCGCTTCTGGCGGGCGGACCCGTCCCGGGTGCGCACCACCGGCGGCACCGGCCTCGGCCTGTCCATCGCGGTCGAGGACGCCCACCTGCACGGCGGCTGGCTCCAGGCCTGGGGCGAGCCCGGCGGCGGCTCGCACTTCCGGCTCACCCTGCCGCGCACCCGCGGCGGCGACATCAACCGGGCGCCGTTCCGGTTGGAGCCGGAGGACTCCCGCAACAACCGGGGCCTGGGCGCCTACGGCACGCCGTACCGGCGGGCGATCGCCCCGGCCGGCTCGACCGCGCTGACCGCCGTCGAGGAGCAGGCGGAGGCGCCGGAGGGGCCCGGCAGCGGGTTGGGCAGCGGGCTCGGCGGGGTGCTGAACATCGGCCCCGAGCTGGGCCGGAACCGGCTGCCCGAGGGGCCGCGTTCGGACCCCTCGGACGTACGGACCGCAGGGGCCGGTTACGGCGCCACCGGCGCCCAGGTCATGGTGGACCCGACGCCTGGACGGCCGTCGGTGGCACAGCGGACGGCGGAGCCGGACGTGACGGGTGGGACGGACCTGGAGGGGTCGCAGCGTGCGAAGGACGAGCAGCAGGACTGAGCCGCGGCTCACGGCGGTGGCCGGCGCGGTGCTCGGCGCCCTGGTGGCGAGCGGCTGCGCGGCCATGCCGGACTCCGGCGGCATCACCAAGGTGGAGCTGTCCCAGGGCTCGGCCGACAAGAACCTGCAGGCCAGGGTCTACCCGGTGGCGCCCGGCAAGGGCGCCAAGCCGCGTGAGCTGCTGACCGGGTTCCTGGACGCGGTGACGGCCGACGAGGGGTACGACACCGCGCGCAAGTACCTCACCGAGAGCGCCGCCGCGAGCTGGAACCCGGAGGCGGGCATCCAGGTGCTCGCCAGTACGACCATCAAGGAGCCCGGTCAGGCCGTCTCCGACGCCGACACCACGGTCTCCGAGACGGTGACCGGGCAGATGGTCGCCACGGTCGACGAGAAGCACTCGTACCTGCTGGTCGCCGGGCAGAACAACAACGCCTCCTCCGACTTCACCTTCGTCCGGGAGAAGGACGGCGAGTGGCGGATCGACACGCTGCCGCCGGGCGTGATCATGAACGAGACCAACTTCCGGAACAGCTTCCGGCAGGTCGAGCGCTTCTTCTACACCGCCCCGGACCCGTCCTCCGGCAACGGCGGCCAGGAGGTGCTGGTCGCCGACCCGATCTACCTGCGGCGCCGGATAGACCCGCTGACCGCGGCCGCCAAGGCTCTGGTCGCCGGACCCTCGAACTGGCTCTCGCCGGTGGTCCGGACGGCCTTCCCGGCCGGCGCCTCGGTCGACAAGGTCAGCATCGACGACAGCCGGGCGGCCCACGTGCAGCTCGGCGGGGCGGACCTCGGCGAGCCGACGGCCTGCCGCCGGATGGCCACCCAGCTCTTCTACACCCTCGCCGACCAGGGCAAGGGCCAGGTCGAGCGGCTGGAGCTGAAGGGGCAGCGCGGCTCCTGCACGGCCAGCCGCACCGACGCGCCCGCCACCGGCCCGGGCGCCCTGACCGCCCAGACGTCCGTCCAGTACTACCAGCGCTCCGACAACGGCGTCCTGATGGCGACCGACGACGGCCGCACCGGGGACCCGGTGCACGGCGTGCTCGGCAAGCCGCAGACGAACCCGGCCGCCCAGCCGAGCTCCGTCGCGGTCAGCCGGGACGGCTCCTGGGCCGCCGCGATCAGCGCGGACGGCCGCCAGCTCTATTCGGTGGCGCTGTCCGACAGCACCGTGGCGATGCCCGAGCCGCTGCTCAGCTCGCCGGTGAAGGCGGGCAGCAAGGACGAGGGCCTCGCTTCGCCCAGCTGGGACGGCCGCGGCGACCTGTGGGTGGTGGACCGCAACCCGCAGGGCCCCCGGGTGGTCATGGCGCGCGGCAACAAGTCGTACACCGTGCCGGTCGAGGGGCTGACCGGGCAGACCGTGCAGGCGCTGCGGATCTCCTCCGACGGCACCCGGGTCGCCCTGGTGGTGAAGTCCCCGGGCGTGGCCACCAGCTCGCTGATGTTCGGCCTGGTGGTGCACGGCGGCACCGCGGCGGCGCCGACCGCGAAGATCACCGGGCTGCGCCGGGCCGCGCCCTCGCTCACCGACGTGGCCTCGGTGTCCTGGGCGGAGAGCGACCAGCTGCTGGTGCTCGGCAACGAGGCGGACCGCCCCAAGCAGCTGTACTACATCAGCACCGACGGCTCGCAGAGCACGGACAGTCAGCTGCAGGGCGGCCTCGGCATGCTGAGCGTCTCGGCCTCGGAGTCCCGGGGGGATAGCCTGGTTCCGGCGCCGCCGGTGCTCGCGGTGGCCGAGGGCAAGGTCTACCGGCTGGTCAACAACCAGTGGCGGGAGGCCCAGTTGCTGGACAAGGCCCGCTCCTTCTTCTACGCGGGCTGACGCGCGACCAGACGTACGGCTCGACGCGCGGCCGGCGCGAGCCCCGGCCTGACGCACGCTCCGACGGATCAGCCCTCCGGCCGCACCGCGGTGGCCGCGACCGTGGCGGCCGCCCGGGCCGGCAGTCCGGCGTCGGCCAGCGCCCTGGCGGCCTCGGCCAGGCTCGCACCGGTCGTCACCAGGTCGTCCACCAGCACCGGCTGACGGTCGGCCAGGCCGCGTCGGGCGCGCGGCAGGACGGTGAGTGCCCCGTGCAGGTTGCGCCGCCGCTCGGCCGCGTTCAGCCCGGTCTGGTCGGCGACCGGACGGACGTGCCGCAGCAGCGGCGCCGCCCGGGCGTCCAGGCCGGCCAGGCGCAGCGAGCGGGCGGCGGCCCCGGCCAGCCGCAGCGTCGGGTCGTGGCCGCGGGCGCGGACGGCCGCACGGGCCGAGGGCATTGGGACCAGCAGCAACGGCGCGGCCCCGGCCCGGGCTCCCAGCGCGGAGCGCACCGCCCGTCCGAGCGCCTCCCCGAGCGGCCCGGCCAGCCGCAGCGCGCCGCGTTCCTTGTGCGCGAGCAGCAGCTGCCGGACCGGGTCGGTGTACGGGGCGGCGGCATGCGCCCAGGGCAGCAGGGTGGGGCCGGGACGGGCGGTGGCCAGCGTGTGCCGGCAGGCCGGGCAGAGCTGGGTGCGCTCGGTGCCGCAGCCCGCGCAGTCGGCGGGGAGCAGGACGTCCAACAGCCCGGACAGTGCGTGGGCGAAGGGTGCCCGGGCGGACGGCGGAGGGGTGGGGGAGGGGGTCGGCGACACGGCTGCTCCTGGCGGCGGCAGACACGGAGAGTCAGCAAAGGATGCGCCGTATGGGGGGTGTTGTCTAGGTATTTACCCATACTTCACTCGCAGGAGGGTAGACAGGGTGCAGCAGTTTGACCGCCCGCCCGCAGTATCGGGTCATACCCACTTCCTGGCCTGGGGAGGCGAAATCCCCGCGTGAGGTGTTCGATAAGGCTCCAGGGGGTTTCAACCGTCCCTGATGGGGAGGAAGTGAGATGAGGGCCAGTCGTTTCCGCCGCTGGCGGCGGGGGCGGGGGGCCGGCAGTGGATGGGCTGGTCCAGCTGGAGCTCAGTCCGGTCCGGTAGCACCCGGATCGGCGTCAGCACGAGGGATCGGAGTTCTGCGTGGACATCGTCGTCAAGGGCCGCAAGACCGAGGTGCCCAAGAGGTTCCGCGAGCACGTGGCCGAGAAGCTGGAGAAGGTCCAGAAATTCGACGGCAAGGTGATCAGCCTCGACGTCGAGGTGTCCAAGGAGCACAACCCGCGGCAGGCCGACCGGTCTGACCGCGTGGAGATCACTCTCCGTACCCGGGGCCCGGTGATCCGGGCCGAGGCCGCCGCCGCCGACCCGTACGCGGCGCTCGACCTGGCGTCGGCGAAGCTCGACGCGCAGCTGCGCAAGTCCGCGGACCGGCGTCGGGTGCACAAGGGCGGCGCGAACGGCCGCACCCCCATCAGCGTCGCCGAGGCGACCGCGGCCCTGGCCGCGCTGCCGTCGACGACCGCGACCGAGGGCGAGGCCAACGGAGCCGTCCGCAAGACCATGATGGGATCCCTGGAGGTGGAGGGCGAAGGCCCGCTGGTGGTCCGGGAGAAGACGCACTCGGCCGCCCCCATGGCGCTGGACCAGGCGCTCTACGAGATGGAGCTGGTCGGCCACGACTTCTACCTGTTCGTGGAGAAGGACAGTGGCCTGCCGAGCGTCGTGTACCGCCGACACGGCTACCACTACGGTGTCATCCACGTGCAGCCCGACATGGCGGCCGGCGTGGCCAGCGGCGCGGGCGGTGCGATCGGTCGGTCCGACGACGAGGACTGACCGTCTGAGCAGTGATGGAGGGGTGACCCCGGCGGCAGCGGCCGCCGGGGTCACCGGCGTTCGGCGGCGGGGCCGGCCGTACGGTGGGGCGGGGCGGGTCGGGCGCCGCGACCGGACGGGTTCGAACGGTGCTCGGGCGCACTGGGGTCGAGGGGTCACCCGATGCGGGGGAATCGGCGCCGGAGGGTGACCGTGGCGACGGCGGGGCGTGGAATGATTGGCGGACGACGACCCGCGAAGGGGGAGGAGCGGATGGGGGATCACTTCGGGCTGGGGCCCGGTGCGGGGCCGGTCGCCGGGCTGCCGCCGGGGCCGGAGGAGGAGCCCGCGTACGCGCCGCGCCGGGGTGAGCCGATCCGCGTGCTGGTGGTGGACGACCACGCGCTGTTCCGCCGGGGGCTGGAGATCGTGCTCGCGGAGGAGCCGGACATCAAGGTCGTCGGCGAGGCCGGGGACGGCGCCGAGGCGGTGCTGAAGGCCGCCGACCTGCTGCCCGACATCATCCTCATGGACGTCCGGATGCCGCGTCGCAGCGGGATCGAGGCGTGCACGGCGATCAAGGACGTGGCGCCCAGCACCAAGATCATCATGCTGACGATAAGCGACGAGGAGGCTGACCTCTACGAGGCGATCAAGGCGGGGGCCACCGGCTACCTGCTCAAGGAGATCTCCACCGACGAGGTCGCCACCGCGATCCGCGCGGTTGCCGACGGGCAGTCGCAGATCAGCCCGTCGATGGCCTCCAAACTGCTCACCGAGTTCAAGTCGATGATCCAGCGCCGCTCCGACGACCGGGACCTGGTGCCCGCACCCCGGCTCACCGACCGGGAGTTGGAGGTGCTCAAGCTGGTGGCGACCGGGATGAACAACCGGGAGATCGCCAAGGAACTGTTCATCAGCGAGAACACGGTGAAGAACCACGTGCGCAACATCCTGGAGAAGCTCCAACTGCATTCCAGGATGGAGGCGGTGGTGTACGCGATGCGGGAGAAGATCCTCGAAATAGGGTGAGCCGGGGCCGCTACTCGGCGAGCAGCTTCTCCAGGGCCGGGCGCAGCCGCTCGTCGTGCAGCGCCCCGACCCGCACGGTGTCGCAGCCGACCCAGGCGGCGGCCTCGCGCAGGGCGGTGGCCAGCGCCTCGACGTGTCGGGCGCCGGATCCTCGGTCGCCGGTCAGCGAGACCTGGCGGGCGACCAGGGTGCGCCCCTCCCTCGCCGGGTCGACCCGGCCGACCAGGCGACCGCCGGTCAGCAGCGGCATCGCGAAGTAGCCGTGCACCCGCTTGTGCTTGGGGGTGTAGGCCTCCAGTCGGTGCGTCATGCCGAAGATCCGCTCGGTGCGGGCGCGGTCCCAGACCAGGGAGTCGAACGGCGAGAGCAGCGTGGTGCGGTGGCGCCCGCGCGGGGTGGTGGCCAGCGCGGCCGGGTCGGCCCAGGCGGCGGCGTTGCCGCCGTCCGGTCCCCAGCCGGCGACCTCGACCGGGACCAGCCCGCTGTCCGCGAGCACCGGGTCCAAGTCCTCGGCGCGCAGGCGGTGGTAGTCCAGCAGGTCGGCCCGGGTGGCCACGCCGAGCGCGGCGCCGGCCTGGGCGACCAGGGTGCGCACGCACTCCCGGTCGGACCGGTCCTGCCCGAACAGCGCGTCGGGGACGGCCTGTTCGGCCAGCGCGTAGACCCGCTTCCAGCTCCGTCGCTCGGTGCAGACCACGTCGCCGAAGGCCAGGGCCCGTTCGACCGCGATCTTGGTGTCGGACCAGTCCCACCACTCGGCGGTCCTCTTCGCCCCGCCGAGCTCGGTGGAGGTCAAGGGCCCCTCGGCGCGCAGCTTGTCGAGCACGGCCCGGTACGTCTCGGGCGCGACCTGGTGGCCCCAGAGGTGGCCGCGGTCGCGGTAGCGGCGGCGCCGGAAGGCGAACAGCGGCCACTCCTCGACCGGCAGGATGCAGGCCGCGTGCGACCAGTACTCGAAGCTCGCGCCCGCGCCCCAGTACGCCGCCTCGACGGCCGGGCGGCCGATCGCGCCGAGCCGGGCGTACGGCACCAGCTCGTGCGAGCGGGCCAGCACCGAGATGGTGTCCAACTGGACGGCGCCCAGGTGCCGCAGCACCCCGCGCACCCCTGCCCGGCGGTCCGGTGCGCCCATCAGGCCCTGGGCGCGCAGGGCGATCCGGCGGGCGTCGTCGGCGGCCAGGACGGTGACGGGGGTGGGGGTGCGGTCGTCGGCTGCGGCGGTCATGCCGGCGAGCGTAGTCGGGGGCACCGACAGCGGGCCCGGGCCGGGGCTCGGGCTCAGCGCGGGTCGGGTTCCGTGCGGGTCCGCTCAGTCCAGGTCGGACGGGAGCAGCGAGGCGACCCAGGAGTCCTGGAAGGCGCCGCGTTGGTCGGCGTACGAGCGCAGGGTGCCCTCGTAGCGGTAGCCGACCCGCTCGGCGACCGCGCGGGAGCCGTCGTTGCCGACGTAGGCGAGCCACTGGAGGCGGCGCAGTCCGAGGTCGGTGAGGGCCCAGCGGGCGACCGCGCGGGCCGCCTCGACGGTGTAGCCGCGGCCGCGCTGCTCCTTCACCGTCCACCAGCCGACCGAGGCGGCGCTCGGGTCGCCGGCCTTGCGGACGACCGCCTGGGCGCCGACCAGCCGCCCGGTGTCGCGTTCGACCACGCACCAGATGAATTCGCTGTCCTTGCCCAGGCCCTCGGGGGCCAGGGTGCGTACGAAGAACTCCGCGTCCTCGCGCCGGTACGGGACCGGCACGACCGTCCAGCGCTGGATCTCCTCGTCCTGGCATGCCGCGAAGATCGCGTCGATGTCGGATTCCTGCGGGGCCCGCAGGACCAGGCGGTCGGTGGTGAGGGTGGCGAGTTCGCCGCGGGGTTCGCCCATGAACGGATTATTTCGCCGATCGGGGAATGCGGGCATCCGAATATGTGGCCAACTCCCGGACCCTTCGACCGTTTTGTCCCGGTGGACGGTGCTATCGGTCCATGTGCTCGGTCGGGTGACACGGGAATACCGTGCTGACGCACCTCCCGGCGCATTGGACTCCTCGCATACGATGGCCCGTGCGGTGGGGTGGACCCGCCGTGCAGTCGTCCAGTGCCAATACAGGCAAGGAGCCCGCTCAAGTGTCCGTCTTCGACAAGATCCTGCGCGCCGGCGAAGGCAAGATCCTTCGCAAGCTGCAGCGGATTGCTGCCCAGGTCAACTCCATCGAAGAGGACTTCGTCAACCTCACCGACGCCGAGCTGCGCGCGCTGACCGACGAGTACAAGCAGCGGCTCGTCGACGGCGAGTCGCTGGACGACATCCTCCCCGAGGCGTTCGCCACCGTCCGCGAGGCCGCCAAGCGCGTGCTCGGCCAGCGGCACTACGACGTCCAGCTGATGGGTGGCGCGGCCCTGCACTTCGGCTACGTCGCCGAGATGCGCACCGGTGAGGGCAAGACCCTCGTCGGCACCCTGCCCGCGTACCTGAACGCGCTGACCGGCAAGGGCGTCCACCTGATCACCGTCAACGACTACCTCGCCGAGCGCGACTCGGAGTGGATGGGCCGGGTGCACCGCTTCCTCGGCCTCGAAGTCGGCGTGATCCTGGCCAACATGACGCCCGTCGAGCGCAAGCGCCAGTACGCGATGGACATCACGTACGGCACGAACAACGAGTTCGGCTTCGACTACCTGCGCGACAACATGGCCTGGTCGAAGGACGAACTCGTCCAGCGCGGCCACAACTTCGCGGTCGTCGACGAGGTCGACTCGATCCTCATCGACGAGGCCCGCACCCCGCTGATCATCTCCGGCCCGGCCGACCAGGCGACCAAGTGGTACGCCGACTTCGCCAAGCTGGTGCTGCGCCTGAAGATCGACCGCGACTACGAGGTCGACGAGAAGAAGCGCACCGTCGGCATCCTGGAGGAGGGCGTCACGCGGGTCGAGGACTACCTCGGCATCGACAACCTCTACGAGTCGGTGAACACCCCGCTCGTCGGCTTCCTGAACAACGCCATCAAGGCGAAGGAGCTGTACAAGAAGGACAAGGACTACGTCGTCATGAACGGCGAAGTCATGATCGTCGACGAGCACACCGGTCGTATCCTGGCCGGCCGCCGCTACAACGAGGGCATGCACCAGGCGATCGAGGCCAAGGAGGGGGTGGAGGTCCAGAACGAGAACCAGACCCTGGCCACCATCACCCTGCAGAACTTCTTCCGCCTGTACGACAAGCTGTCCGGCATGACCGGTACCGGCACCACCGAGGCGGCCGAGTTCCACCAGATCTACAAGCTCGGCGTGGTGCCGATCCCGACCAACAAGACGCCGCTGCGCATCGACCAGCCCGACCTGATCTACAAGTCGGAGCCGGCCAAGTTCGCCGCCGTGGTCGAGGACATCGCCGAGAAGCACGAGAAGGGCCAGCCGGTGCTGGTCGGCACCGTGTCGGTCGAGAAGTCCGAGTACCTGTCGCAGGAGCTGCGCAAGCGCGGCATCCCGCACGAGGTGCTGAACGCCAAGCACCACGAGCGCGAGGCGCAGATCGTCGCGCAGGCCGGCCGCAAGGGCGCCGTCACCGTCGCCACCAACATGGCCGGCCGTGGCACCGACATCATGCTCGGCGGCAACCCGGACCACCTCGCGGCGGCCGAGCTGGCCCAGCGCGGGCTCTCCGCGGGCGACAACCCGGAGGAGTACGAGGCCGAGTTCCCGGCCGCTCTGGAGAAGGCCAAGGTCTCGGTCAAGGCCGAGCAGGATGAGGTCAAGGAGGCCGGTGGCCTCTACGTCCTCGGTACCGAGCGGCACGAGTCCCGCCGGATCGACAACCAGCTGCGCGGCCGCTCCGGCCGCCAGGGCGACCCGGGCGAGTCCCGCTTCTACCTGTCGCTGGGCGACGACCTGATGCGCCTGTTCAAGGCCGGCATGGTCGAGCGCGTGCTCTCGATGGCCAACGTGCCCGAGGACGTGCCGATCGAGTCCAAGATGGTCACCCGCGCGATCGCCTCCGCGCAGACCCAGGTCGAGCAGCAGAACTTCGAGATCCGCAAGAACGTCCTCAAGTACGACGAGGTGCTCAACCGCCAGCGCGAGGTCATCTACGGCGAGCGCCGCCGTGTGCTGGAGGGCGAGGACCTGCAGGAGCAGGTCGGCCACTTCATGGACGACACCGTCGAGGCCTACGTCAAGGCGGCCACCGGCGAGGGCTTCGAGGACGACTGGGACCTGGACAAGCTCTGGTCCGCGCTCAAGCAGCTCTACCCGATCACCCTGGACCTGGAGGAGCTGGAGGAGGAGGCCGGCGGCAGCGCCGGGCTGACCCCCGAGTTCCTGACCAAGGCCATCCAGGAGGACATCCAGGCCCAGTACGGCGCCCGCGAGGACCAGCTCGGCGAGGAGATCATGCGCGAGCTGGAGCGCCGGGTCGTCCTGTCGGTGCTGGACCGCCGCTGGCGCGAGCACCTCTACGAGATGGACTACCTCCAGGAGGGCATCGGCCTGCGGGCCATGGCGCAGCGCGACCCGCTGGTCGAGTACCAGCGCGAGGGCTTCGACATGTTCACCGCGATGATGGAGGGCATCAAGGAGGAGTCCGTCGGCTACCTGTTCAACCTGGAGGTCCAGGTCGAGCAGCAGGTCGAGGAGGTCCCGGTCGAGGACGCCCAGGTGGTGCTCGACAAGCTGGAGAAGGACGCCGCCCGCCCGGAGATCAAGGCCAAGGGCCTGGAGGCCCCCAAGCCCCAGCGGCTGCACTACACGGCCCCCTCGGACGAGGTCGGCGGCGGTGTCGTCGAGGGCGACTTCGAGGACCTGGCGCCGGAGGACGAGGGCGACGGGCTGACCCGCGCCGAGCGCCGCAAGGCCGCCAAGTCCGCCAAGGGCCGCCGCCGCAAGGGCTGAGCCCGCTGAAGGACGCCGGACAGGGCGCCGCACCCGCACGGGGGCGGCGCCCTGCGCCGTCCCCGGGCACCGCGTGGTCATCGGGCCTCCACGGCGGTGCACTGCCACTGCCCGGCCGGGCCGCGCTGCTCCAGCCGGAAGGCCACCATGTGGTGCCGCCGGCCGAGGTCGACCCGGACGCAGGCCTCGACCGCGTCGGGCGAGGGGGATCGGTCGTGCACCGGGCCGAGCCGGGGCCGGTCGGCGGGGCCCCCGCGGCGCAGCACGCCGACCCGGACCAGCGAGGCGAGCTGCCCGTAGCCGTCCAGGCTGGTGTGCCGCATCAGCTGGCCGGAGGGCCGGGCACCGGTGAGCACCTCGACCAGCTGGTGGGCGAAGCGGGCGGCGAGCGCCCGGGGGTCGTGCTCGTGGGGTGCCGCGGCGGCGGTGCAGGCGGCGCGCGGCCGACGCGGTCGGCGCCCGGCCGGGTCACAGTCCCCGAAGGCGCGGACGCGGCGGTGCGGGCGGGCGGTGAGATGGGCGGTCACGGTGGCTCCCGGTACGGGTGGTGCGGGTACGGACTGTTCCAGGCTGGCGGCGCCGCACGCGGGGCGGCAACGTGTTTCCCGGCCGCCCGCGGCCCGGCGCGAAGTTCACCTATCCGGGTGAATCGACCAATGCGGCGACGGACCGTGCGGGCCGTCGGGCGGCGCCCCGGTTGACGCGTGGGGACGGTCCGCACGGTCCGAAAGGGGACGCCCCGGTACGGCGGATCGGGTGGTTCTGCCCGGGCCTCCCGTTGCCCGGCCGGCCGTCCGCGGGCACCATCGGAGCCTGATCCGTTCCCGACGACGACGGGCGGCCGGGATGACGACAACCGGAATCACGACACGGACGGCGGCGGCCCCGACCGCCACCGCCGGGGGTGCGCCCCGGCGCGGCCTGGTGCTGGGCGGCGGCGGGATGCTCGGCGCGGCCTGGACGGTCGGCGCGCTGTGCGCCGTCGAGGAGGTCACCGGACGGCCGCCGGGCGGGGCGGACGTCCTGCTCGGCACCTCGGCGGGCGCGATCCTGGCCGCGATGCTGACCGGCGGCGTGCGCCCCGAGCAGCTGCGCGCCCACCAGTGCGGCCTGCCGATCACCGAGGGCCCGCTGGCCGGGGTGGCCTTCGACTACGGCACGGCGGTCGGCGGGCCGCTGCCGCCCCGCCCGCGGGCCGGGATCGGCTCGCCGGACCTGCTGCGGGACGCCGTCCGGCACCCGCGCGAGTACCCGCTGCTGACCATGGTCTCGGCGATGGCGCCGCACGGCCGGGGCTCGCTGGCGCCGGTCGGCGAGCTGGTGCGCGACCTGCTCGGCCCGGGCGGCTGGCCGGCCCCGGGAACGGCCGAGCCGGGCCCGGCCGCCTCGCCGCTGCGCGTGGCCGCCGTGGACTACCGCAGCGGCCACCGGGTGGTCTTCGGCGACCCGGACGCCCCGGCCGTCGCCGTCGCCGACGCCGTGATGGCCTCCTGTGCGATTCCCGGCTGGTTCGCGCCGGTCCGGCTGAACGGTTCGGCGTACGTGGACGGCGGCTGCTGGTCGGCCACCAGCGCCGACCTGATGCTCGGCCGCGGCCTGGAGGAGGTGTACGTGCTCGCCCCGATGGCCCTGCGGCTGGACCCGCGCGCCGAGCGCTCCGAGCGCGGCACCCTGACCGCGCTGCGCGAGTGGCGGGACCGGGACCGCCCGCGCGGCGTGCTCGCCCAGCTGGTCAGCCGCTACCGACGGGCCGTCACCCGGCAGCTGCTGCGTGAGGCCGCGCTGTTGCGGGCCGAGGGCGTGCGGGTGCGGCTGCTCGCACCGACCCTGGCCGACCTCGCGGTGATGGGCCCGAACATGATGGACCCGGCCCGTCGGGGCGAGGTGCTGGAGAGCGGCCTGCGGACCAGCCGGGAGGCTCTGCGGGCCGCACGCTGATCGGGGTGGAGGGTGATCACGGCCGGCCCGGCTGAGCTTATTCTTGGGGCGCTGGAGAAGCTGTGCCGCTGGACGAACCCCGCTGGACGAACCGGAGAGTGCCACCGATGCGCGTGTACGTGCCCACCACCCTGACCGGCCTGGCGGCGGCGCACGAGGGCGGCGCCCTGGAGCAGTCCGCGGCGTACGCCGTGACCCCCGCGCTGCGCGAGTGGTACGTCAGCGACGACCTGGAGGAGCTGGAGTACGCGGCGCTGAACCGGGCCGCCCAGTCCTCGCTGCGGCTGCTGGCCGCCGACCCGCAGGCCCCGCGCCGGCGGGTCGTGGTGGCGCTGGACGTGGCCGACTCAGCCGTGCGGCCCTTCCCCGGTGACGAGTACCAGGACCAGGCCTCGCTGGGCCGGGTGGTGCTGGCCGGCCCGCTGAAGCTCGCCAAGGCCGCCTCGGTGCACGCGGACGTCGCCGACGACGAGGTGGTCGCGGACGTCACGGCGGCGGTGGCGGCGGTGGCCGCGGCCGACGCGGGCGACCAGGACGCCCAGTTCACCGTGGACGGCGCCGAGGACCACGACCTGCTCTGGTTCGCGACCCAGGAGATCCCCTCGCTGCTGGCCTGAGTGAGCGAGCGAAGCATGGGGGTCCCCCCGGCCGAAGGCTGGGGGAGAACCACCGAGAGGTGCGCGTGAGCCCGGTCCTACCGGTGTGTCGTCCGTCCGGGTTACCGTTTGAACCCGTGCGCACTCACATTGTTTGGGACTGGAACGGCACCCTCTTCCACGACATGGACGCGGTCCTCGGCGCGAGCAACGCCGCGTTCGCGACCATCGGCGTCGGGCCGATGACCATGCAGCAGTACCGCGAGCAGTACGAGATCCCGATCCCGCGCTTCTACCAGCGGCTGCTCGGCCGGATGCCCTCCCAGGAGGAGTGGCTGAAGCTGGACGACGCGTTCCAGGACCGCTACCGCGAGCTCAGCCCGGCCTGCGGTCTGACCGACGGCGTGCTGGAGCTGCTGGAGGGCTGGCAGTCGGCCGGGCACAGCCAGTCCCTGCTGTCGATGTACACGCACGACAAGCTGGTCCCGCTGGTCGAGTCCTTCGGCCTGACCGGCCGCTTCCTGCGGGTGGACGGCCGCAGCGGCCCGTCCGGCGGCCAGAAGGCGGAGCAGCTGAGCAGGCACCTGACCGCGCTCCGGAAGCGGGTGGACCCGGCCCGTACGGTGCTGATCGGCGACGCCGCGGACGACGCCCTGGCGGCGCTGAGCGCGGGTGCCCACGCGGTGCTCTACACCGGCGGCTCGCACACCCGGGAGAAGCTGGAGCCGGTCGGCGTCCCGGTGGTGGACAGCCTGGCCGAGGCGGTCGAGCTGGCGGGCCGGTTGGCGGGCTGAGCCGCCGGCGGGCCGGACGGCCGAGCCGCTGTTCCGACGGCGGACGTGGCGGGCGCCACGTCCGCCGTCGGCGTGTCTGGACGGGCGGATCCGCCGGGCCCTGGTCAGGCTGGGGGTGACACCAGTGGAGAGACAGCCCGCAGCAGCCAGCAGGACGGAGCGGCCATGCCCATCGACGCAGTCACCGAGGTGCCGACCCCGGTCAACGAGCCCGTGCTGGCGTACGCGCCCGGCAGCCCGGAGCGGGAGCGGCTGGTCCGGCGGCTGGACGAGCTGGCGGCCGAGCAGATCCCGCTGCCGATGACCGTCGGCGGCGAGCAGCGCTTCGGCAGCGGCGAGCGGATCGACGTCGTTCAGCCGCACCACCACGCCGCCAAGCTGGGGGTGCTCGGCAACGCCACCCGGGAGGACGCCCGGGTGGCGGTGGACGCGGCGCTGGCGGCCGGGCGGCAGTGGCGCTCGCTGTCCTTCGACGACCGCGCGGCGGTCTTCCTGCGCGCCGCCGACCTGCTGTCCGGGCCCTGGCGGGAGACGCTCAACGCGGCCACCATGCTCGGCCAGTCCAAGACCGTGCAGCAGGCCGAGATCGACTCCGCCTGCGAGCTGATCGACTTCTGGCGGTTCAACGTCCACTTCGCCCGCCAGATCCTGGCCGAGCAGCCGAGCTCCTCCCCGGGCGTGTGGAACCGGGTGGACCACCGGCCGCTGGAGGGCTTCGTCTACGCGATCACCCCGTTCAACTTCACCGCGATCGCCGGGAACCTGCCCACCGCCCCCGCGCTGATGGGCAACACCGTGCTCTGGAAGCCCGCGCCGACCCAGACGCTGGCCGCGCACCACCTGATGCGCCTGCTGGAGGCGGCCGGCCTGCCGCCCGGGGTGATCAACCTGGTCACCGGCGACGGCCTGCAGGTCTCCCCGGTGGCGCTCGCCGACCCGGCGCTGGCCGGGCTGCACTTCACCGGCTCCACCGCCACCTTCCAGTCGCTGTGGCAGACCGTCGGCGCGAACATCGGCGGCTACCGCAGCTACCCGAGGATCGTCGGCGAGACCGGCGGCAAGGACTTCCTGCTGGCCCACCCCTCGGCCGACCCGGAGATCCTGAAGACCGCCATGATCCGCGGCGCCTTCGAGTACCAGGGCCAGAAGTGCTCGGCGCTCTCCCGCGCCTACCTGCCGCGCAGCGTCTGGCTGAGGATCAAGGACGACTTCCTGGCCGAGGTGGACGCCCTCACCGTGGGCGACGTCACCGATCTGTCCAACTTCATGGGCGCCCTGATCGACAAGCGGGCCTTCGAGAAGAACCGCATCGCGATCGAGCGGGCCAAGGCCGACCCGACCGTCGAGCTGGTGGCCGGCGGCCAGTACGACGACGCGATCGGCTGGTTCGTCCGCCCGACCGTCCTGGTCTCCTCCGACCACCGGGGCGAGATCTTCCGCACCGAGTACTTCGGCCCGATCCTCGCGATCCACGTCTACGAGGACTCCCGCTGGGAGGACGTGCTCGGCCGGGTCGACTCCGGTGCCCCCTACGGCCTGACCGGCGCGGTGATCGCACAGGATCGTTACGCCATCGCCCAGGCCGTGGAGGAACTGCGCTTCACCGCCGGAAACTTCTACATCAACGACAAGCCCACCGGCGCCGTCGTCGGCCAGCAGCCCTTCGGCGGCTCCCGGGCCTCGGGGACCAACGACAAGGCGGGTGCCGCCCAGAACCTGCTGCGCTGGACCTCGGCCCGCGCGATCAAGGAAACCTTCGTCCCGCCGACCCACCACGGCTACCCGCACATGGGCTGAGAGTGAACATGAGACTCCGGTTTGGACATGCTGTCCAGGACGGACCCGACATCCTTCGGGTTTGCGCCTCCCTGTCCCTGTGCACCTTCGATTGATCCGGTTAGGCTGGCTGGCGTCGTCGGGTGGCTTGCAGGACGAATGGGTCGTCCTACCCACTGTTAGGACGTTTCATGCGTGCCATGAGCCCCTTTCAGTCGGATGGTGCGGCAGGATTGCGGTGACCCGTCGGTGTACATCCACACACCACCGAGTCACGCAACGGCGCGCGACAGGAGCCAAGAAGTCATGCAGACCAAGCTGGACGCAGCCAAGGCCGAACTGCTCAAGAAGGCAGCCGCAGCCGCTGAGAACAGCCAGGTGGGGGGAGCGGCGCCGGGGGAGGGTCTGAGCAACGGTGCTCTGACCGCGTACCTGCACCACTACTACCTGCACACCGCGCCCGAGGACCTGGTCGACCTCGACCCGGTCGACGTGTACGGCGCGGCCGCCTCCCACTACCGCCTGGGCCTCAAGCGCCCCCAGGGCACCGCCGAGGTGCGGGTCTACACCCCCTCGGTCGAGGAGAACGGCTGGTCCTGCGGCCACACCGTGGTCGAGGTCGTCACCGACGACATGCCCTTCCTGGTGGACTCGGTCACCAACGAGCTGTCCCGCCAGGACCGCGCGATCCACATCGTCATCCACCCCCAGCTGGTCGTCCGCCGTGACATCACCGGCAAGCTGCTGGAGATCCTGGACGTCGACGCCTGCTCCCGCAGCCAGGCCGCCGGCACCGAGTGGCCCGCCGACGCGACCGTCGAGTCGTGGATGCACATCGAGATCGACCGCGAGACCGACCGCGACGACCTGCGCTCCATCGAGACCAACCTGCGCCGCGTGCTCGGCGACGTCCGCGAGGTCGTCGAGGACTGGGGCAAGATGCGCGAGAGCGCGCTGCGCCTGGCCGACGAGCTGGCCGAGGAGCCCCCGGGCGGCCTGCCCGAGCAGGAGGTCGGCGAGGCCTGGGAGCTGATGCGCTGGCTCGCCGACGACCACTTCACCTTCCTCGGCTACCGCGAGTACGACCTGGTCGAGCACGAGGGCGAGGAGGTCCTCAAGGCCGTCGCCGGGACCGGCCTCGGCATCCTGCGCTCCGACCCGCACAGCCACGACGACCGCCACCACGCGGTCTCCGAGGCCTTCGGTCGCCTCTCCGCGCCGGTGCGCGCCAAGGCCCACGAGAAGAAGCTCCTCGTCCTGACCAAGGCCAACAGCCGCTCCACCGTGCACCGCCCGGCCTACCTGGACTACGTCGGCGTCAAGAAGTTCAACGCCGCCGGCGAGCCGATCGGCGAGCGCCGCTTCCTCGGCCTGTTCTCCTCCGCCGCCTACACCGAGTCGGTCACCCGCATCCCGGTCGTGCGCCGCAAGGTCCAGGAGGTGCTGGACGGCTCCGGCTTCTCCAGCGAGAGCCACGACGGCCGCGACCTGCTGCAGATCATGGAGACCTTCCCGCGCGACGAGATCTTCCAGACCTCGGCCGCCGAGCTGCTCTCCATCGCCACCAGCGTGCTCTACCTGCAGGAGCGCCGTAAGCTGCGCCTCTTCCTGCGCCAGGACGAGTACGGACGCTACTTCTCCGCGTTCATCTACCTGCCGCGCGACCGCTACACCACGCGCATCCGGCTGCTGCTCACCGACATCCTCAAGGAGGAGCTGAACGGCGCCACCATCGACTACACGGTGTACGCCACCGAGTCGGTGCTGACCCGCCTGCACTTCGTGGTCCGGGTCGCCCCGGGCACCGAACTGCCCCAGCTCACCGACACCGACATCGAGCGGATCGAGAACCGCCTGGCCGAGGCCGCCCGGTTCTGGATGGACGGTTTCCACGACCAGCTGCACCTGGAGCTGGGCGAGGAGAAGGCCGCCGAGCTCGGCCACAAGTACGCCAACGCCTTCCCCGACGGCTACCGCGCCGACTTCCCGCCGCGCACCGCCGTCTCCGACATCAAGCAGATCGAGTCGCTGCACGGCGAGGGCGACTTCCGCCTGAACCTGTACCAGCCGGTCGGCGCCGGCGACGACGAGCGCCGCTTCAAGATCTACCGGGTCGGCGGCCCGATCTCGCTCACCGAGGTCCTGCCGGTGCTCCAGCGCATGGGCGTCGAGGTGCTGGACGAGCACCCGTACGCGCTGCGCCGCTCCGACGGCACCACCGCGTGGGTGTACGACTTCGGCCTGAAGCTGCGCGAGGCCACCGGGCTCACCGACGAGGCCCGCGAGCGCTTCCAGGAGACCTTCGCGGCCACCTGGACCGGCAAGGCCGAGAACGACGGCTTCAACGAGCTGGTCCTGACCGCCGGGCTGAACTGGCGCCAGGCGGTGGTGCTGCGCGCGTACGCCAAGTACCTGCGCCAGGCGGGCTCGACGTTCTCCCAGGACTACATGGAGGACGCGCTCCGCAACAACACCCACACCACCCGCCTGCTGGTCAACCTGTTCGAGGCCCGGCTGAGCCCGAGCCACCGTTCGGGCGCCCTGGAGCTGACCGAGGCCGTCCTGGAGGAGCTGGCCGGCGCGCTCGACGAGGTCGTCTCGCTGGACGAGGACCGCATCCTGCGCTCCTTCCTGAACCTCATCAAGGCCACCCTGCGGACCAACTTCTTCCAGCACGACGGCTCCGGTGAGTGGCACTCCTACGTGTCGATGAAGTTCGACCCGAAGGCCATCCCGGACCTGCCGGCCCCGCGCCCGGCGTTCGAGATCTGGGTCTACTCGCCGCAGGTCGAGGGCGTGCACCTGCGCTTCGGCAAGGTCGCCCGCGGTGGTCTGCGCTGGTCCGACCGGCGCGAGGACTTCCGCACCGAGATCCTCGGCCTGGTCAAGGCCCAGATGGTCAAGAACACCGTCATCGTCCCGGTCGGCGCCAAGGGCGGCTTCGTCGCCAAGCAGCTGCCGGACCCGTCGGTGGACCGCGACGCCTGGCTGGCCGAAGGCATCTCGTCCTACAAGACCTTCATCTCGGCGCTGCTGGACATCACCGACAACCTGGTGGCCGGCGAGGTCGTCCACCCGGCCGACGTGGTCCGCCACGACGAGGACGACACCTACCTGGTCGTCGCCGCCGACAAGGGCACCGCGACCTTCTCCGACATCGCCAACGGCGTCGCGGAGTCGTACGGCTTCTGGCTCGGCGACGCCTTCGCCTCCGGCGGCTCGGCCGGCTACGACCACAAGGGCATGGGCATCACCGCCCGCGGCGCCTGGGAGTCGGTCAAGCGCAACTTCCGCGAGCTCGGCGTCGACACCCAGACCGAGGACTTCACCGTCATCGGCATCGGCGACATGTCCGGCGACGTCTTCGGCAACGGCATGCTGCTCAGCGAGCACATCCGGCTGGTCGCCGCCTTCGACCACCGCCACATCTTCCTCGACCCGAACCCGGACGCGGCCGCCTCGTACGCCGAGCGCCGCCGACTGTTCGACCTGCCCCGCAGCTCCTGGGACGACTACGACAAGTCGCTGATCTCGGCCGGCGGCGGGGTCTTCCCCCGCAGCGCCAAGTCGATCCAGGTCAGCGCGCACGTCCGGGCCGCCCTGGGCATCAAGGAGAGCCGCCTGACCCCGGCCGACCTGATGAAGGCGATCCTGCAGGCGCCGGTCGACCTGTTCTGGAACGGCGGCATCGGCACCTACGTCAAGGCCTCCACCGAGACCAACGCCGAGGTCGGCGACAAGGCCAACGACGCCATCCGCGTCAACGGCGAGCAGGTCCGGGCCCGGGTCATCGGCGAGGGCGGCAACCTCGGCTGCACCCAGCTCGGCCGCATCGAGTACGCGGCCTCCGGCGGCCCCGAGGGCACCGGCGGCTGGATCAACACCGACGCCATCGACAACTCGGCCGGTGTGGACACCTCGGACCACGAGGTCAACATCAAGATCCTGCTCAACCAGGTCGTCACCGAGGGCGACATGACGGTCAAGCAGCGCAACGTCCTGCTCGCCGAGATGACCGACGAGGTCGGCCACCTGGTGCTGCGCAACAACTACGCGCAGAACGTGGTGCTGGCCAACGCCGTCGCCCAGGCGCACAGCATGGTCAACGTCCACGCGCGGATGATCAACCGCTTCGAGGCGGCCGGCCAGCTCGACCGGGCCCTGGAGTTCCTGCCCGGCGAGCGCCAAATCCGCGAGCGCCAGCAGAACGGCCGCGGGCTCTCCCAGCCCGAGATGTCCGTGCTGCTCGCCTACACCAAGATCATCCTGGCCGACGAGCTGCTGGCCACCGACCTGCCCGACGACCCGTACTTCCGCACCGCGCTGCACGAGTACTTCCCGAGCGCGCTGCGGGCGAAGTTCGCCGACGCGATCGACAACCACGCGCTGCGCCGCGAGATCATCACCACGCTGATCGTCAACGACACGATCAACCGCGGTGGCTGCACCTTCGCCTTCCGCCTGAAGGAGGAGACCGGCGCGACCTACGAGGAGATCGCCCGGACGCACACCGCCGCGCGGGCCGTCTTCGGCCTGGAGGAGATCTGGGCCGAGATCGAGGGCCTGGACAACAAGGTCCAGGCCCGGATCCAGACCAAGATGCGGCTGCACTCGCGCCGCCTGGTCGAGCGCGCCACCCGGTGGATGCTCAACAACCGCCGCCAGCCGCTCGACATCGCCGGCACCATCGAGTTCTTCCACGACCGGGTCAACCAGGTCTGGGGCTCGCTGCCCAAGCCGCTGCGCGGCGAGGACCTGACCTGGTTCGAGTCGATCTACAACGAGCTCGCCTCGGCCGGGGTCCCGGAGGAGCTGGCCACCCGGATCGCCGGCCTGTCCTCGGTCTTCCCGACCCTGGACATCACCGAGGTCGCCGACCGCTCCGGCAAGGACGTCGCCGACGTCGCCGAGCTGTACTACGACCTGGGCGACCGCCTGCAGATCTCGCACCTGCTCGACCGCATCATCGACCTGCCCCGCACCGACCGCTGGTCGTCGATGGCCCGGGCCGCGATCCGCGAGGACCTCTTCGCGGCCCACGCGGCGCTGACCGCCGACATCCTGGTCTGCGGCCCCGAGGGCGCCACCCCCGAGGAGCGCTACAACGCCTGGGCGGACCTCAACTCCACCCTGCTGAACCGCGCCAAGAGCACCCTCGACGACATAAGGGGTTCGGACAACTACGAGCTGTCCAGCCTCTCGGTCGCGATGCGCGTCATCCGCACCCTGCTGCGCACCGGTTCGATGCGCTGAGGCTGACGGCTCCTCGACGGTGGGCCCGCGTCCTTCCCGGACGCGGGCCCGCCGCTTTTCCACGGGGGCGTCAAGGGCGATGGGCGGGAGCGCTGCGAGGCGATGGTTTCGGCGGCCCCGGCCGTCCTCGGCCGGGGCCGCCAGCGCACTCCCGGTTTCGGGAGGGGTGGGGGGCGCCCCCCGTCCGGGGGGGGGGTGGGGGTGGGGGTTTTTGGACACGGTGCTTCTGTGTTCTCCCCTTTTTGGGTTCCCCCCCCCCCCGCACCCGTGTTGTGCGGGTTCGAGCGTGCTTACGTGGTCTTCAGCAGCGACCAGTTCTGGTACGGCCGGCCGTTCGGCTGCTGCAGTTCCAACAGCCAACCACCGTAGTACCAACGGTCACTGAGCCCGAGCACCAGGGTGGAGCCGTCCGCCGTGACGGTGAACCCGCCCTCGGTGGCGTTGAGTTGCCACTTCTGCGCGGCGGCGTCGCCGCACGGCTGCTGCGCGACGTACTGTCCGGCGACGGGCGTACCGCCGAGCTGCAGGCACTTGCCGGAGCGCACGGACTTGATCCGCACCGCGCCGTTGCCGGCATCATCGAAGACCCACTTCTGGTTGGCGTAGCCGGTGCGCTGGTAGGCGATGGCGACGGTGCCGTCGTTCATCGAGCTGCCCCACAGGTCGGCGGCCTGGCCGGTGAGGCCGTTGACCATGGTGTAGTGGGTGCTGGGCTGCGGGCGGCCCGCGTCCGCGAGGGTCTTGAAGGTGGTCGCGCGGCCGGGCTTGCCGACCGTTCCGGCGGCGTCGTGGACGGCGACGGCCACGGTGTAGGAGGTTCCGGGGGCCAGTCGGACCACGCCGACCACGGTCGAGCGGACGGTGCCGATGGTCTGGCCGTTCAGCTGGACGTCGTAGCCGGTCGCGGCCGGGACGGCCGTCCAGCTCAGCATCACCGAGTTCTGGGTGACCTGACTCGTCGTGACGTCAGGGGCGTTGCCTCCCGTGGTCGGGGTCGCGGTCGGCGACGGGGAGCCGGTCGGCGTGGCGGTGGGGCTGCCGGTGGGCGTCGGGGACGGCGAGGGCGTGCGGGTGGGCGATCCCGTAGCCGTCGGGGTGGACGTGGGCGTGGACGTGGCCGTGGGCGTGGGCGTGGGGTTCGGGCCGGTGCCGCTGCCCGCGATGAGGAAGCGGTTGTTGGCGACGTTCCAGTGGGTGGCCAGGTAACTGCCGGGCGCGGGGTTGGTGTTGTAGTAGTCGTCGTGGCCGCAGTCCAGCCGGTCGTCATGGGCGCGGTCCGGGCAGACGATCTGCATCTTCGGGTAGTAGGGGGCGTCCGAGTAGCACATGAGGTCCCACTCGTCCGTACAGTGGCCGGCCTTGCTGGAGTGGGGTGCGCTGTTGTTCACCGCGCCCAGGTTGTGGCCTAGTTCGTGCGCGGCGGTGGAGCCGCTCCAGCAGCCGGAGTCGGTCCGCCCGTACGAGGGGCCGAAGTTGCTGATGTTGTCCTGGCCGGGGCGCTCGTCGCCGGCGAAGGTGCCGATGCCGCAGTACACCTTGGCGTCGGTGAACATCATGTACTTGCGGTCCTTGCGGTTGAACCCCTGTGCGGCGAGGGCCCGGTTGCTCGCGTTGAAGTCCTGGATCTCGGAGTCGGAGATCTGCACGTTCAACACCGAGGCGGTGCAGTCGGATTCGGTGACGAAGCGGACGTGCCGGACGCCTCCGGTCTCCTGGGCGCTGGCGTTGTAGATGACGTCGACGTCCGCGGCCCACTTCTTGAACGAGGACAGGTACTGGGCGAAGCGGTCGTTGCCCGGGGTGTGCACGTACACCACCTGGACGCGGTTGCCGCTGCTGCCGTCACCCTCGCAGACCAGGCCCGAGCCCCCTGCCGGGGCCTGGGACGGGGCGCCCTGCGGGGCACCGGCGGTGCCGGAGTCGCTCAGCAGCGCCTTCTGCGTCGCGTCGAGGACCGGCGCGCCGCCCTTCAGCAGGTCGGCGGCGGCGGGCGGTTGGGCGTTCGCCGCCGGGGTGAGCGCGGGCGCCTGGGCGGCCGGGGCGGCCACCGGCTGGACGTCCTTGTGGATGTCCACGTCCTTGGGCGGCACGTCCGGGCCGTGGCTGCACTGGGTGCTGCCGGTGACCTCCAGCATGTTGCCGCAGCGGTCGCTGCTCGGCAGGTTCAAACCCGTGTAGACCAACCCTCGTTCCGGCTCGTCCTTGGGTATCGCCTTGGGCGGGGCGGCCTTCTCGTCCCGCTTCGGGGCGGCGGGCGCCTTGGTACCGCCCTCGGCCGTGCCGGTCTCGCCGGGACCGCCGTCGTCGCCGCCGTCGGCGACCGCGGCGACCCGGTCGGCCGGAGCGTCCGCCACCGCCACGGCGCTGTGCGCGGCCGGCTCCAGCGCGGTGCGCAGGCCCAACGTTCCCGCAACAAGTGCGGCTGCCACCGCCGCGGCGACAACCACGCTCCTACGGGTAAGCCTGCGGCGCCTGCGCCGACGCAGCTCGCTGCTCCGGTGTCCCATCGCGTTCCTTTCCTCGTGCGACGGCCCGGGCGCCCTGTGGTGAGGGACGCTCAGGCCTTCCGACACTCCGGAGAGCGGCTGGGACGGGTGGGAATAACAGAAACCTCTTGCGAAATTCTTCGACGCGTTCGAGATGTCGGGTGGCGGGCGTGCGGGGGCGCGACGGTGCGGGCACGAAGGCAACGGCACAAAGATGCGGGCGCAGCGGATGCGGGCCCAGAGGTGCGCACATGAGGGTGCCGGGGAGCGCACTCGGGGGGTGCGTGCTCCCCGGCAGGGGGTGTCGGCGGCCACCCGGCCGGAGTCCCGGGGCCGGTGACTCCGACAGCCGTGACGGAGCGCTAGACCTGTCGGCGGGCCGTGCCCAGAGCTCTGACCGGGCAGGCTTGCGCCCCGAACATGCCGGCGCCGCCCGTCACACGACGGCCGGTCACCCCTGTTCGCCGCTCACGCGGCGGCCCCGATCCGGGCCGGTTCGACAGCCGGCGCCCCGGCGGCGGCGCAGCCGCCGTGCAGCCGGGCCAGTCCGGCGGCGAGCACGGCGCGGTCCCCGGCGAGCCAGAGCCGCAGGGCGGCGGAGAGCGCGGCGCTGGCCGGTCCGGCCGCCGGCCCGCCGGTGCGTGCCAACCGCTCGCCCAGCAGCGGCAGCAGGTCCGCCACCGGGGCGGGCAGCCAGAGGGTCAGCGCGCAGGGCGCCGGCCGGGCGAGGACCCGCAGCAGCGGCAGGACGGAGGCGTCGTCGTGCAGCGCCGGGACGACCTCCAGCAGGCCGTCGACCGCCACTTCGGAGACGTCGCCGCCGTGGCCGCGCGCGAGGTCCCGCAGCAGCGCCCGCTCGGCGGCGGTGATCCGGACGGTCAGCATGACCTCGTCGTCGCAGTCCATGGTCCCGGTCCCCTGTCGTGGCGTCGGTGGAGTCTTGGGTCTTGAGTCGGTGGAATCTCTCTGATCAGTCCTGCGCCGAGGGGATTCCTGCCCCGCTGCGGCGCTCCGACACCGGCGTTATCAGGCCGTAGTGGCCGTCATAGCGCCGGTAGAGCACCCGGGCACGGCCGTCACCGGGGTCGGTGTGGCAGACGAAGGGGCGGCCGGTGAGCCAGAGCCGGCGGGCAGCCTCGGCGAGGCCGAGCGGGGGCGTCGGGTCGGTGTCCACGGTCCACCGCTCCACCGCACCGCTCAGCGGGCAGCGGTGCACCAGGCTGTCCCGTCCGGTCGCGGCGTCCGCGAACAGGTGGAACCGCCGGTCCAGCGCCAGGAGGTCGCACGCGGCCTGTTCGGGCGTCCGGCGGGCGAGCACGACCGTCTTGCGCCGGGCGATCCGCCGCTCGGCCAGCGGACGGTCGGCGTACTGCGGGCGGTAGGCGCTCTCGTACACGGCGGCGAGGCCGATGTCGCCCTGCTCGCGCAGCCGGACGGCTCGACCGGCGAGTGTGCCGAGCACCAGGTCGACGGCCTCCCGGGCGGTGCCGGTGGCCAGCTGCACCCGGACCGGGCCCGCGTCGGCCAGCTGCACGCCCGCCTGGGCGAGCGCGGGCCGGGTGACCGAGCGGTCGCGGGTGCGGGTGAGCCGCAGGCGCAGCGCGTGGGCGTCGGGGCCGAGGACGGCGGCGGTGTCGTGCGCCCGGGCCCGGGCGTACTCGGCGTCCTCGCGCGGCAACTGACCGCGGATCTCCACCCTGACGTCGAGGGCTGGCCGGCGGCGCAGACGGGTCATCAGGTTCCTCCTTCTCCGCGTACCATGTTGGCCGTCGCCCGACCGGGCGGCGAGGGTCCAAAGACCCTGCCTCCAGGGCCCGCTACAGGCCTCGGGGACGGTGAAGTCCGCGCAGGTCAGACGCGTCCTTCGGAGCGATCGACGGGACCTCGGCCCGATCGACCGTTGGAGTGATCCACCCGCGCTCGGCGCAACGCCTATGGAACCGGCGCGTTTCCTATGACGTGCGCCCTCCCACAGTGGCTCACGCGGGCTCCGCGCTCACCGGTCCCCCGGTTCCCAGCCGGCCCGCCGGTACCCTCCCCCGGTACCGCCGCACCGTCCCGTCCGATGAGAGGTAGTGTCATGACCCTGCTGACAGACGCCCTGCTGACAGAGACCCGGAAACGAACCGTCCGGCCGAGAACCGCGCCACCACCCACCCCCACGACCCGCTCGGCCGTCCCCCCGCTCGCGCCCGGCGCGCTCCCCGGCCTCGGGCACGCCGCAGCCCTGCTGCGCGACCCGCTCGGCTTCCTCGGCTCCCTGTCCCGCTACGGCGGCGTGGTCCGCATCCGGCTCGGGCCGCGCACCGTCTGCGTGGTCACCGACGCCCGGCTGGTCCACACCCTGCTGGTCGCGCTCGCCTACGACTGTCCGCGCGGCGCCGTCCAGGACACCCTGAAGACGGCCTTCGGCGACGGCCTGCTGATGTCCGAGGGCCAAGCCCACCGCGACCGCCGCCGGATCATCCAGCCCGCCTTCAACCCGGACCGGATGGCCGAGTACCTGACCGTCATGCACCAGGTCACCGAGGAACGCGCCGGACGCTGGCGGCCCGGCCAAGTCCTGGACGTGGCCAAGGAGATGAACCACCTGGCGCTGGAGATCGTCACCCGCTCGCTGTTCGACGCCCGGCTCAGCGAGGACGCCACCCTCGCCTTCCACCGGGCGCTGCCGGACCTGGTGAAGGGCCAGATCGTCCAGTCCCTGTACCCGCACCCGGCGCTCGCCCGGGTGCCGCTGCCCGTCAACCGGCGCTTCGACGCCGCCGTCCGGGTGCTCAACCGGGTCGTCGACCAGGCCGTCAACGGCCGCTCGGGCCCTGCCGGTTCGCAGGCCCGGCCGGAGCGCCGGGGCACCCTGCCCGCCCTGCTGAGGGCCGCCACCGACCCGGCCACCGGCCGTCCGCTCACCGAGGCCGACGTCCGCTCCGAGGCGATCACCATGTTCGGCGCCGGGACGGAGACCGTCTCCACCACCCTGACCTGGCTACTGGACGAACTCCTGCGCCACCCCGAGGTCGAGGCCCGCCTCCTCGCCGAACTCGACGAGCACCTGCCCGTCGGCGCCGCCCCCACCCCGGAGGCGCTCGCCCGGCTCAGCTACACCCGCAGCGTCACCCAGGAGGTGGTACGGCTGCACGCGCCCAACGCCTTCCTGATGCGCACCGCCCAGGTACCGGTCGAGCTCGGCCCGTACCGCGTCCCCGCGGGCACCGAACTGCTCTACAGCCTCACGGCCCTGCACCGCGACCCGGTCCGCCACCCCGAGCCGCTCGCCTTCCGACCCGAGCGCTGGCAGGACGGCGGCGGGGCCGGGCGGCCGTCCTTCCTGCCGTTCGGGGCGGGCAAGCACAAGTGCATCGGGGAGGCCTTCGCCTGGGCCGAGCTGACCGTCGCGGCGGCGGCGATCCTGCGCCGCTGGCGGCCGGTCGCGGTGCCGGGGGCGCGGGCCCGGGAGGTGGTGTGGACGACGGTCCAGGCACAGGGGCTGCGGGTGCGGCTGGCGCCGCGCTCGGCGGCCGTGGCGGGCGCTACAGCGGCCTCGGCGGGTGCTCCGGCAGGTGCTCCGGCGACCTCGACGGCCTCGGTGGCCTCGCCGGGCGACGCGGCGGGTGCCGAGCGGACGGCGGCCGGCGGCTGCCCCTTCACGGGCGCCACAGCCGCGCCGGCCGCTCCGTCCCGGCACCGCCCGCCCGCCGAGCTGCGCGCCTCCGCCGACCGGCACGCCGACTGGGCGGTCCGCCACGGCCTGCTCACCCCGGCCGAACTGCCCCGATATCGGACCTACGCGCTGCACGAGCTGATCGGCCTCGCGTTCCCGACCACCCGGGGCGGCGAGCTGGACCTGCTGGTCGACATGCTCGGCTGGTTCACCATCCTGGACGACCGGTTCGACGGCCCGCCGGGACGCCGCCCCGTCGAGGCCCGTGCCCTGGTCGACCCGCTGGTCTCCGCCCTCGACAGCGGCGCCCCCGCCGGCACCGCCGACGACCGGCTCCTCACCGCCTGGCGGGAACTCTGGGACCGCCAGACCGAGACGATGTCCCCCGCCTGGCGCGCCCGGGCCGCCCGCGAGTGGCGGGCCTGCCTGGCCACCTTCCCCGCCGAGGCCGAACACCGCTCCCGCGGCACCGTGCCCGCGCTCGGCCTGAGCCTCACGGAGACCATGCGGCTGCGCCGCCACGGCAGCTGCGCCTACCCGTTCATGAACATACTGGAACGGGTCCACGGCGCCGACGCCCCCGCCGCCCTGCACGCGGAGCCCGCACTGCACCGCCTGCGCGCCAACACCGCCGACGCGGCCACGCTGATCAACGACCTCTACTCGCTGGAGCGGGAGGAACGCCAGAGCGCCGCCGCCTTCAACACCGTCCTCACCCTGCAACGGGTCCGCGGCTGCACCCGCAGCCGCGCCGTCCGCGCGGTGCGCACCCGGGTCTCCCGACTGCGGCAGGAGAACGAGGAACTGCGCCGCGAGCTGGGCCGCCGCCACCCGGCCGGGCGCTGGTACCTGGACGGAACCCGGGAGCTGGTCTCCGCCGTGCACGCCTGGACCAGCACCAGCGACCGCTACCTGGTGCCGGACGCACAGCCGCGCTGAGCCCTGCTGCGGTCCTCGTGACGGCCGCTACTCGCGACCGCCCCTACTTGCGGTTGCCGAGCGCGAACAGCAGCAGGACGAAGCCCGCGAACAGGTGGGTGGCGAAGACGTAGATGCCCGCGCGGATCAGCATCGCCTTGCGGCGGCGCTTCTCCTCACTCGTGCTGTCACTGGCACTGTCGCTCATGGTGCGGGTCTCCTCGGGTCGGCCGGTCGGGGCGGGTCGGGCGCGCGCGCAGGTGCGGGTAAGGGCTGCGGACTCAGCGGGGCGACCGGCCGCCGCTCGCACGCAGCTCGGTGAGCAGCGCGCCCTGGTCGGTGATCAGCTCGGTCAGGATCCGACGTGCCGCGCGCAGCAGCTCGGCGACGTCCGGGGTGCTGAGCGCGTACACCACCGTGTTGCCCTCGCGGGTGGCCGTGACCAGCTGGGTGCGGCGCAGCACCGCGAGCTGCTGGGAGAGGTTGGACGGCTCGACCTCGATCTCCGCCAACAGCTCGCGCACCGGCCGGGGGCCGTCCTGGAGCAGCTCCAGCACCCGGATCCGGACCGGGTGGCCGAGGGTGCGGAAGAACTCCGCCTTGGCCTGGTACAGCGGGACCGGCATCGTCCGCTCCCTCTCTCGGATCCGGCTCGGTTGTCGTCCGACCGGGCGGGGTCCGTGCCGCGGCCGGTAGGCATCATCGCGACAGATGAAGATTTCTTCAAGTCGTCACAGCAGGAGGTGACCTCCCCCACACCGCGACCGGATTCCCGGCAAGCCGGGGCCGAGCCCGGGACGCTGCCAACTCCCGGGCTCGGCAGTCAGGATGACGAGAAGTCAGCCACCTACAGGCAGACTCGGGGCGTCCAGGGCCGGACCTCTGAAGCTCCCCGCCACGGCGAAGGAGCCGTGCACGTCCGACCCGCACGGCACGGCGGCGCCGACGCGGCACGGGCGACGTCTCGCCTTCCCGGACGTCCCGGCCCCCCAGGCCGTCCCGCCCGGACGGACGAACCTTCGCACCGCCCCGGGCGTCGCCGCGTTGAACCCGGGGTGAACCGCCTCCGCACCGCCGTCGCGGCCCTGGCCGCCCTCGCCTCGCTCCTCGGCTTCGCCCCGGCCCCCGCGCCGCTGCTCGGCGCCGAGATCCGCCGGATCCCGACCGAGGAGCGCGTCCTCGCCCTCACTTTCAACGCCGCCTGGAACGAAACCGGGCTGAACACCGTCCTCGCCGTCCTGCGCGACCGCGCCGCCCCGGCCGTCTTCTTCCCCACCGGCGACTTCGCCGACCGACACCCCGGCGCCGTCCGCGCCATCGCCGACGCAGGACACGGCCTCGGCAACCACTCCTACAGCCACCCCGACTTCACCACGCTCACCCCCGACGAGGCCCGTGCCGAGGTGCGCCGCGCCGACACCGCCATCCGCCGCGCCGCCGACGCCGACCCGCTGCCGTTCTTCCGCTTCCCGTACAGCGCGACCACCCCACAGGCCGTCGCGACCGTCAACGGGCTCGGCTACGCGGACCTGGAGTACACCGCCGACACCAACGGCTACCTCGGCCCCGGACACGGCATGACCACCGACCGCGCCGTCGACCGAGCCCTCGCCGCCCTGACCCCGGGCGCCGTCCTCCAGCTCCACGTCGGCGCCAGCGACGAGGGCGGCCCCGACACCTGCCTCGACGCCGAGGCCCTCCCCCGGATCATCGACGCCGCCCGCGCCCGCGGCTACCGCCTCATCGACCTGCGCACCCTGCTCAACCGGTAGCCGGCCGCGTCATCCCCGGCTGTCGGCGGCGAGGACCCCTCGCGCAGGGGTCCTCGCCGTCGCTTCCCCTTCGTGCTCCCCCAGCTGATCCGGCGGCTTGTGTGGAGGGCGATGTAGTGGGGAGAAGGCCGACTGAATCAGCGCAGCGCGTCCCTCAGGGCGTCCACGCGGGTGACGGCCTCCGCGAACGCCGCGCGGTCGAGGCGGCCGGAATCGAGGGCGGCGGCGAGGGCGGCGGTAGCGTCCTCGGCCTGTTGCGGGTCGCGGGCGGAGCAGAGCAGCAGGTCCATGCCGGCCGAGGCGGCGGTGACGGCACGGGTGCCGGTGTCGCCGTAGGGGGTGAGGGCTCCGGCTTCGAGGGCGTCCGTGATGGTGACGCCGTCGAAGCCGAGGCGGCCACGGAGTTCGCCCTGGATGACGGTGGGTGAGAAGCCGGCCGGGCGGTCGGGGTCGAGGGCCGGGTAGATGGCCCAGGAGGCCATCACCAGACGCACGCCCGCCGCGATGGCGGCTCGGTACGGGGCTTCGCCGCGGGTGCGGAGCTGGGCCAGCGGGACGGGAAGGGTGACCGGGCGGAGGTCGGTGTTCTCGTCGCGGGCGGCGGAACCGAGACCGGGGAAGTGCTTGGCGGTCGCGGCGACCCCGAGGCCCTGTTGGGCGGCGAGGAAGGCGCTGCCCAACTCTCCCACCCGGGACGGGTCCTGGCCGTAGGAGCGCTCGGAGTGGTCGATGAAGTTGTCCGGGGTGTCGTAGACGTCGAGCACCGGCGCGAGGTTGACGTTCAGCCCGGCGCCGGTGAGCGTCGCGGCGGCGCCGGTGCCGGAGTCCACGGCGGCGGCGAGCGGGTCGGGGGCCGATCCGGTGCCGCGGGCGGAGAGTTCGGGCGCGCCGGGCAGGCGGCGAACCTTACCGCCCTCCTGGTCGGTCATCAGCAGCAGCGGGCGCGCATGCGGCGCCTCGGCCGCTGCCTGCTTCAACTGGGTTACTACCTCAGCGAGTTGCGACGGTTTGGTGATGTTCTCGCCGAACAGGATCACCCCGGCGGCCCGGCCCTCCCGGATGGCCTGGAGCACTCCGGGCGGCGGCGTCGGGCCCGGGTAGGAGAGCACGATCCGGCGCCCGGCGAGCTGACGGGAGTCCTGGTCCTGGCCGATCACTGTTGCGGTCCTCTCTGCGGGAGGCCCGCCGCTACGCGTCGTCGACCCGGCCGGGACCGGCCCGAGCACGGCCCCCAGCACCAGCAGCACCGATCCGAGCTGGGCAACACGCCGGAACGGGGCCATCACGCCTCCAGGGTGAGCAGCGGCCTACGGTTCGCCAGCGTACCCAGGGATGGGCGGTCCGGCAGCCCAAAGAGCGCCGCGACCGCCCGCGCCGGCAGCACCCAGGGTGATCGAACGGTCGATCGGCTGGACATCCAGGTACCGACGCCGGGCCGCCCCTGGCCCCGGGTACGGCTTCGGGTCAACGGCGAGGAACCCTCGCTCCCCCGAGGAAGCCCGGCTACCCCGCGCGCCGGACCAGCTGCCCCAGCACCGCCACTCCTTCCTCGATCTCACCCGGCGAACCTGCCGCGTAGCCGAGGACCAGGCCCGGTGGACAGGGGAGCCGGGCATGCCAGGACAGCGGCTGCACCTTCACGCCCGCCGCCAACGCCGCCTCAGCCAACTCGGTGTCGTTGCAGCTAAGTTCCTCCGGCAGGGTCAACATCAGGTGCAGGCCCGCGGCGGCGCCGTGCACCGTGGCGCCGGGCAGGTGGGTGCGGACGGCGGCGATCACGGCGTCCCGGCGGCGACGGTGGCGGCGGCGCAGCAGCCGGAGGTGGCGGTCGAGTTCACCGGATTCCATCAGCCGCGCCAGCACCAGCTGGGGCAGCACCGGGTTTCCGAGGTCGGCGAAGCGTTTGGCGTCCAGGACGGCGTCGCGCAGGCGCGGGGGCACCAGCAGCCAGCCGGTACGCAGGGCGGGGGCGAGCAGTTTGGAGATGCTGCCCGCGTAGCAGACCTGGTCCGGCAGGGCGGCCCGGAGGGCGGGGACGGGCGGGCGGTCGTAGCGGTGTTCGGCGTCGTAGTCGTCCTCGATGACGAGCCCGCCTTCGCTCGCCCAGCCGAGGAGTTCGCGGCGCCGGTCGCCGCCGAGGACGACGCCGGTCGGGTACTGGTGGGCGGGGGTGAGCAGGACGGCCGGGGCGCCCGTGGCACGCAGGGCGTCGACCCGGATGCCGTGCGCGTCGACGGGCACGGGCGGGGTGGCGGCGAGCCAGTGGGCGAGGTGTTGGCGGGCGCCGAGCGAGCCCGGGTCCTCGACCGCGACCTCGGTGATGCCCAGTTGCCCGAGGGCGCGGCCGAGCAGGGCCAGGGCCTGGGCCGTCCCGGCGACGACGAGCACCTCCTCGGGGTCGGCCCGGATGCCCCGGTTGCGGGCGAGCCAGTGGGCGACGGCCTCGCGCAGGGCGGGCGCGCCCCGGACGTCGCCGTAGCCGAGGTGGTGGGCGGCGAGGCCGTCGAGGACGGCCCGCTCGGAGCGCAGCCAGGCGGCGCGCGGGAAGGCGGCCAGGTCCGGGACTCCGGGGGTGAGGTCGATCCGGGCGGGGGCGCCGCGCAGGTGGTCGAAGACCTCGGGGCCGGGGTCCGCCCGGAAGATGACGGGCTCGGGGCGGGGTCCGGGCGGTGCGGAGGCCGGGGCCGGGGTCGCGACCACCACCGTGCCACCCCTCCCCCGCCCCACGACCTGCCCGGCCTCGGCGAGCCGACGGTAGGCGTCGGTCACCACCCCTCGGGAGACGCCGAGTTCGGCCGCGAGCACCCGGCTGGCGGGGAGCCGGGCGCCCGCCGGGAGGCGCCCGTCGGCGACGGCCTCGCACAGTCGGCGGGCGAGCCACTGGGTGAGACCGCCGGGCGGGGCGTCGGCGGCGTCGAGCTGGAGGAAGTCCGCGCCGAGCTCTTTGGACCTGTCGACCGCCTCACCTTTGGACCTGTTCACCGGTCCATGGTGGCGTGAGGGTGGAGCCGTGACCAGCCGAACGAGCACACACCACAACCACTACGTCCACGGCTACTCCGACACCGAGGCGCAGCGCCTCGGCAACCAGGCCGACACCCTCGCCGAGCTGCTCCACGCGGGCACGGCCTACCCGGCGGGCAGCCGGGTGCTGGAGGCGGGCTGCGGGGTGGGGGCGCAGACGGTGCACCTGCTGGCCGGGAGTCCTGGGGTACTGCTGACGGCGGCGGACCTCTCGGCGGACTCGCTGTCCCAGGCCCGGGCCCGGGTGGCGGCCGAGGCGCCCGCCGCCCAGGTCGCCTGGCACCACGGCGACCTGTACCGACTGCCCTTCGCCGACGGCGCGTTCGACCACGTCTTCCTGTGCTTCGTACTGGAGCACCTGCCGGACCCGGCCGCCGGTCTGGCGGCGCTGCGCCGGGTGCTGCGGCCGGGCGGGACGATCACCGTGATCGAGGGCGACCACGGCTCGGCCTTCTTCCACCCGGAGAGCGCGCCGGCCCGCCACACCGTCGACCACCTGGTCCGGCTCCAGGCCGAGGCGGGCGGCGACGCGCTGATCGGGCGACGGCTGTACCCGCTGCTCACCGCCGCCGGCTTCGCGGACGTCACGGTCCGCCCCCGTACGGTCTACGCGGACGGCGGCCGCCCGGCGCTGGTGGAGGGCTTCACCAGGCGGACCTTCGTCGCGATGGTCGAGGCCGTGCGGGCGGAGGCGCTGGCCTCCGGGCTGACCACTCCGGAGGCCTTCGACCACGGCATAGCGGACCTGCGCCGCGCGGCCGAGCCGGGCGGGACGTTCCACTACACCTTCTTCAAGGCGGTGGCGGTCAACCCGTAGCCGGAACCCCGGGCCCGCCCTCCCGGGCGAAGTGGAACGGCACGCCCAGCCGGGCGGCCACCTCGCGGCCGACGGACTCCGCCTCCGCTTCCTCGGGCCAGGGCGGGACCTCGCCGTTGAAGATCCGGATGTCGCCGCCGTGACGGATCGTCGCGAGCACGTGTCCGCCGGGGTGCCCGGCGGTCACCGCCCGCAGGTCCACGCACCAGCCGAAGGTGTCGCCGTCCCACTCGGCGCGGATCGACTCGACGTGCTCCCGCAGCGCCTCGGCCTTGGCGACCAGGTCGGTCGGGTCCGCCGGGCCCACCGGCGGGGTCGGTCCGCGACCGTCCAGGCCGAGCTCCACCCGCCGGACCGTGATCACGTCCATACAGGCGGGCAGGCCGGGCACCGGATCCGGCGACGCGTCGCGGATCGCCTTGATCGCGTACACATTGCGCGAGGCGGCGAGGTGCTCGTCCACCGTGCGCCGGGCACCGGTGGACAGGGCCTGCCAGATCGGGTCGTCCATGGCCGCCATCCAAGGGGCGGGCGGCCGGGCCGGCAAACGGTTAATCAGGTGGTCAGTCGGAGCTGTCGCCGAGGTCCGCGAGCAGGGCGCGCATCGCGTCGATGAGCGCGGCCTTCTGCGCCTCGTCGAGGCCGGCCAGCATGCGGTGCTCGTTGGCGACGTGGTCGGGCAGGGCGCGGTCGATCAGGGCGTGACCCTCGGGGGTCAGTTCGACGTCGCGGCTGCGGCCGTCCTGGTCGCTGCGCGTGCGGGTGACCAGTCCTCGGGCCTCCAGGCGGTCCAGGCGCTGGGTGATGGCGCCGGAGGTGACCATGGCGGACTGCATCAGGCCGGTGGGGGTGAGGCGGTAGGGCGGGCCGCTGCGCTTGAGGGTGGCGAGGACGTCGAAGGAGGCCGCGTCCAGGCCGTGTTCGGCGAAGGTGCGGTTGAGCCCCGCGTCCACCAGACGGTAGACGCGCTTGAGCCGGCCGAACACCTCCATCGGGGAGGTGTCCAGCTCAGGCCGCTCGGCGGCCCATTGCGCTACTACGCGGTCCACATGATCTGCCACAGGTCCAGGGTAGGGGACGCCCAGGAAATCCCTTAGCGGTGAGGTGACTGTGAGCCACGTCACCGGCCGATTTCGATGAACGATGCCTTAGCACTGAGATACATTGGCTTAGTGCTAAGAAATCGCCTCGCCATGGTGCTGGTGACGGCCCTGGCCCCCGCCATCTGGGGGACGACCTACCTCGTCACCACCGAAATGCTCCCGCCCCACCGACCGCTGCTGGCCGCCGTCATCCGCTGCCTGCCAGCCGGACTGCTGCTGATCGCCCTCACCCGCACCCTGCCCAAGGGTGACTGGTGGTGGCGCGCGCTGGTCCTCGGCGCGCTCAACATCGGCGGCTTCCAGGCCCTGCTGTTCATCGCCGCCTACCGCCTGCCCGGCGGCATCGCGGCCACCGTCGGCGCCGTCCAACCGCTGATCACCGCCGCACTCTCGGCCGCACTGCTCGGCGACCGGCTCACACTGCGCACGGTGCTGTCCGGCATCGCCGGCGTGGGGGGCGTCAGCCTGCTGGTGCTGCGCGCCAACGCCCGGCTGGACGCGATCGGCGTGTTCGCCGCACTCGGCGGCGCGGTGGTGATGGCCTTCGGTGTGGTCCTCTCCAAGCGCTGGGGCTCCCCCGCCCCGCTGCTGGCCACCACCGGCTGGCAACTCACCGCCGGCGGCCTGCTGCTGGTGCCGGTCACCCTGCTGACCGAGGGCGCCCCGCCCACCCACTACACCACCGACAACGTGCTCGGCTACGCCTACCTCTGCCTGATCGGCGCGGCCCTCACCTACGCGATGTGGTTCCGCGGACTGCGCGCCCTGCCACCGACCTCGCTGTCCTTCCTCTCCCTGCTCAGCCCGGTGGTCGCCACCGTGACCGGCTGGCTGGCGCTCGACCAGGACCTCAGCCCGCTCCAGGCGATCGGCGCGGTGGTCGTGCTCGGCTCGCTGATCGTCGCCCAGACCCAGCGGCCCCGCACCGCCGCACCCACGCCCACCACGCAACCGGCGCCCACCACGCCGCCCGTGCGCGAGACGGCCTGACCCCGCACCCCCGAAAACCCATGAGTTCCGTCCAAGGAGAAACCTTCATGCGCATCACCGTGTTCGGTGCCACCGGCAACGTCGGCAGCCGCGTCGTGGCCGAGGCGCTCGCCCGCGGCCACGAGGTCACCGCCGTCGTACGGGACCCGGCCAAGCCGCACGGCCTGCCGTCCACCGTCGCCCTCGCCGTCGGCGACGCCCGCGACCCCGGGGACGTCACCCGGATCGCCGCCGGGCATGACCTGGTGATCACCGCCACCCGCCCCGCGCCCGGTAGCGAGCACGAGCTGACAGCCGCGACCCGGGGCCTGCTGGACGGCCTGGCCGGTACCGGTGTGCGTCTGATCGCGGTCGGCGGCGCGGGCAGCCTGACCGTCCCGGGCAGCGAAGGCACCGTCCTCGTGGAGTCCCCCGGCTTCCCCGACGAGATCCGGCCGATCGCGCTGGCCTGCGGCGAGCAGCTGGACCTCTATCGCGCGGACGGGAAGGTCGACTGGACGTACCTGAGCCCCGCCGCCCTGCTCGAACCGGGTGTGCGCACCGGCCGTTTCCGGCTCGGCCTGGACGAGCTGCTGGTCGACGCCGAGGGCAACTCGGCGATCTCCATGGAGGACCTCGCCATCGCTCTGCTCGACGAGGCGGAGAGCCCGGCCCACCGGCGCGCCCGCTTCACCGTCGGCTACTGAGGCGCCGGGTACCGGGACGCCGACCGTTCAGGAACCGGCCGCCGGGGCGCCCGCCGCTGGGTACACCTCCCTCCAGGGAGGGAGGTGTACCCAGCACCACCTCAAAGACGGTGTTCAGCCTCATCGTGCGTCAGGTTCCCCGTCGGACACGATCGTTCCTGTGAACACCACCGCATCCCGCACCCGTCGCGCGGCCGCCGTTGTCGCCACCGCGGTCCTGGCCTCGCTCGCCCTGCCCGCCACCGCCAACGCCGACTCCGGCCGCAACCCGGGCGACGCCGATCCCGCGCCCGCCCGCTACGCCCACCAGACCCTCAACTGGCAGCCCTGCGAGGGGCAGCCGGCGCTCGACTGCGCCACCATGGCCGTCCCGCGCGACTGGCACCGTCCCGGCGTCGGAGCCGACCTGACCATCGCCGTCTCCCGGCACCGCGTCGCCGACCCGGCGAAGCGGAAGGGAACGCTGATGGAGGCCGCGGGCGGTCCCGGCGGGCAGGGCCTGCTGCGGCCGATGGACCTCGCCCAGGGCGCCCCCGCGGTCGCCGCCGCCTACGACATCGTCAGCTTCGACCAGCGCGGTGTCGGCCGGAGTACCCATGCCCAGTGCCAGAGTCCGGAGGAGTTCCAGGAGTTCCTGGCCGGGGACTACCGGGACCAGTCCCCCGAGGCGATCGACCGGGTCATCGCCAACTCACAGAAGCTGGTCGCCGGTTGCGAGGAGCACAGCGGCGATCTGCTGCCCTACCTGACCACCGAGCAGACCGTCCACGACATGGACCTGTTCCGCTCCCTGCTCGGCGAGAAGAAGATCAGCTACTACGGCGCCTCCTACGCCACCATGATCGGCGCCTACTACGGCACGCTCTTCCCGCACCGGGTCGAGCGGATGGTGCTGGACAGCAACATCGGCTTCGAGGGCACCTGGGAGCAGTTCCAGCTGGGCCAGCCGATGAGCTTCCAGCGGCGCTTCGAGGAGGACTTCCTGCCCTGGATGGCGGCCCGCGACGCCACGTACCACTGGGGCTCGACCCCGGAGGAGGTCAAGGCGCACTGGGAGCAGCGCCGCGCCGCCCTGCACGACCAGCCCATCACCGACGGGTCGTTGACGCTCGGCCCCAACCAGCTGGACAACGGCACGATCAGCGCGATCTACAGCGACAAGGCCTTCCCCCTCCTCGCCCGGGCCCTGACCGCCCTGGACGACTGGCAGGACGCCGATCCGGCCGCCAAGCAGACGGCCCGCCAGCTGTTCGGCCAGTACCTCAGCCCGGAGTTCCTCGCCGAGTACTTCTCGGTGACGTGCGGCGACACCCCGTGGACCAAGGACATGGACACCTGGATCGAGCGCGGTGCGCAGAACACCGCCCGCTACCCGCTCGTCGGCGCCCGTACGCTCGCCTTCAGCTCGGTCTGTGCGGCCTGGCCGACGGACCCGGCGCCCAAGGTCAAGGTCACCGGCGCCCATCTGCCCCCGGTGCTGATGCTCAACTCGCTGCACGACCCGGCGACGTACTACGAGGCGGCGCTCGGCGCGCACCGCGCGCTGCGCGGATCGAAGCTGGTCACCGTCACCGGGAACGGCAACCACGGCCAGTACCCGGGTTCCGATCCCTGCGTGACCGACACGGTCGAGCGCTACCTGCTGGACGGCAAGGCGCCCGAGCACGACCTCACCTGCCCGTCACCGCAGGCGGGTTGAGCCGCCGAGCGGTCAACTCCCTGAACTCCTCGAACGTGAACTCAGCTTGGTCCGGATCCAGGCGGCAGCCATCGCCAGCCCGGCGAAGCCGCCGACGGCCAGCTTGATCCCGGCCTTGGCGACGATCCAGCCCACACCGGGCACGCTCCAGCCCAGCCAGTGGAACATGGCCAGCATCACCGCGCAGCCACACAGGACGGCCAGCACGGTGGCCCCGACGGCGGCGGCCCGCGACAGCTCGCGCGGACCGCCATCGGCCGCGGCGGTCGAAGTGGCACCGCCCGCGGTGCCGTTGGCCGATTCCGCCCCGGTGCCACCGTCAGCCATGTCGCTCGTACCCCCATCACCCATGGGCCGATGATACGACCTCAAGACTCGGGCCTCAGCCCTCCGACCACGGAAGGCCAAAGAACGCCGCATAGCGCCGCGGGACTCAGCGGGACTCAGCGGCAAGCGTGATGGGTGTCGCCGGGATGCTCGCCGGTCTCGTCGTCGGGGAAACTGACGGCCATGGTGATCCGGTACTCGTGGACGCCCTCCCGGTGCCCCGGCACCCGGGCCCAGGCCAGCGAGTGGACCTCGGCGTCCGGGGCCTGGCAGCACCAGGCGGCCGCCTCCTCCAGCGCACGGGCGGCCGAACGGCCGGTGCACACCACCGCGGTGTAGGCGGCGACCGCGACGTCCCCGCCGGTGGAACGGCCGGACCGCGACACCGCCCGGACGGCGGCGGCGGCCTGGGTCAGGTCACGGGCCAGGTCGTCCACCACCCTAGGGGGTGCCGGCAGGACAACCGTTCCTTCAGCGACGGTCTCCGGCAGGTTCGCGCTCACGGTTTCGACCTCCATCCACATGGTCACGCGGCACAGCATGCCGGACGGGAATTCCTGGCATGCCCACTTTCACCTGAACGTCATCCTTCCAGGGCCGAGTTGGGGACGCCCCCTGGTGCCGACCGGCCCGCCCTGCTAGGGGTCGCCGGGGTCGGCGCCGGACATCCCGGCAGGTCAGAGCGGTCGACCACGGGCGCCGCCGGGGAGCCCGACGCGACGCCCACGCACCACCCCCGCACCTCGAACCGCCGCCCCGAGCGCCTGGGCGCCCGGGCCCCCGCTGTTGGGCTTACGGCCAACTCCCCTTAGCAGTAGGGCAGATCGGGCGCGCGGCGGTTTCCGATCGGGTGCGCGGCGGTTTCCGCAACGGCGGTTCGGGCCCGCCGAAGCCTCGCTGAAGTGCCGCGTTCGCCCCTCGGAAGGCGCCGGGTCGCCTCCCGGCCATCCTGTCCCTGTCAGATCGTCGTGATACTAATCGTCGCGGTGGCGGCCGCCTTAAAGCGGCGGGCGGGCACGATGACGAGGGCTCAACCGTTCCGGGATGGTCCGGACGGCGACGGGGAGGGGCAACAGATGGCGGCGGGGTTCGGCAGCGCTCAGGGCGGGCAGAAGGTACGACTCGGCAAGCGGGTCACGGGGACGGCGGCGACGCTCGCCGCACTGGCCGCGCTGACCGGCTCTCAGGTGTCGGGTCTCGCCTCGGTCGCAGCCGCCGACACCAACCCGGCGCAGGGCAGCGCCACCGCGCAGGGCGCCGATGCTTCCGACACCCCGGCCTCGCCGTTCGGCGGCACCACGGCCGGCGCCCCCGGCACCGGCCGCCCGGCCGACGGCGGCGGCACCGTCCAACTGCCCCAGCCGTCCGGCATGCTGCCGGGCCTGCCCTCGGCCGGTCCGTTCGCGGCCACCGGGGCCTCGCTGCCCGCCACCGTCTTCGCCGCCTACAAGCAGGCGGAGGCCTCCCTCGCCCAGCGCACGCCCGGCTGCCACCTGCCCTGGCAGCTGCTGGCGGGGATCGGCCAGGTCGAGTCCGGCCAGGCCAACGGCGGCCAGGTGGACGCCTCGGGCACCACCCTGACCCCGATCCTCGGCCCGGCGCTGGACGGCAACGGCTTCGCCGCGATACCCGACACCGACGGCGGCCGCTACGACGGCGACCCGCGCTGGGACCGCGCCGTCGGCCCGATGCAGTTCATCCCGTCCACCTGGGCATCCTGGGGCGTGGACACCACCGGCAAGGGCAAGGCCGACCCGAACAACATCTTCGACGCCGCCGAGACCGCAGCCCGCTACCTGTGTGCGGGCGGCCGCGACCTCTCCGACCCGGCCCAGCTCGACCGGGCGATTCTCAGCTACAACAACTCCACGGAGTACCTGCGGACGGTCCGCAACTGGATGGCCCACTACGGCAGCGGCCTGGTGACCAGCGTCCCGGACCTCCCCGGCACCTCGACCGTGCCGGGCACGCTGCCCACGCCGTACCTCCCGCCGTCCGGCACGGGCGGCAGCACCACCGGGACCACCGGCTCCGGCACCACGAGCCAGACCCCGAGCGCCCAGCCGACCACGCCCGCCCCCGAGCCGCAGCCGACCACGCCGCCGGCAGTGACGCCGACACCGACGCCGACTCAGACGACGGCCCCGCAGCCGACCACCACCCCGAGCACCCCGACCCCCAGCGGCTCGCCGTCGTCCTCCGCGAGCCCCTCAGCCACGCCGACCACCGGCACCCCGTCCCCGACGGCCACCCCCACGGGTACGCCGACCGGCACCCCGACGGGTACGCCCACCTCCTGCCCGAGCCCGACGACGACCGCGACGCCCACCGGTACCGCCACGCCCGCCGGTACCGCCACGCCGACCACCGGCACCCCGTCCCCGACGGCGACCCCCACCAGTACGCCGACGGGCACCCCGTCCGGCTCCCCCACCGCCCCCGGCTGCCCGACGCCCACGCCGAGCGGCGCCCCCAGCACCACCCCGTCCGCCGGGCCGAGCAGCACGCCGAGCGCCTCGCTCTCGCCCTCGGCGACCCCGACCAAGTAGTAGCCACACCCACTCGGAGCCCCCGGCGGCAGGACGGCCCATCAGCCGTCCTGCCGCCGAGCCGTTTCCCAGCCCGCCGGGCCGCCCGCTACTCCCCCTCCGCCCCTACTCCCCCCGCCGCCAACCCTGCCCGGTGCTCGCGCCAGCGGCCGAGCATGCCGTGCAGCTCGTCGATCATGAACTCGAAGAAGGCCGCGCTCTCCGCCAGCCGTTCCCCCGCGACCGTACCCGTGCCGACGGTCGCCTCGCCCTCCTTCAGCACCCGGATCCAGCGCAGCAGGATCTCGTCCCGCCGGGTCAGCGACTCGAACCAGACGTCGTTGAGCACCCGGTAGCGGTCCCGCCGCGACCCCGGCTCGCGCTCCTTGGCGACCAGGCCGACCTGGATGAGGTAGCGCATCGCGCCGGAGACCGCGGCCGGGCTGATCTGCAGCCGCTCGGAGAGCTCTGCGGAGGTCAGCACGCCGCTCTCCTCGGCCATCAGGCAGGAGAAGATCCGCGAGGGCATCCGGCCCATGCCCGCGACCACCAGCTCGGCCGCGAAGCGCTCGACGAAGTCCGACACGGCCCGGTCGTCGCGCCCCTGCTCCGACTGCCGTTCCACGGCCGCCCCCTTTCCAGTGATCACCCGTCCCCCCGGTCGAACTTTAACGCCTTCCCAATATTCACGTTTTTCTGAAACTACGGTACCTTCAAAAGCATGACCAAGGCCATCACCCTGTCCGGCCTGCGCAAGACCTTCGGCCGGACCACCGCGCTGGACGGCCTCGACCTGACCGTCGAGACCGGCGAGGTCCACGGCTTCCTGGGGCCCAACGGCGCCGGGAAGTCCACCACCATCCGGGTTCTCCTCGGTCTGCTGCGAGCGGACAGCGGCAGCGCCCGGCTGCTCGGCAGGGACCCGTGGAGCGACGCCGTCGAGCTGCACCGCCGCCTCGCCTACGTCCCCGGCGACGTCGAGCTCTGGCCCAACCTCACCGGCGGCCAGGCCATCGACCTGCTCTCCCGGCTGCGCGGCCGGCTCGACCGACGCCGCCGGGACGAGCTGATCGAGCGGTTCGACCTCGACCCGACCAAGAAAGGCCGCAGCTACTCCAAGGGCAACCGGCAGAAGGTCGCCATCGTCGCCGCGCTCGCCTCCGACGCCGAGCTCCTGCTGCTGGACGAGCCGACCTCGGGCCTGGACCCGCTGATGGAGGTGGTCTTCCAGGACGTCGTCCGCCAGGCCAAGGAGCAGGGCCGGACCGTCCTGCTCTCCAGCCACATCCTGGACGAGGTGGAGAAGCTGGGTGACCGGGTCAGCATCATCCGGCACGGCCGGGTGGTGCAGACCGGCACCCTCGGCGAACTGCGCCACCTCACCCGCACCACCGTCGAGGCCGAGACCAGCCGCCCGGTCACCGGGCTGGACGCCCTGGACGGCGTGCACGCCCTGCGCACCGACGGGCTGCGCGTCCACTTCGCCGTGGACGGCGCCCAACTCGACGCCGCCGTACGGAAGCTGAGCGAGGCCGGGCTGCGCAGCCTGGTCAGCCACCCGCCCACGCTGGAGGAGCTGATGCTGCGCCACTACGGCGACGAGCTGGCCGCCAACGGGCACCGCCTCGACGGCGACGCCGTGCGATGACCACCACCGCCGCGCCCACCGCCCACCGCACCGAACCGGGCCGCGCCGACGAGGGCGCCACCCTGACCGGCACCGCCGTCCTGCTGCGCTTCGCCCTGCGCCGCGACCGGGCCCGGCTGCCCGTCTGGGTGCTCGGCCTCGGGCTGCTCGCCATCGCCTCCGCCAACAGCGTCCGCACCGTCTACCCGACCGCCGCCGACCGCGCCTCGATCGCGCACGGCTCGGACAACCCGGCCCTGCTCGCCATGTCCGGTCCGGCGCACTACCTGGCCGACTACAGCTGGGGCGCGATGCTCAGCCACCGGCTGCTCGGCCTGCTGGCCGTCCTCGCCGGCCTGATGAGCGTCCTGATCGTCACCCGGCACACCCGGGCCGAGGAGGAGGGCGGCCGCGCCGAACTGGTCCGCTCCGCCGCCGTCGGCCGACACGCCCAGCTCGCGGCGGCGCTCGCCACCGCCGCCGTCGCCGACCTCGCGCTCGGACTGCTGCTCGCCGTCGGTCTGCCCGGCCTCGGCATCCCCGGTCTGACCACCGGCGGCGCGCTGCTCTACGGCGCCGCGACCGCCGTCGGCGGGCTGCTGTTCGCCTCGGTGGCCGCCGTCGCCGTCCAGGTCACCGCGCACACCCGGACCGCCTCCGGACTGGCCCTCGCCGCCCTCGGCGCCGCCTACGCGCTGCGCGCCGCCGGGGACGCCGCGGAGAACGGGCTCTCCTGGGCCTCCCCGATCGGCTGGTTGCAGCGCACCTATCCCTTCGTCGACGACCGCTGGTGGCCGCTGCTGCCCGCGCTCGCGCTGACCGTCGCCACCGCGGCGGCCGGGTTCCTGCTGAGCACCCGCCGCGACCTCGGCGCCGGGCTGCGCGCCACCCGCCCCGGCCCGGCCACCGGCAGCCCGTTCCTCGGCACCTCCCTCGGCCTGGCGCTGCGGCTGCACCGCGGCCTGATCGGCGGCTTCGCGGTCGCCCTGCTGCTGCTCGGCGCGATGTACGGCTCGCTGCTCGGCAACGCCGACTCGATGCTCAAGGACGTCGACCAGATCCGGGAGGCGCTGGCCCGGCTCGGCGGCCACACCCTCGCCGACTCCTTCGCCGCGCTGACGATGCTGGTCGTCGCGGTGGTCGGCGGCGTCTACGCGGTCCTCGCGACGCTGCGCCCGCGCGCCGAGGAGAGCGCCGGTCGGGCCGTGCCGGTGCTGGCCACCGGGGTGTCGCGGTCCGGCTGGCTGGGCGGACACCTGGCGGCGGCCCTGCTGGGCTCCACCGCCGTGATGCTCGCCGCGGGCGTCGGATTCGGCCTGGCCGGTGCGCTGTCCACCGGCGACGCGGGCGTGTTCCTGCGGCTGGCCGGCGCGGCGCTGGCCTTCACGCCCGCCCTGTGGGTGACGGTGGGTTTCGCCGCCGCCGTCTACGGCTGGCTGCCCAGGGCGACGCCGCTGGCCTGGATCGTCCCCGCCTACGCGTTCGTGATCGGCTACCTGGGCCCGCTGCTGAAGCTGCCCTCGGGCCTGGACGGGCTCTCCCCGTTCGGCCGGGTGCCCCGGCTGCCGGCCGCCGCGATGGACTGGACGCCACTCGCCGCGCTCACCCTGGTCGCGGCCGCGCTGATCGCCCTGGCCCTGGCCGGGTTCCGGCGCCGGGACGTCGAGTGACGCCCCCGGAGCGTGTCCTGCGGATCCGGGCCGGGTCCGACCAGACCCGCAGGACGCGCTCGGGCGCCGGCACCTGACCGGCTCACAGGTGCTTGGCCAGCTCCGGCATCAGGTCCTGGAAGGTCCGCCCGTTGGCCGGCTGCCCGATCGCGGTCATCTGCCAACCGCCCGGCGTGCGCTGCACCTTGGCCATGATCTGCGCGGTGTACGGGCCGCCGCCGGTGAGCGTGTAGCGGGCCAGCTCGACGCCGGTGGTCTCGTCCACCAGACGGCAGAAGGCCGCCTCGACCTCCTGGAAGGTCTGCCCGGTGAAGGAGTTGACGGTGAAGACGATCTGGTCGACCTCGGCCGCGATCCTGGAGAGGTCGACCGTGATCGACTCGTCGTCGGTCGCGTCACCGGCGCCACCGACCAGGTTGTCCCCGCTGTGCCGGACCGAGCCGTCGTTGCTGGTGAGGTGCTGGAAGAAGACCACGTCCAGCGCCTGCCCCCGGGAGAACAGCACCGCCGAGGCGTCCAGGTCGATCTCCTGGCCGGCGGAGAGCAGCTTGGCCAGGAAGCCCTTGCGCTGCACGGCCTTCCAGCCCAGGCCCATCCGGACCAGGCTCAACTGCCCACCGTCCGGCTTCTCCAGGCTGATCTTCTGCCCCTTGGCCAGCGAAACGGTCATCGTGCCCTCCTCGTTCCTGCCGCCGCCCGTGCCGCGAATCTATCGCACCGTAGGGAAACCTATGATCATCGGACGGCATGCTTCGGGGGCCCCTACCCAGCAGTCCCCCGGGCCTCACTTCCGGCGGTGCTCCGCGCACTGAGGGATCCGCCGCTGGACGTCCGGCGTACGAGCTCAGGCGGATCAGGCGTCGCCGTCCAGCAGGTGCTGGCGCACCTCCTGGAAGGTCCAGGCCCCGCCGGCCGGCCGGGAGAACACCCAGACCAGGTCGAACCGGTCCGGCCAGGTGCCCGGCACACCGCTGCCGGACGCGCCGAGCGCCTCGACGATCCGCGGGATCCGGGAGTGCTCCCAGCAGATCAGCACCGGCTGGGTCCCGGCGAGGGCGGCGCCGGCCAGCTCGGACTCCTGGGACTCGGCGTACGTGGTGTCCACGGTCAGCCCGAGCTTGGCGGCCAGGGGTGTGACGGTCTGGCGCATCCGGTGTGCCCCGGCCATCGGGCCCTGGTCGGTGGCGGCGTAGATCCGGACCGGAGTGCGCAGGCCGGTCGCGGGCGGGGCGAACAGGGTGGGCAGCGCCTTGGCGCGGTCCCAGCCGCGCTGGGTGAGCGACTTGCCGTCGTGCTTGCCGTTCTCGTCCAGGCCCGGCTGGTTGCCGTCCGGCTTCTCACCGTGCCGGATGATCATCACGAAGGCCGCGCCACCCGGGTCGCTGGCCCTGGCCACCGGGCCGGTCTTGTCGGCCTTGTCCTTCTTGCCGGAGGAACAGCCCGCCAGGACCAGCGGGGCGGCCACGGCCAGGCCGGCGAGCAGCGTGCGACGGGAGGTCGTGATCGTCACTCGGCACCCCGCTCCAGCCGCACCAGCGCGTCGATCGCCACGCCTGCACCGCCGCCCGTACCGCCGCCCTTGTGGCCGGGCTCGGCGCCGACCGTCCGGTGGACACGCTCCGCACGCACGGTGCGCAGGCCGTATTCGGCGAGGTCGGCGAGGACGTCGTCCGGGGTGAAGAGCACCGCCGGGTCCTGCGGGCCGCCGACGCCCTCGGTGAGGTTGCTCAGGTCGTGTCCGACCACCAGCAGGGTGCCGCCGGGGGCGAGCGCGTCGGCGGCGCGGCGCAGCGCGGTCCGGCGGTCCTCGGCGGGCAGCTGGAGGTAGGCGACCAGAACGAGGTCGTAACCGGCGGCGGGCGAGTCAAACGTGCGCGCGTCGCCGTGGCGCCAGGTGAGGCGGTCGGCGACCTCGTCGGGCAGGTCGGCAGTGAGTCGTTCGGCGCGCTCCAGGGCGACGGCGGAGAAGTCGAGGCCGGTGACCTCCCAGCCCTGGACGGCCAGCCAGATGGCGTTGCGGCCCTCGCCGGCGGCCAGGTCCAGGGCGTGACCGGGGGTGTGCCCGGTCAGTTCGCGGACCACCCACTGGTTGGGCGCCGCGCCCCACACGAGTTCGCTCGCGGCGTAGCGGGCGTCCCAGCCCTGACTGTCCATGGCGCTCCTCCGTTCGACGGCCTGTCCGGTACCGGCCAACCTACCGGTCCGCCGCCCTGTACGGCCCGGGGCGGTCCAGCGGGTGGACACCCTTGACGAGGTCACCACCCGGCCGACGTCACGATCACCAGGGTCACCTCCGGCGCCGCCACCATGCTCAACTGGACGAACGGCAACTTGCACTGACTTACCGTCAGGAAAAAACCGGCCCGCGTGGATTCCACGCGGGCCACTCGCCCTACTCGGAGCAGCGGGCTGCCCTCCGCGCCCAGAGGATCAGCGCGGCACCTGGTCCGCCCCGCCCCGGCCCGGGCGGCAGCGCAGCAGCCGCCCGACCGTCAGCCGGGCCCCGCGCAGCGCGCCGTGCCGGTGCAGCGCCTGCACCGCGTAGGTCGAGCAGGACGGCGTGTACGGGCAGCAGGCCGGGCGCCGGGGGCTGACCTCGGTGCGGTAGTAGCGCACCGCGCCGTACATCACCCCGGCCGCGAACCCGCGCGGTGCGGGCGCGGACGGGTCGGCCGTACGGCGCCCGCGCGCCCCGGTGAGGGCGAAGCGGACACCGGAGGCCATCATCACCGGGATGAGCGCGATCAGGCAGGGGTCGGCGATGTCGCAGCAGCCGTCGCCGCAGCAGTCCAGGCAGTCGTCGTCGCGCTTGCGCTTGCCGCCGTCCTCGTCCTTGCGGTTGCGCCGCTGGTACGCCTGGTAGGCCTCCCACTCCTTGCGCTGCTTCTTCCGCCGCAGCCGCTCCGACTCGGGCAGCCACCACCAGGCACGCTCCGGGCGGGGCGGCGGGACGGGAGCGGCGTCCGGTGCCCACGGGAACTGGCCACCGGGATCCGGCATCGGCGGATAGGACACTGCTGTGGTTCCCCTCGATCCCTCGGCCGAGGGCCGACCCCCGACAATCCGGGCAAGGTTATCCGATGATCACCTGCCCGGATCCCCGGAGGTCAGAGGGCTTCCGAACCCTTGGTCAGCTCTTGAGGTTGAGCGAGGGGAAGAGGTCCACGAACGGCTGCGTGGTGACCGAGACGCTTCTGGCGAACGGATCGTCGAAGTCCCAAATCATGAACAACAGGAAGGCGATCAACGCGCTGAAGCAAGCCGCCAGGATCAACTCCCTCGGCGTGCGCCGGATCTGCAGCGCGAACAGCATGCCGATGGTCACCACGGCGCCGCCGAGCAGCCCGAACCAGACCACGCCCGGCATGCCCGGTCCGGCGTTCTGGCCGCGCTGGTTGCGGGCGTCGGAGGCCTGGCTGATCCGGTCCATGATCGGCTGGTAGGCCTGGGACTCCAGGTCCGAGGCCGGCGACCGGGTGGCCACGTCGTTCTGGAGCTTCTCCAGCAGCTCGGTGCCCTTGTCGGTGATCTCACCGTGCTTGGCCATGTAGTCCCACTCGACGTTGACCACGTACGTGACGTAGCCGTCCACGTCGGCCCGGACCTGGTCGCGGAACTCGGCCGGGTAGACCACCGCCCGGTCGCTCACCTCCCGCAGCGACTGCGCCTCGCGGAACAGGTCGTCCTGGGCGGCGCCGCGCGCCTCCCAGACACCCGCGATGGCGAGGCCGAGAACGATCGCGTAGACCACGCCGATCATCATCGTGATGTACTCGATGACGTCGGGCGTCTCGTCGACCTTCTTCTCGGTGCCCACCCGACGGTGCCTCAGCAGCACCACCGCCACCACGACGGCACAGGCCGCCGCCATGGCGATGACCAGCGCCACCCACTCGGACATGGGAACTCCCTTCTCTGGCTTGGCTTGTGACGTGAACGGGGTAATCGGGAACTCGGGGCCCGGCGACCACGGGGTCGCGGGCCCCGTGCCCGGGGGTCCTACGGGCGAGTGCCGTCAGGACCCGGAGCGTCCGCCGCCTCGGTTGCCACGACCCGGCCGCAGGGCCGCCGCCGCCAGCACGGCGGGGACGGTGACCAGCAGCATCGTGGTGGTCGCCGGGGCCGTGTGGTGGTTCCGCGCGACGGGCAGCGGCTGGGCCGGCCGGACGTGGAACACCGGCTGCGCCGAGGGGGTCGGCCACAGCGGACTCGGGCTCGCCGGGCTCGACGCCGCGGGGCTGGGCACCACGGCGGGTGGGGCCGCTTGGGGGGCGGGCGCGGCAGGCGCATGTGGGGCGGGCGCGGGCGCCGGCGGCGCAGGGGCGCGCGGGGGCGCGGGCGGGGTGCGCACCGGGGTCGGGCTGGGCGGCGGCGGGGTCGGAGACGGCGTTGGGGTCGGCTTGGGGGTGGGAGTCGGCTTGGGGGTGGGGGTCGGGGTCGGCGTGGGAGTCGGACTGGGCGTCGGGGTCGGGCACGGGTGGTGATGGTGGTGGTGATGCCCGTGCCCGTCGTGGTCGCCCTGCCCGTCGCGGTCGCCCCGCCCGTCGTGGTCACCGCGGTCATCGCCGTCGCCCTGCTCGTCGTCCGGCCGTCCCGGCTGGTGCCCGTGCGTCGGCTTGGGCCGGTGGTGCGTGGCGTCGGGGGCGACGGTCACGCCGACCTGGACGTCCACATCCACCCCGACGTCCACTCTGCCGCCAGGACCCACCGTCATCGACACGTCCGTCTCACTGCACACCCAGGTGTCGACCAGCGGACCGTGCGGGTGTCCGCCCGGGCGCTCGGCGCCGGAGGCGGTGGCGCCGCCGGCCAGCGCGCACATGGCCACCACGCCGACCGCAGCGCCGATCAGTCGCACCCGCCGCCCGGGGGTCGCAGTCCCACCACCGTGCTGCGGTATCCATCGGAACTGTCGACGCTGCGCCATGGGCTCCACACACCTCTCGGGTCAAATGGGGAACGGCAGGGGCTCGGGCTGATCAGCCACGGCGTAAGAGACAGAGTCAGTCGAATCCGGAACGGGCAATCGATCGGATACGACCAGGCGCCTTCAAACGTGATCAGGCGGACGGCCCGCCCTCGCGAGCGGCCGTCCGCCATCAGGTCAAACGATCTTCACGCCGGCCGGTTACGGCCTGCGCGCACTGTTCTCCGCCTCGGCAGAGCGCTCGGCACTCGGCACTCAGCGCCAAGTGCTCAGCGCCCAGCACTCGACACCCGACACTCAGTGCCGGCGGTGCGCGATCTCGACGTTCTCCAGCACACCGACCGCGTCCGGCACCAGGATCGCGCAGGAGTAGTAGGCGCTGACCAGGTAGGAGATGATCGCCTTCTCGTCGATCCCCATGAAGCGCACCGACAGCGAGGGCTGGTACTCGTCCGGGATGCCGTTCTGATGCAGGCCGATGACGCCCTGGTTGTCCTCACCGGTACGGATCACCAGGATCGAGCTGGTGTTCTCCTTGGTGATCGGGATCTTGCTGCACGGCAGGATCGGCACACCGCGCCAGGCCGGCACCTGCTGCCCGCCGAGGTCGACGTGGTGCGGGTAGATGCCCCGGGCGTTGAACTCGCGGCCGATCGCGGCGATGGTCCGCGGGTGCGCCAGCAGGTAGTCGGGGTCGCGGCGGCGGTTGAGCAGCTCGTCCAGGTCGTCCGGGGTGGGCGGGCCGGAGTGGGTCTGGATCCGCTGGTCGAAGTCGGCGTTGTTGAGCAGGCCGAACTCCGGGTTGTTGATCATCTCGTGCTCCTGGCGCTCGCGCAGGGCCTCGATGGTCAGCCGGAGCTGGTGCTCGATCTGGTTCATCGGCTGGTTGTACAGGTCCGCGACACGGGTGTGGACCTTGAGGATGGTCTGGGCGACGCTCAGCTCGTACTCACGCGGCTTGAGCTCGTAGTCCACGAAGGCGCCGGGGAGTTCGTACTCGCCGTGGTGGCCGGCCGACATGGCGATCTCGGCCTCGCCGCGCTCGTTCTGAGCCTGCAGCGGCAGGGCCAGGAAGGACTCCAGGTGCTCCTGGAGGCTGGGCGAGTTGTCCCGGATGCGGGAGAAGTCGGCCCGGCTCAGGGTCAGGGCGACACCGGAGGTGGCGGTCTTCGCGGTGTACTCCCAGACGGCGTCCTCGTTGAGCAGCGAGTCGTCGCCGAAGCGGTCGCCGTCACCGGCCACGCCGACCACGGTCTCGTCGCCGTACTTGCCGGTTCCGATCTTGTTGATCTTGCCGTGGGCGATCAGGAAGATCTTGTCGGCCGCCTCGCCCTGGGCGGTGAGGACCTCGCCGGGGCCGAAGTTGACCTGCTGGCAGCGGTCGGCGAGGGCGGTCAGCACCTCCTCGTCCTCGTAGCCGCGCAGCAGGGCGAGCTCGCCCAGCTCGGCCGGGATCACACGAACCTGGGAGCCGGTCTTGATGAACTCCACCACACCGTTGCCGACGGTGTAGGTGAGCCGACGGTTGACGCGGTAGGCGCCACCGTTGGCCTGCACCCAGGGAAGCACCTTGAGCAGCCAGCGGGAGGTGATCTCCTGCATCTGCGGCGCGGACTTGGTCGTGGTGGCGAGGTTGCGGGCAGCTGCCGTCGCAAGGCTCTGCTGCCGGTCCTGCTGTGTCTCCGGGTTCGTGTCCACGGGCATCGGCAGGGTCTCCATTCGTGTGGTCGGATCACGCGGCCTGGGCCGTACCGCACCGCCCGGGCACGCGAACCGTGGCGGATCATCAGATCCGCTTACTGGTGGGGAAGTTGGCGGGGCAACGAGAGAGCGGCCACCGTCTCGCGGCGGCCCATCCGGAACCCTAGATCACCAGAACCCGACCAGGCCCATACGGAGGGCGACTACCCCCCGATAGGGTGAATCTCCCCCGATCCACCCCACACGGCCCCACTCGCCGCAGGAACATCCGTTCCCACCTTCGGTCCCCGTCCTGCCAACGCCTCCCGTCCCTTCCTCCGCCCCACCGGTCGCCCGGACCCGGGCCCGCGGACGTCAACCCGGCACATCGCTCAGGCCATCTCGCACCAGACCCGGACCCGGTCCAGCCGGCCCGCCGCGAGGTCCTCGCCGGGAATGCGCGGGGGCCGACGACACGAAAAGCCCGTCAGGTGCCGGTACGGGGGCGGCCGGCACCTGACGGGGGTACGAGGGATGCGCAGAGGGTGTGCGCCGGGGAGAGGCGGTGCTGCCGACGGGTCAGGCGCAGGCGACCTGGGTGCCCGGGATGCCGATGATGCCCGAGTTCCTGGCCTCACCGGCCTGGTACTCGTAGTACAGGTAGGAGTAGAAGTCGATCCTGGTCTCCGCGCCGCAGGCCGAGTCGGGGGCGATGGTGTAGGTGACCGTGAAGGTGCTGCTGGCGCCCGGGGCCAGCGGCACGTTGTAGCGGGCGATGCCGCCGTGGACGTTGTCGCTGCAGCCGTTGGTCTGGGTGCCGCAGGCCGTGGCGGTGAACTTGAGGCCCTTCTCCAGGCTGGTGTCGTAGGTCTGCTGGACGCTCTGGTAGACGAACTGGATCGCGGTGTCGTACGGGTTGTTGAGCGTCATGGTGAGCGTGAACTCGCCGCCGCGCACGGTCGTCTGACGGTCGGAGACCGCCGTGAGCGGCAGCTGGCTGTCGGCCCGGGCCGGCGCGGCGGAGAGGAGCAGACCGACGGCGACGGCCGGACACACGGCGAGCGCCGCCCGGCTCGGATGTGTTCTGCGCATGCCCAAGGAGCGTAGGCGGCGGTGCCGCTCCGCTTGTCCTCCTCGGCCCGAAGCCGTACCGACGCAGGACCGGCGAGCGGACACCGGGGACCGGTCGAACGCCGAAACGGCCCGGCAGGGTGTTCGCAGGCCCTATGCTTCGCCGCCCGCCGCCGGTCACCGGCCGCGCTTGGCTCAGATGGACGGCGGCAGGATGTCGCACAGTGCGGCGAGTGCCGCCGGGTAGGCGTGGTCGGCTGGGGTGGCGTAGCCGACGACCAGGCCGTCGGCCGGAGGCGTGGCCTCGGAGGTGACGGCCGGGTGGCGGTAGTCGGCGAGGCCGTCGAGGGCGAGGCCTCGGTAGGCGGCGGCCTTCAGCACCGACCGCTCGGTGCCCGGCTCCAGGCGCAGCACCGCGTGCAGGCCCGCCGCGATGCCGGAGACCTGGATGTGCGGGGCGTTCGCGGCGAGCGCGGCCACCAACTGGTCGCGGCGGTCGCGGTAGCGGCGCCGCATCCGACGGACGTGGCGGTCGTAGCCTCCGGAGTCGATGAACTCGGCGAGGGTCAACTGGTCCAGGGCGCTGGCCCAGCCCTCGCGTTCGCCCTTGACCGCGAGCACCCGGTCGACCAGGTGGTCCGGCACCACCATCCAGCCGAGCCGCAGCGCGGGGCTGAGGCTCTTGCTGGTGCTGCCGAGGTAGAGCACCCGCTCGGGGTCCAGCCCCTGGACGGCGCCGACCGGTTGGCGGTCGTAGCGGAACTCGCCGTCGTAGTCGTCCTCCAGGAGGAGCCCGCCGCGTCCACGCGCCCAGTCGATCACGGCGGCGCGGCGGCCGGCGTGCAGCGGGCCGCCGGTCGGGAACTGGTGGGCGGGGGTGAGCAGCGCGGTACGGACGTCCGAGAGGTGCGCCAACGCGCCGACCCGGGCGCCCTGTTCGTCGATCGGCAGCGGCACGGTGGTGACCCCGGCGGCGGCGAGCAGCCCGCGGTGGAAGCCCAGCCCGTACGCCTCGACGGCCAGCGGCCCCCGCTCGGCGGGCGGCAGGACGGGCGCCGAGCCGTCGAAGAGCAGCCGTAGCGCGTGGGCGAAGCCGGAGCAGACGACGATCCGGTCGGGGTCGGTGCGCACCCCGCGGGCGCGGGCGAGGTAGTCGGCGAGGGCGGTGCGCAGTTCGCGCCGGCCCTGCGGATCGCCGGGCCCGAAGGCCTCGTTGGGCGCGGCGGTGAGGGCTCGGCGGGCGGCGGCCAGCCAGGCGGTACGAGGGAAGGAGGCGGCGTCGGGCTGGCCCTGGCGCAGGTCGTGGACGGGACCGGGCCGCGCCGAGGGGCGGCGGGCCCGGGCGGACGGGACGGGCGCGGCGCGTTCGGCGACGGTGGTGCCCGAGCCCTGACGGGCGGTCAGCCAGCCCTCGGCGACGAGTTCGGCGTAGGCCTCGGCGGCGGTGTTGCGGGCCAAGCCGAGATCGGCGGCGAGGGCGCGGTACGGGGGCAGTCGGGCGCCGGGCGCGAGTCTGCCGCTGCGGATCGCCTCGCGCAGCGCGGCCATCAGCGCGGCGCGGCGAGCGCCGGCGGCGGGGAGGTCGAGGTGCAGGTCGTTGCCGGTCGGGTGGGCCGGCTCGGTAGGGTGCGCGCCCGGCGTTTCCGTCATGGTTCCGCACCCTACCCGCCGCCTCCGCGCGCTCCTGCGGGCGGTCGGCCCTGGCAGTAGGGGCTCGCCCGGCCGTAGTCCCCGTACGGGTCGGGCCGGTTGGGCCTGTTCGGCCGCCGGGCCCGACGACTCGCGCCCGGCGGGGATCGTCGGACAGGCCTCAGGGGACGACGGTCACCGGCCAGCGTCCGGCCTTGACCAGCCGGACGGCCACCGAGCCGATCACCTTGTGCCCGGCCTGTTCGGAGACGCCGACCACGACGGCGTCGGCGCGCAGCTCGTCGGCGAGCTTGGCCAGGCCGGTGTACGGGTCCCCGCGCATGGTCAGGAAGCGCCAGTCCACCTTCCACACCTCGCGGACCTGGTGCTCGGCCTCGCGCAGCGCGGCCAGCAGTTCATCGGCGATCTCCCGGGTCGTCTCCTCCACCGCGGCCCCGGCCAGCGCGGTCGCGGCGCCGAGTATCGGCTGGATGTACGCCACGGCGAGGACGGCGCCCTGGCGGCGGGCCAGTCCGGCGGCGTAGGCGGTGGCTCGCCAGGAGGAGTCGGACCCGTCCAGGCCCGCCAGGATCATCTTGGGCCCGTCGGTCCCCAGTTCGAAGCCTGCGGGCGCGGCCGCCACCTCGTGGTCCTCGTCGCCGACCGCCCCGGTGTCCGCTGCATCGCTCTCTTTGCTCATGGGCCGAAGGCTATGCCCGCCGCTGCGGGTGAGTGCGAGGGGCACTCCGGTCGAGGGCCGTGGTGCGGGCCACCCGGGAAGCCGCCGCACCCCGCTGAAGGGTGCGGCGGCTTCGTCGGTGTCCACGGCCCGGTCTCTGCCGCCATCGGGCCCTCGTCAGGTCACTAACATGGCGCCACATGATCACCACTCGCCAGGACGGCTACCGGCTCTCCACCGACCCCGACCTCCTCGACCTCGACCTCGTCCACCACTGGCTCTCCACCGACGCCTTCTGGGCACTCGGGCGCAGCCGGGAGGTGGTGGAGCAGTCGGTGCGCGGGTCGGTGGTGTTCGGGGTGTACGAACCCGGGGGCGGGCAGGTGGCGTTCGCGCGGGTGGTCACCGATCACGCGACCTTCGCCTGGCTGTGCGACGTGTACGTCGACCGGGGGCAGCGGGGGCGGGGGCTCGGCACCTGGCTCGCGGAGGAGGTGGTGGCGCACCTGCGGCCCTACCGGCTGAAGCGGGTGCTGCTGTCGACGGTGGACGCCCACGAGGTGTACGCCAAGGCCGGGTTCGTGCCGTTTCCCGACCCGCAGAAGCTGATGGTCCTCGGCGGGCCGGTGAGCTGACGCGACATCAGGCCGCTGGCCGGGGCGGGAGCGGCAGCGGGACGCCGGGCAGGCCGTCGATGCTGTTGGCGACCAGCGGCTTGCGCTCGCAGTAGGCGCTGAACTCCGCCTCGCCCTTGCGGTCGAAGTACTGGGCGTGCAGGTCCCGGTCGGCGCGGTAGTCCATGAACGGCACCGCGTAGCCGCAGGAGTCACTGACCCGGTCGGCCTTCACCAGCACGATCGCGCGCAGGCCTGAGCCGTCCGCGGTGGGCTCGAAGCGGCCGAGCAGGTCGGCGAAGCGCGGGTCGTCGCGGAAAACGGGCTCGCCGCGGCCGTGCACCCGCACCACGGTGGGTGGGCCCTCGAAGGCGCACCACATCAGCGTGATCCGGCCGTTCTCCCGCAGGTGGGCGACGGTCTCGGCCTGCGAGCCGCCGAAGTCCAGGTAGGCGAGGGTGAGTTCGTCGATCACCACGAGGGTGCCGGAGCGGCCTTTGGGCGAGATGTTGACGTGTCCGTCGGCTGCCAGCGGCGCGGTCGCGACGAAGTAGACGGGCTGACGTTCGATGAACTGCCGCAACCGGCCGTCGATGCATTCGTACTGCTTTCCCATGTGCGCAATTGTGCCCGCATCTCGGCCTGCGAGAAAGGAAAATCCATCCGATGAGACGGCAGCCAGCCGCCCCGGGACCTGCCCGGGGCGGCTGGTCGCCGGCAGGGTCAGCGCTTCATGTAGACGCTGTCCATGAACTCGATGATCTGCTGATCCGTCAGCCGGTGGCCGTTGCGGTGGCCCATCGCCAGGTCGGCCTCGCTGATCATGCCGACCAGCCGCTCCCCGTCGATCACCGGGATGCGGCGGATCTGGTGCTGCTCCATCTTCTTCAGCACCACGTCCATGGTGTCGTCGGCACGCACGCAGTGCAGGTGCCCGGCCAGCTCGATCGCCGTCATCTTGGCCGGGTCCTTGCCCTCGGCGAGACAGCGCATCACGATGTCACGGTCGGTGATGATGCCGTGCAGCTTCTGGTCGTCGCCGCAGATCGGCAGCGCGCCCACGTTCTTGTCGCGCATCATCCGCGCGGCCTCGTCCAACGTCTGATGGGCGCCGATGCACTGGGCGCCGGTGTGCATGATGTCTCGGGCAGTGGTCACGGGGACTCCTTCGTCGGTGCTTCCCCCCGACGGCTCTCCCCCTCATGGTCGACACCCGCGATCGCGGAGTGACCGTGCCATCACCATAGGCAACACCGCGCCCACTCGCGACCGCGAGGGCCGACGCCGCAGCTCCGGCCACCGGCAGCGCGGCCCGGCCCCGGCTGTGCACCGCGGTCTCCCCTCCGGCCGACCACGGGCGGTACGGACCTCGGGCGGTGGAGGCGCCAGCGGTGAGGGCCCCCAGCGGTCGTGCCCGCGGCGCGGCAGACTGGCTGCGGGGGCCACCGCAGGACGCTTCGGAGACGGCCCATGCCGCAGATGACGGTGGACGGGCGCACCCTCGCCCTCTCCCACCTCGACAAGGTGTACTACCCGCGCACCGGCACCCCCAAGGGCGAGGTGCTGCGCTACTACGCCGCCGTGCACACCGCCCTGCTCCCCCACCTGCGCGACCGCCCGGTCTCCTTCCTGCGCTGCCCGGACGGCGTCGAGGCCGAGGTCTTCGTCGCCAAGAACCCACCGCCCGGCACCCCGGACTGGGTGCGCACGGTGGAGGTGCCCAGCAGCGGCGGCGACCTGCGCCAGGTGGTGCTGGAGGACGGCGCGGCGCTGCTCTCGGTCGCCAACCTGGGCTGTCTGGAGCTGCACGTCCCGCAGTGGCACGCGGCCGCGCCCGGCCTGGCCGACCGGCTGGTGCTGGACCTCGACCCGGGCGAGGGGGCGGACGTGCTGACCTGCCGAGCGGTCGCGCTGCTGCTGCGCGAGCGGCTGGCCGCGGACGGCCTCTCCGCCTGGGTGAAGACCTCCGGCTCCAAGGGGCTGCACCTGCTGGTGCCGATCGAGCCCACGCCCAGCGCCGAGGTCTCCGGGTACGCGAAGGCGCTGGCCGCCGCCCTGGAGGCCGAGCACCCGGAGCTGGTGGTGCACACCATGGCCAAGGCGCGGCGCCGCGGCCGGGTGCTGGTCGACTGGTCGCAGAACAACGCCAAGAAGACCACCGCCGCCCCGTACACCCTGCGGGCCCGGCCGCTGCCGACGGTCTCCGCCCCGGTCTCCTGGGCCGAGCTGGAGCGGGCACGCGGGGAGGCGGACCTCGTCCTCACCCTCGCCGAGGTCCCCGACCGGCTGGCGGCCGAGGGCGACCTGTTCGCGCCGCTGTTGGACCCGGCGCAGGCGCGGCCGCTGCCCGGCGCGCCCGGGCCGACCGTCGCGCCCGCGCCATCAGGCGCACCCGGGCCCTCGGCCGCACCCGAGTCGTCAGGCGCGCCGAGGACGTCCGCCCCGCCCGGACAGCCCCGCCAGGTGCTGCACCCGCCCGTCGAGGTGATGCGCCCCGCCGCCGTCACCGCCGTCCCGCCCGCCGACGGGTTGGGCGGGGGCGGGGTGCAGTACGAGCTGAAGCTGGACGGCTTCCGCTGCGTCGCCTTCGCCCGCGGTGACCGCCCCGCCGTCCTGCAGTCCCGCTCCGGTCGCGACCTCGCGCCGGAGTTCCCGCCGATCGCCGCCGCCGTCGCCCGGCTGCCCGAGGGGCTGGTGCTGGACGCCGAACTGGTCGCCTGGCACGCGGGCCGGTTCGCCTTCGAGGAACTGCTGCACACCCGTCAGGCCCGGGCGGCCGCCCCGGACGTCGCCCTCGGGCTGATCGCCTTCGACCTGCTCGCCCTGCCCGGCCGCGACGTCCGGCGCCTCCCGTTCACCGACCGGCGCCGCCTACTGCTCGCCGCCCTGGCCGACGTCCCGCCGCCGATCCAGCCGGTGATGGCCACCACGGACCGGGCGGAGGCTATGGAGTGGATGGCCCGACTCGCCGACATCGGCGTGGAGGGCCTGGTCTGCAAGGCCGTCGGCTCCCCCTACCGCCCCCGCGGCGCGGGCCGCGCCTGGGTCAAGTACCGCCGCAGCGACACCGTGGACGCCACCGTCCGCGCCCTCACCGGGCCGGCCGCCCGCCCGCACGCGCTGGTGGTCCGACTCGACGACGACCGGGTCCTGTTGACCACCCCCCGGCTCACCCCCGTACAGTCCCGCGAGATCGCCGAGGCCGCCGCCCCGCTCCTCGGCCCGCCCGCAGCCGACCCCGACCACGGCGCGGTCCACCCCCTCACCACCCCCCTGCGCGCCGAACTCACCCTCACCGGCCGCCCGCCCACCGCCACCTTCGTCCGCCTGCGCGGGGACTGAGCGCGGACGCCTCAGGTCGGGTACCGCTTCGCCGTCGCGTGCGCGAACTCGGTGACCAGGGCGTCGTTGAAGACCGGCAGGTCCCCCGGTCTGCGGCTGGTCACCAGGACGCCGGGCCCGTCGTGGCAGACGTGCACCTCCTCGTCCACCCAGTGGGCGCCCGCGTTCACCAGGTCGGTGCGCAGACTGGGCCAGGAGGTGAGGGTGCGGCCGCGGACGGCGTCGGCCTCGATCAGGGTCCACGGCGCATGGCAGATCGCCGCGACCGGGCGGCCGGAGGCGCAGCAGCCGTGCACGAAGGCGACCGCCGCCCGGTCCAGCCGGAGCCGGTCCGGGTTGGCGACGCCGCCGGGCAGCACCAGTGCGTCGTAGTCGGCCGGGTCCGCCTCCGCCACCAGGGCGTCCACCGCGAAGGTGTCCCCGAGCGCGCGGTGCCGAACGGCCTGGACCCGCCCCGCGGCGGTGGAGAGCAGCCGCGGGGTGCCGCCGGACTCGGCGACCGCCTGCCAGGGCGAGGTCAGTTCCTCCTGCTCGACGCCGTACGGGGCGACCAGGAGGGCGATCGTCCGGCCGGTGAGGGTCGTGGACGGCCAGGGCATGGCTCAGCGCGTGCGGGGAGCGGCCAGGCCCTCGGCGGTCGGCGGGGCGGAGCTGAGCCGGGCCCGCGGGCAGTCGAGGTGGACGGCGAGGTCCAGGTGGTCGATCCGGGCGACCAGGCCGACCGGGACCAGCACCCGGTTGCCCGGCACCCAGGCCGAGGCGTCGACCAGCAGATGGCCCCCGGCGTCCTGCTCGACCCGGCCGAGCGGGCCGTCGGTGGCGTGCACCTCGTACCCGACCAGAGTCAGGTCGGCGGCGGGATGGGAGCCCGGGCGGTACTCCCACAGGTCAGTACTCATCAGCTCACGTCACCTCACGCCTCCGGCCGGTCCCAGGGGCGGCGTTCGCGCCGCTCATCCCGGTCCGGGTCGACCGGCTCGGGCCCGCTCGCGCCCCGGCGACGGCGCCGCAGCAGCTCCGCGGTGGCGACCGCGGCCGCCACCGAGGCCGTCCAGACCACCCCGAGGGCGATCAGCACGGCCGTGGTCGGGGTCCGTACGCCGATGCTGAGACAGATCGCCGTCATCACCAGCGTGGTCAGCACCACCCCGGCCGAGATCCGGCGCCCGGCGCTGCGCAGCGCGCCCAGGACCCGGCTCGACCGTTTGGCACCCATGGTGCTCAGTTTCCGGTCGAGGCGTGTGTCCTGGCGCAGATCGGACTCGATCTCCTCGAGGAGCCGCCGCTCCCATCCGCTCAACGCGGGTCCGTCCATCTCGGTCACCTCCGACACTTCCGGTGACGTGCTCGCACCCGGGCGGTTGCCCGGTACGGGCGGGCGCTAACCGTTCCGGGGACCGCCTGTTCCGACGCCCACGCGGCCGAAGGCGCGGGGGCGGGCGAGCAGACTGTCGTCCAGGACACGCAGCAGCGCGGCGGCGTCGCGGTGGACCTCGACCGCGCCGGCCGCCCTCAGCTCGGGACCGGCGTCCCCGCCGGTCTCCAGGGCGACGCAGGGCACCCCGGCCCTCCGCGCCGCCAGCACCTCGCGCACGCTCCCGGCGACGGCCACGGCGTGCGAGGGTAGGCCGTCCACCAGCTGCAGGCCTGCCCCTACCGGGTCGCTACCGGGAGCGGCGACGGTCAGGGCGCGCGCCCCGGCCGGGCCGGGCCCGGTCAGCACGACCGTCCAGCCCCGGGCGGCGCACTCGCGCAGCAGCTCGGCACCGCCGGGCAGCCGGGGCCGCCAGTCGGTACCGAACAGAGCCGCCGAGATCACCGTCATGGCCACCGCTTCCGTGCTTCCGTTCCGCAGGCCACACGCCGTATGCGCCCTTCCAGGTTAGGACGCCGCACGGCCGCGCGCGCTGCCTGCCGGGGAGGGGTCCGCGGGCCTGCGGCAAACCGCTCGGCGGGCGGTTCACGGGAAGGGACACTCCGGTTGTCCGCGAGGGGGAACGGGTGGCGCTGCCGTCGCGCCCGCGGATGCTCTTCGAGCCCGACCGGCGTCTGCCGCCCCACCGCCTCGCCCGGCGGCCCGCCGTCCGGCAGCCGTGGCCGCGCGCGATCTACGATCGGCTCGGCGACGGCCGCCAGTACCAGCGCACACCGAAGGGCACATCCCGTGAGGATCAACCTGACCACCGTGTTCGTCGACGACCAGGACAAGGCGCTGCGCTTCTATACAGAGATCCTGGGCTTCGTGAAGAAGACCGAGGTCCCGCTCGGCGAGTACCGCTGGCTCACGGTGGTCTCCCCCGAACAGCCCGACGGCACCGAACTGCTGCTGGAGCCCGACACGCACCGCGCCGTCGGACCGTACAAGACCGCCCTGGTCGAGGACGGCATCCCGGCCGCCCAGTTCGCGGTGGACAACGTGCACGCCGAGTACGACCGCCTGCACCGCCTCGGGGTGCGCTTCACCCAGGAGCCGCTGGCGACGGGCCCGGTCACCGTCGCCGTCCTGGACGACACCTGCGGCAACCTCATCCAGCTCGCCCAGTACCACTGACGTCGGCCTCGCCGTAGCGGTGCCGGAGCGTCATCGCCCGTTCCGCACGTTCCGCCGGACGCCTTGAGGGCGATCGCGATCCCGGGGCGTGTCAGCCGAGTCCCACCTCCGGGTCGGTGGCCAGGCGGGCGTGCAGGTGCTCGTTCGTGTAGGGGCCGTCGCCGTGGCGGTAGGAGGCCCGCAGGGTGCCCTCGTACGGGAAGCCGGCGCGGGTGGCGACGTGGCAGGAGGCCTGGTTGTCGACGTCGTGGTAGAGCTCGATCCGGCGCAGGCCGGCGGTGCGCACGCCCCAGCGGGTCACGGCGGTGGTGGCGCGGGTGGCCAGGCCGCGGCCGCGGGCGGCGCGGAGCAGCCAGTAGCCGACCATGGCGACGCCGTCGGCCTGGTCGGTCCAGAGCAGGGCGACGTTGCCGCAGAGGGTGCCGTCGGCCGTATCGGTGATGGCGAAGGAGGCCGTGCTGCCCTCGGCCCAGCGGGCGTCGGAGCGGTCGAGGTAGGCCTCGGCGCCGGCCGGGTCGGTGGCGTCCAGCAGCGGGTTCCAGCGGGCGATCTCCGGATCGACCGCGGCCGCGATCACGGCGGCGACGGTGCCGCCGGTCAGGTCCAGGGCGCGGCCCCACGGGCGCAGCTGGACGTCGCCCAGGTCGACGACGGCGGGGCGGAAGTGGCGCTGGTCGGTCGCGGTGTCGCTGATGGTCACCCGACCTTCCTATCCCCTGTCCGCCCGCGCCCGCCAGCGAATTACCCGGTTCCGGGCGGGCTCCCCGAGCGCGAGGATCCGGCCGTGATCGAGCCGCTGACGGCCCGTACGGCCGACGGGACGCCGCGCGCGGCGCGGGGTCAGATCCGGGCCAGGTAGCCGTTCTCCACCAGCCACAGCACGTTCAGCCTGGCCGGGCCGCCGGGCAGCAGGGAGGCGTCGAGCTGGTACTGCAGGCCCCAGCCGGGCTGGTTGAACCAGGGTGCGATCGGGCCGGCGTGCACCTTGAACGGCTTGACCACCTTGTAGTCGTGGTAGTTGCAGCCGGCCGCCGGGACGCTGTCGAGGCTCTGCGGCGGGATGGCGCGGTTGGCGTAGGGCAGGCCCTCGGGGGCGAGGAAGGCGCCGTACTCGCTGCCGTACCGGTCGATGTTCTGGTTCGGGTAGAGCGTGATGTCGAACTCGATGGGGGTGCCGTCGGGCAGGGTGGCGTAGCCGTCGGACGGCGGGTAGATCCAGCCGCCCTTGCCGCCGCTGGCGGTCGGGTCGTAGTACTTGGCCAGGAAGTCCTGGTCGCTGGCGCCGCCGGTGCGCTGGTAGTCGATGAGCTCCCGGCCGACCGGGCCGGTGCTCGGGAGGTCCTCGGGGCCGAGGCGCGAGTCGCCGTCGAAGAACGTCGCGGAGCACTGGTCGGACGGGGTGGCCGCCCTCGTGTCGGCGGCAGCGGCGGGAATGCTCACGGCGGTCAGGGCGGCGGCTGCGGCGAGGGGCGCGACAAGCAAGCGAAGGCGCACGGTGTCTCCGTCGGACGAGGATCGGTGGAAAAAGGGAGCCACGGAGGGGGCGTTCTGCTCACCCTCCGTGGCCGGTTCGACACCAGGCAAGCGGATTCGCTGATCATTCGTCAACACGACTTGGCCGACGGTCGACCGAATTCCCCGGTTTCGGCCAAGACCGGGGCGCCGGGTCCGCTCACCCGGAAGAATGAGCGGTCCGACACCGACCTCACCGCCCCGGTGCGACCCGCCCGAGCAGGTGGAGCAGCCGGTCGAGGGCGTCCTTGGAGTTGGGCTCGGTCAGGTTGACCATCAGCCGGAACGCGATCTTCAACAGCGCCGGATGGCCGAGTCCGGCCACCCCCGCCGCGCCCAGCAGCTTGGGACGGCCGAGCAGGTCGGCCGCCAGCCGGCCGAGCGCGAAGTAGCCCGCGTACGCGGAGCGCAGCGCCTGCGGGTAGGCGCGCAGGGCGAGTTCGCGTCCGCGGTCGGTGCGGCGGGCGTGGGCCTGGACGATGGTCTCGGCGGCGTAGCGGCCGGACTCCATCGCGTAGGCGATGCCCTCGCCGGTGCCGGGGCTGACCGTGCCGCCGGCGTCGCCGATCAGCAACAGGCCGTCGGCGTAGTGGGGTTGGCGGTTGAGGCCCATCGGGAGGGCGGAGCCGCGGATGGGCTCGGTGACGGCCTCGGGGGTGTAGCCGTAGCCGGGCGGGAGGTCGGCGCACCAGCGGCGCAACAGGTCCCGCCAGTCGACGTCGGTCTTCGAGGTGTCCAGGACGCCGAGGCCGACGTTGGCGGTGCCGTCGCCCATGCCGAACACCCAGGCGTAGCCGGGCAGGAGACGGCGCGCGGGGTCGTTGGGGTCGCGCAGGTCGAGCCAGGCCTCCAGGTAGCGGTCCTCGTGGCGCGGGGTGGTGAAGTAGGTGCGGTAGGCCACGCCCATCGCGCGGTCGGTGCGCCGGTAGCGCTTCATCGCGACGGAGAGCCGGGTGGAGTTGCCGTCGGCGGCGACCACGATCGGAGCCCGGTACTCGACGGGCCTGCGGTCCTCGCCCAGCTTGGCGGTGACGCCGATGATCCGGCCGGTCCGTTCGTCCGTCAACGGGCCCGCCACGTTGGCGCGTTCGATCAGCCGGGCGCCGGCCGAGGCGGCCTTGCGGGCGAGCAGTTCGTCGAAGTCGGCGCGGCGCCGGACCAGTCCGTAGCCGGGGAAGGCGGACAGCTCGGGCCAGTCGAACTCCAGTGAGCGCCGCCCGGAGATCAGCCGCAGGCCGCGGTTGTGCAGCCAGCCGGCCTCCTCGGACACGTCGATGCCCATGTCGACCAACTGCTTGACGGTGCGCGGGGTGAGGCCGTCCCCGCAGACCTTCTCGCGCGGGAAGGCGGACTTCTCCAGCAACAGGACGTCCAGGCCGGTCCGGGCGAGGTGGTAGGCGGCGGTGGAGCCGGACGGTCCGGCGCCGACCACGATGACGTCGGCACTGTCCTCGGTCGGGCCGACCGCCTGTCGGTCCGGTCGCACCTGCTGCTCTGGGCCGGGCATCGTGCACTCCCCCTGGGTCGGATCGGCTGCGCATGACAACGGAACACACACCAGATCACCCAACGGAACGAGCGGACTGGGCGGTTCCAGACGGACGATAGAGAACCTCGACACCGGCCCGCCGCCCCGACACGCGACCCCGGCCCGCCGACCGGCCGAAACCGGCCACCCGCGCGGCCCGCCGGTTCACCCGTCGACGCGGAACCCGCCGTTGACCCGCACCTCGACCACCTACGACGCACACGAGTTGAACACAACCAGGTGATCGGATTGTTGTAACGGACTAATCGGATCTATCGCTCTCAGCGATGTATTTCGGCCAAACCTCCCTTGCGTCACGTTTCTGACTGCGGAACTTTTGTCCCCTCCCGCTCGTACGGCACCGGCCTCTGGTCCGGCGGCCGATCCGAGGGCTCCCTCCCACTGCGCAGGTTCGTCCCGACCTGCCGTACCCGATGGAACACGCATGCACATCCGCTCCACCGCCGCGCGCACCCTGGTGGCCGTCCCGACCGCCGCCGCCTTGATGCTGCTCGCCCCCGCCGCGCACGCCGTCGCCGGCGGCAACGGCAACGGCAAGGGCGCCCCCGGCAACAACGGCACGGTGAAGATCCACGACGCCGCCACCGGCCAGGAGGACGTGCGCAACGAGCCCAAGGTCTGCACGTTCTACCTGGACTCCTTCGGCTTCGACCCGAACCAGGACGTGCTCTGGGCGATCTTCGACATGAACGACATGTCCGAGCCGGTCGTCTACGGCGACATCCCGGTCGACGACCACGGCCACGTCCGCACCGAGGACATCAACCTGCCGGACGGTCACTACAAGCTGTTCTGGAAGGCCGTCCCGCTGGTCAACGGCGAGCTGCCGGAGAACCCAGACGTCAGCAACCCCAAGCACAAGGTCTTCAAGGTCGACTGCGGCGGCAAGACCCCGGCCCCGACCGGCAAGCCCTCGCCGACCGCCACCCCGACCAAGGCCCCGTCGGCCAGCCCGACCGCCGTGCCGAGCACCACCCCCTCGCACACCGCCACGCCGACGCCGTCGCACACCCCGGCGCCGACCCACACCCCCGAGCCGACCCACTCGGCCACCCCGACCACCACCCCGGCCACCCAGCCGCCGGCGACGACCCCGGCGACCCCCGCGCCGACCACCCCGGCCGCCGACGTTCCGACCGACGCCCCGAGCGACGCGCCCAGCACCGCCCCGAGCGCCGGCCCGTCCACCGCTCCGACCGCCACCGTGCCGGTGCACCCCGGAACCGGTACCACGGTCAGCCCGGACCAGCCCCTGGTCGTGCCCGCCAAGGTCAGCGTCCCGACCCCGATCCCGGGCGCCGCCTCGGACGGCAAGAAGCTGGCCACCACCGGTAGCGACGGCACCCTGCTGTACGCGGGCGCCGGCACCGCCCTGCTGGTCGCCGGCGCGGGCGCGGTGGTCTACACCCGCCGTCGCCGCACCTCCTGAGGCGTCCGAGCCTGAGGCCGCGGCTTCCGGGGGTCTGAGCCCTCCGGAGGCCGCACGCCGCGTCTGAGCCGCGGCACCACGGGGCCCCTGCCCGCGGACAACCGCGGGACGGGGGCTCCCCGCCGTGACCACGGCCGGCGCACCCTGCGGGGTCCGGCACCGGGGGCGCGGCAGCAGGGCCTGTCTTGTGGGTTTCGTCGGATCAGGCAAGGACCCGCAGGACAGACCCCAAAAAGCCCCTGGCCCGTACGGGGGGACGGGCCAGGGGCTTCCACCCGGGAGTACGGCGGACGGGCCCTCAGGGGTTCACCGCCAGCACCACGAATTCCGCCAGCACCCCCAGGTGCACCGCACCCTGGAGCATGGTCGCCCGGCGCGGGATGACCGTCAGGGTGCCGAGCACGACGGTCAGCGTCAGCAGCACCATGTACGCCGGGTCCAGGCCGAGGACGAGCGGGCCGGAGAGCCAGGCGGAGGCGATGGCGACCGCCGGGATGGTCAGGCCGATGCTGGCGAGCGCCGAACCCAGGGCCAGGTTGAGGCTGGTCTGCACCCGGTTGCGCAGGGCCGCGCGCAGCGCCGCGATGGTCTCCGGCAGCAGCACCATCATGGCGATCACCACGCCGACCAGGGCGTTCGGCAGCCCGGCGTCCTCCACCGCGGACTCGATGGTCGGCGAGACGCCCTTGGCCAGGCCCACCACCGCGACCAGCGCGACGCCCAGCAGCAACAGGCTGAGCCCGGCGGCCCGGAGGGTGGGCGGGCTCGCGTGCTCGTCGTCGTCCACCCGGATCTTGCCCTCGGCGGTGACCGGCAGGAAGTAGTCCCGGTGCCGCAGCGTCTGGGTCGTCACGAACAGCCCGTACACCACCAGCGAGGCGGTGGCCGCGTAGCTCAGCTGGGTGGTGGAGAACTGCGGGCCCGGCGCGCTGGTGGTGAAGGTCGGCAGCACCATGCTGAGCGTGGCGAGGGTCGCGACGCAGGCGAGCGCGGCGCCGGTGCCCTCGGCGTTGAAGACGGCGGTGCGGTACTTGATCGCGGCCACCAGGATGGACAGGCCGAGGATCCCGTTGCAGGTGATCATCACGGCGGCGAACACGGTGTCCCGGGCCAGGGTGGCGGACTTGTCCCCGCCGTCGGCCATCAGCGTCACGATCAGCGCGACCTCGATCACGGTGACCGCCACCGCGAGCACGAGCGATCCGAACGGCTCCCCGGTCCAGTGCGCGATGACCTCGGCGTGGTGCACGGCGGCCAGCACGGCACCGACCAGGAAGCACGCGACCACGCCCACCACCCAGCCGGGCAGGTTCTCGTGCCAGGTCAGGGCGAGGACGACGAACGCCACCACGGGGACGACGACGGTCCATTGCGCGGTGACCGCGCGGAGCTTCGTGATCATGCGGCCGAGGATCCCAGACCATGGGTCGGTCACCCGGGTGCCCGCGCCGGGATACGTATGGATGTGGCACGACTCATCCCGATATGGGCAGTCACCCGCCGTAGTCGGCAAGGTAACCGAGCACCTTGTCGACGTGCGGCCGGACCCGCTCCGGGACGCCCCCGGCGGCCGCCACGGTCTTGTCGCTGGTGCGGTAGGCGGCGGTGACCAGGGCGGGCAGGTCGCGACTGAAGCCGCGTCGCTTGAGCTGCTGGTCCAGCCAGCAGACGTAGTTGCCCATCGCGGCGATCGCGTCGCCCGGGTCCAGGTAGGACTTGGGACCGGGGTGGTTGGCGGCCTTGGACCACGCGTCGAAGACGGCGGGCGTCCACATCGCGATGCCGTACTCGCCGGTCTCCGGGCGGGCCGCGTTCGGGTCGAAGCCGCTCTCGGCCTTGAGCATCGCGGCCAGCAGGATCGGCGTGACCTCCGGCTCGGGGCAGCGCCGGGCCGTCTCCTCGATCATGCCGCGGTAGGCCGTCGGGACGTCCGAGTCGGCCGGGACCGCCCCGGGCAGCGGCGGCGCGGCCCGGTGGGCGTCCGGCCCGGCGGGCTCGGGGCCGCCGGTCAGCGCGAGCACGACGGCGGCGCAGGTCAGCAGGCCGAGGCCGGCCCGGGC